>JADZFZ010001081.1 GCA_020854145.1 Deltaproteobacteria bacterium | reverse complement strand
CGATCCAGCACGAGAACGTGCGCGGCCCCGACTACTACCACTGACGAGGAGGAACCGTGTTGAACGAACCGACGATCGAGAAGCTCCAGGCGCTGCGGCTGACCGCGATGGCCGACGCGTGGCGCGCGCAACAGAAGGAGGCCGCGATCTCCGCGCTCGGCTTCGACGAGCGATTCGCATTGCTGGTCGAGGCCGAGCACGGCTCTCGCGAGAATCGGAAGATTGCCCGATTGCTCAAAGACGCCGAGCTGCGGATCCCCTCCGCATGTCCCGAGGACGTCGAGACGTCGGGGGGTCGCGGCGTCGATCGCGCGCTCATGCGCCAGCTCGGCACGTGCGGATGGATCACCGAGCACCTCAACGTCCTGATCACCGGGCCGACCGGTGTCGGCAAGAGTCACATTGCCTGCGCCCTCGGGCAGGTCGCGTGCAGGAAGGGCCGACGCGTGCTCTACCGCCGAATGCCGCGGCTGCTCGACGAGCTCGGGCTCGGCCGCGCCGACGGCACCTATGCCAGGCGTCTCGGACAATGCGCCAGAGCTGATCTGCTGATCCTCGACGACCTCGGGCTCGGCACGCTCGGCGAACGGCAGCGCCACGATCTGCTCGAGGTGCTCGAGGACCGCTACGGCCGAGTCTCCACCATCGTCACGAGCCAGATGCCCATCGCCAAATGGCACGACTGGATCGGAGAGCCGACGGTCGCCGATGCGATCCTGGACCGCCTGGTCCACAACGCTTACAAGATCGCCCTCCAAGGGGCCTCGAAGCGCAAGCCCAAGGACAAAGACTGATGCCTCCCTTGCCGCCATGGCGGTGGCCGGGAGGGACGAGCTGGTGACGATCGGGAGCGCTTCGCAGCGGCATGGCCCGCCCCGACGATCGATCCAGCCGCCATAACGGATCAAGAAGGAGAACCGGACAATCCACTGAAGAAGGCTGCGAAGACAGACGTCGCTTCGCTCCGGTCAAGCACTACGCGCTCGGTGTCCACGTGACGGCGAAACGCGTGTCCACATGACGGCGAGATGAGCGTCCACATCGCGCGAAATACGCAGGTGATGCCGAAGCTCCGGTAGCGGGCGGCGTGACTGTACGTGTCGTAGAGCTCGTTCTTGTAGAGCGCGGCGATGAAGCCGTTTTTGTGCGCGTAGGAGTGCACGTTCGGACGCTCGCCCTTCCACAGGTACCAGTCGAGCTCGGTGCCGTCCTCGAGCACCATCGTGTGGTGGGCGTCGAGCTTGCCTTTGTCACTCTGCACGGACGCCACGAAGTGGGCAGCTCCGCGAATCTGACGGCGATTCCAGCGTCGCTCGCCCGATCCGCTCGCCTCGGCGAAGCTCCGCGCCCATTCGGTGCGCTTTTCGGTGCGAAGCTCCTGGACGTAGATCTCGACGCCTTCCGGGATCGTCCAGAGACGTTTGTTGAGGTAGGCCGAAATGCCCTTGATGTCCCCATCGCCGGCCTTTCCGACGAAGGTGTCCTCGCGTCCGGTGTTGCCGAGGCAGACGACGACGGTGCCGTGTTCGCGGATCCACTCGGGCCGTGTGGCGGCCCACTCCTCCCCGGGCACGACTACTTCGTCGACCTCGCCCTCGGCCGTCTCGAACTTGTGCGCGCCGTACTCGCCGGTGGCGGCGTCGCGCCGGAGCACGACCATGGCGCCGTCGGGGTGTTCGGGCGTCCACGAGATGACGACCACGCCGTGATGGTTCCAGGGGAGTAGCGAGGTCTTCGCCCCGACGCCGAAGTTCTCGTGCGCGTCGCCGATGGGCTTGCCTCCACCCCCGAACGTGTTGAGGAACTTGAGCAGCTCTTCGCGCCCCATGCCCTTGCCGTCGTCGGCGACCATGAGGCGATAGACGCCCTCGCGCTCGACGGCGGACCACTCGGGGCCGATCTCGATGTGCGTGGCGCCGGCTTCCATGGCGTTGACGACGAGCTCGCGGAGGTACTGGAGCTCGCCGCTTTCGCGGTAGGCCCGCTCGACGAGGTGTTGGACGCCGGTAACGCTCATGGGGGTGATCGAGGAGATAGGCATACCCTCACGACGTACGAGCGAGCCGCCATCTGACAACGTCGCGGTCGCCAGCAGCTGTGGTCGGGTCAGTCGCCTGTTCGCTGCGATCCCGCCTCCCCCGCACGGGCAGCGAGCTCTCGCAGCTTGCCGATGAGTGCGCTCCAGCGCGTGAATGCGTCCGCGTCCGCGTTTCGGCCGAGCCACGCGAGGAACGCGTCCTTTCCGAGTGCCGTCAGCTCGACGTGCCACTCGGTCGTCTTGCCTCTTTGGTTCTTGCCGCTCAGGTGGCCCGACTCGCCGACTTCGGCCAGGAAGCGCTCGAGCACGGCAGTGGGGAACATGTCCTCGGCTTCGACCGGCTGGTTGTGGGGATCGACCCACTGCCGGTAACACAGCACCTGCGACTTGTTCTGCCAGCCTTTGCTCGTCAGGAGCCTCGCGGACTTGTCGCCGTTCTCGTCGCCGTCGAAGAGTGCCGAGACGGATGTCGAGGGATCAATCAGTCCGCGCAACGTCACGGCCTGGAACGCGGCATCCATCGCGCCCTCGCAGGGGAGGATGTCGATTCCCGCCAAGCTCAGTCCGGTCTTCTCGGCGGCGAGCTGCAGGTATTGGCGGTCGGTGTGCCCCTCGACCACGAGGACGAGACGGGCCTTGCCCGAGAGCTCGTCGGCCCGCTGGAGGAATCTGGCGAAGACCTGCGAGCCGAGGAGCTCCGTGCGAGCGACCTCCGGTCGCTCTTCGCCGACGCTGGAGCGACCCTCGGTCACCTTTCGGACCGTGAAGAGCTTGTTCCGGCCGCGCCCGTCGGCGCGGAACAGGAACGGAGAATGCGTGGTGACGACCAGGCTGACGTCGGTGCGCTTGGTGAATTCCTCGAGCCCGTGGCCGAGCTCGCGGTGGGCTTCCGGGTGGAGGAAAGACTCGGGCTCCTCGATGGCGAAGACGACGGCCTTCCGCGAGCTCTCCGCGATGAAGGACAGCAGCATCAGCAACGTGGCTCCGCGAACTCCCGTGCCTTTCTGATCGAGGGCGGTCCACACGGCGTCTTGCACGTGGACGCGCGCGCCTGCAATCGCGTCCTCGACGCTCGGCACGTCCGGCCGGAGATCGACGTCCTGAACGTCTCGGACGTACTTGGCGATTCGCTCCTGCACGTGGCGCGCGACGGGACGCAGCACATGACCGAGCGCCGTCACGTACGCGTCGCGACACTTACCCGCCTCGACCATCGCCGGGCCGTGCTCCTCGCCGATGACACTGCCCAGGATCTCCTTGAAGCCGCGCTGCAGCAGGCTGCGGAGGTCTTCGCCGCTGCGAATGTCCACGAATCGAACGACGCGACGGAACTGCGCGAGTGCCTTCTCGAGTGCCCGGGCGTCGCCTTTGATTGCGCCGGCACCGTTCGCGAGGAACAGCTCCTTGCGCGTGTCCTTCACGTGCTCGACGTAGAACGTGATCCTCCCCTGTGAGGCGGCCGACGGCGCCTTGAAGCCGGACACGGTCTCCTCGTAGGCGGCCACGTACTTCAGCAGCGTCCCGATCGGACCTCTGGTATCGGGCTGCGTGCGGAACTCGAGCACCACGGTCGACTGGGTATCGGCGCGCCAGCCCATCGGGCGATCGAGATTGGCGTCGTACGGGTAAGCGCGAGGATCCAATGCCATTGCGAGCGCACGGAGCAGGTTCGACTTCCCGACGTTGTTGGGACCCGCAATGTAATTGACGCCTCGCGCGAGCTCGATGTCGACGGCCGGTTTGGCCGATTCGCTCCAGAAGCTCCGGAAGTTCCTGACCTTGACGTTGCGGAGGTACATGGCGTCACCGTTCCTCTGCGCCCGACGCCGTTCCGATCGAACCGCGCCGCACCTTCTCGGACGACCTGCGAGAACCGACCGACGGCCTCCTGACCTCTCCCGCCGAAGCCCACCGGCCCGTCAGTCATCGTCCCGCCCCCGATCTCGTCGCTGGTCCAGGGGCAATGTGTCGCGCGGATCGGCGTTGGCTCCGTGGGACTCCTCGAGCGCCACGATACGCGCGAGATTGAACTGGCCCGTAATCTCGCAATCTCGGGGCGCCGGTGGGGCAGTCGATGGCTCGGCGAGGGCCCCCAGCAGCAGCCACAGCTCCGGCTCGTCCTCGGACACTCGACTTCTCCACGGATGTGGGTCCACCAGGCCCACCATGCCGAAGGCGTGCTCCTTTCGGGGGAATGCCTTCGCAGCGAAGAGGTCGAATCGATTGCAGTCGGGGCACCGCTCCAGCTCCAGCAGCGGCGACAGGGGAATCCACGTGTTGCCTTCGATTGCCCATAGACCGCGGGACACGGCAGTGCCCTCGATCTCCTTCTCCTCCACATCCCCCAACGGCCCGGCCGATGCGAGCCGACGATAATGAACACGCCACCGATCGCGTCGGCCCCGCCGCGCCTCCACGGAGTCGACCTTGACGATGCGAAGCTCGTCCTCGACGAAGAGGCTCATGCACCGCTTCACACACGCCCACAGCTCGGCGGTCGCCTCCCGGGGCCCAGTGGGCCCGTGGACATGCTCCCCCCTAAGCGCGGCGGCTTTCCCACACCTTGCAATCCAGCTCGAATCCGTCAGTAGTGCCCGCAATGCGGCCGGAACGGCGCTCGCGTCGAGGACCTCGCCGATTTCCACAGCAATCTGCAGCCACTCCCCGGAGGCGGGGAACCTCTCTGCCTTCGAGAGCGCCAGACTGCGGAGCGTCGCCGACCGCAAAGTCGCGCGGGATGCTTCCGTGGACTGAATTCGCGCATGCGCGAGACATGCGATCGTCAGGTTGCCCACGAACCGGAGCATGCCTTCGAATCCCTGAATCGCCTTCAACAAGCGTTCACCCTCGGACGATGATCGGTAGTCGGCCTCGAGCTGCGAGAACAGCCACAGTGGCCGACGGCCCGGCGCGGCTGCGCCGACGAAGCCCGACTCGACGTGTTCGACCCAACGGCTCGCCGTCGGCCCCGAATCCGCCATGCGGATCCGGACGTCGGGGGTCTTGGCGAGAACTCGCCGGAGCTCTTCGGTACTGCACGAGGCGGCGATCAGCCACGACGCCGGCAACGCGCTGAGACATATCGCGACCTCCGTGCCACTCGGGAGGCCGTCGATTGCAGTCGCCACCCATCGGAGAACCACGTCACTGCCGAGCGTGCCTCCCGTCGAGCCGGCGCTCGCCAGGGCGACCGAGCTCATCGTCGGAAGCCTCGCCAACCACAGGTCCCGTCTTCGCTTGTCCCACAGCGGTCGAATATCCGTGGTGGTGACGCGGTTGCCGCCGGCGTGAGTCGCTTGTCTCACCTTGTCGAGTCCGCGCTGGATCACATCGGTGGCAGACGCGTCGGGAGGTACAGGGACCAGCGATGCTGACACCCTGATCGAGCCGCCGATTGCCATGTCCCGCAGGACAGACTCGGTTTGATCCAACGATTCCCGTAGCGCGGAGTGGATTACTGCCAGCGCGCCGGCGGGGAAGAACGAGAAGGTGCCCGGCTCCACCACGCCCAGCAGACAGGCGCCGCCTTCGTGCGCGTGGAGCGCGGCCAGCAACTGACTCCCGACGTGTTGAAGCAATCGCTGCCGCCGAACCTCGTCGAGTCGTTCGGCAAACCAGGAGTAGTCGTCGATGCCGACCAAGGCCAAATGCGATCCGCCACCCCGGCGCGCGAGGCGCTCGATCTCTAGCTTGACGGTTTCCGCGTTGAAGACCTGCGAGTCGGGGTCCTCGAGGAATCGACGAACGGCGGGCCGATGCTCGCCGTCCGCTCGGTAGAACCTAAACCGTCGGTCGCCGGCCCGGATGACGCTGCCGTCTGGCAGCGGGCGAGGAGCCTCGCGGCTGAGCTTCTCGCTTCCGAGGAAGGTTCCGTTGGTCGCGCCGAGGTCTTCGACGAGCCAGCGGTTGTCCGGTGAGCCGTCGCGCAGGGTGTCTCGGACGAGATAGACCTGAAAATGGCGCCGAGACATGGAGGGGTCGTTGCTCACGAGATCGTTGTCGTGCGAGCGGCCCACGCTACGCGGTGTCCCGTCGAGCAGCAGGAAGCGTTGCCCGGAGGGATCGTCTGGCACCAAGCAAGCGGCCCCACCGACATGACCACGCGTGCCGACCGGCAGAACGGTTGAAGGCCGACCACTTCCCAGGCGAATCGTCGTGTCCAACGGGTCGGTCAGCTCGCTGGGATTGCGGCGCTCGGGGAGAGTGCGCATCCCGGGGCGCGTCCCGGGTATAGCTTCAGGCTCAGCCGGACGACTGGATGGTTTGTCCTGAGTCACGCGACCTCCACGTACCAACGACGGGTCGAGGTTTCACGCGTCCGAAGGAGAGAGTGGTGACGGGGCATCATCGGCTGCCATCCGAGTCGTTCGAGCCTATCGCGGCGCGAACACGAGCAGCCATGTCCGAGCGCAAGCGCGGATGGCCCGTCTCGAAGGCGACCCAGGAAACGTCCTCACCGTCCATCTTGCTGAAGACGAACGTCTCCGGTCGCTTGCAGGACTCACACGCTTCGCGCAGGAGCCACGGCGCGAGCGAGTGGAACTGACCCTTCCTGTCGAGGATCCCGACGCCGCCACGAGGAAGCTCGCGCTGCACCAACGCAGTCTCTCGACGTGCGGCGGCACTGATCCCGACGAGACGTTCGTAGGTCGCCAGCCTCCCGCCCGTCATCGGGTCCAGGCGGTAGTCGAGCACGTGAACCAGCGGCGTGGCGGTCACGAAGCGGCACGCGTCGAACACGACTGCGAGGTCGGCCGACATGCGCCGACAGAGGTCGGCCAGTTCGCCCGGCGGCAGGCGGGTGAGGTGCGCCTGCTTGTTTCGCACGTCCATCAAGTCGCGGACGGCGTGGGTCCACTTGCCGTCGGTGTCGCAGAACGCCTCGTGCAGGCGCGCGAGCTCGGGGACTGCGAGCTCCAGCGGGTCGGGGTGCTTGGAACAGAGGGCCGCCGTGCTCCGCACGATGTCTACGACTTTGCCGAAGTCGAAGGTCAGTCGATTGCCTCTGTCGACCCAGCTGGGTTGAACAAGGGGTGACTTGCCGAGCTGGACCCGCACGGTAGTCGCCAGGATGGCGAGGTACGTGAACCAGTGCTCTGCGCATTCCAGCGTCTTGCCGAAGCGCTTCTCCCCGTGCGGGAGCGTCGCGAGCACATCCCACCTCAGCGCGAAGGGATGGGGAAACCGATCCCGAATCAGAGCCTCGAGGGTTCCTGCGAAGTGCGCGGCTTCGACGCGGTCGGCCGATTCGCGGGCGACTGCAAGCAGGCGAGGGACGTCGTCACGGTACGAGCGCGATTGGAACAGGCCCCGTCGAGCTTCTTGAAGCTCCGCCGCCCAACGAAGGTGGTGTCGCTCGTCTCGTTGGAGGCGATCGAGGGCATCGAGCACCTCCGGATTCGGGACCGGGATCGGCAGTTCCCGGAGGACGGCAACGTGCACGTGGGAGCCGGAGCTCGCCGCGTCGAGACGCTTGGTGACTCTTTCCGATCCCAAGTAGGACGTGAGCAGATCGAGCCAGCGCGGCGGCTCGCGAAATCGAACCCGCACGAGGTTGCCGACAGCCACGGCGGGGAGGTTCGCATCGGTGACGACAGCGGCGCGAAGCGGCTCGCCGGTGCGGCGGATCGTACGAACCAGGACGTCACAAGCGCGCAGGGCTGCGGCGGGCCGCATCTTCTCGGGTGAAAGGCTGCCGATGTCATCCCCCAGCGAACCATCTTCTCGGAGCGACCGCGCGTCGTATGCCCGGTGCAATCCCGGACGACCCGCGGCTCCTCCTCGAGCGCGCTCGAATCGATGTACAGCACGGGCGATATCGGCGACGTCGCCGAGCGTGACGGTGGGACCGAGCGCCCGTGTGTCCGCGAGCGAATCGGAGAGGACCCGTGAGAAGCGGAGGAACGTCCAGGGAGCGTCGTCCAGCGCGACGGTGTCCTTGCGCAGGACGATCGTGTTCTCGACCTCGCCACCGCCCCGAACACCGCAGCGCGCGACTGCATCGATAGCGTCGTCGTGGGTCCGGGCACGACGGAGGTCGACCAGGCGAATACACCCGTCGTCGGCTCCGCCGGTCACCACGAGTGCGGAGTCGAAGAGCGCGTGGATGTCGAAGAGCGGATTCACGAGGTCGCGGAGCCAGACAATCCACCGTGCTCTGCCCCTCAACGCGCTGCGCATCGCGGCGGTTCTCCGACTCTCCAGGGCAGTTGCGGGTAGCCAGATCGCGCACCGAATGTCCGCGGGCAGATCGGCCAGGGCCTCTCCGACCGGATCGGTTACATCCGACCTATCAGCCCCGGGGTATCCGAGTGCCACGACGAGCAGTCGCTGCCGCCTCCGGGTTCCCAGCCCTGCGACGAACGACGGCAGCTCGTCGGGGCCGATGCTGATCTGCTCCGGCGCGAAAGCGGGCACTCGCCATTCGCCCGACGCCCTGCGCTCGCCGCCGTCCATGGGCCGCACGACGACCGCGAGATCCGGCGCACCCCCGAGAAGGTGGGCCCAGAGCCGCGCGAGGAACGCGCTCGCGTCACCGTCGACCGTCATCACCGGGCTCCGACTGCGGCATGCACGTTGGGTTCGGTGGGCACTCGCGCGACGCGCGACGCGAGCATCCACATCAGAGTCCCGTCGGGGCGCATCAGCTGGAGCTTCGCGCCCTGGGTTCCGTCGTCGACGCGGAGAACGAGGCGGACGCGCGGGCGCTGACTCGCGGCCAGGCACACGAGGTCCCCGCGCGCGAAGCGTCCGCCGAGGGTCGCCGAGGGGTCGGGCGAGCGCTCGATGCTGGCAACGAATTGGAGCCACGGAAGGTGGGCTCGAAGCCAGCGTTCGGGATCATGTCCGCGGCGCGGCGTGGCGCGCACGGCGTCCTCGATCGTCCTCGTAACGTGGTCGTCGATCCATGGAGCCAGGAAGAGCAGCCACTGCAGCGGCGGCCACGGGTCGGCGTCGAGCTCGACGGACAGGGTGGCGGAGAGCGGGTGCTCGAGGTCGATGCCGGTCTCCCACGCCAACCACACGAGGAGGCCAATCACGAGGTGATGCTCCTCGAACGGCTCGTCGTAGTTGGCAACGAGGGCACGCGCGAGAATCCCATCCTCCGGAGGGACGAGAGACGCGTTGGCTGAATCGAAGAGCTGGACGAGGGCCTTGTCGTCGAGCAGGCGCAATCCCGCGCGCCGCCATTCGGATCGGCGCTCGTAGGCGCGGAGCGCGCGAATGATGGCAAGGACTGCGGCGAGCTGCACGACGGCACGACGCGAGGGCTCGGCGTCGTCGGGGGCAGCCTTGGCCTTGTCGAGCTGCGCCAGCATCCGTTTGACGAGCAGCTTCACCTTCCGCCGACACTTCTCCGCGAGTGCGGACAGGTCGAGATCGAGCGGCGGCGTGGCGATGGGCGGCTCGTCGTCGTCCGAACCGACCAACTCCTCCTCGCTTCTGCCCTCGTCACCCGTCGCAACCGACAATAGGCCCTGTCCCAATCGATGAATGAGCGCGTCGAGGAGCACGGCGAGGTCTCCGCTGGCGATCTGCCTCCGTTTGCGCCGAGCAGACGGGCGTCCTTGGGCGTCGATTGCGAGTGAGCTGGCCTCCGAGACGGGCGTCGCCGTGACCCCGTCCGGGCTCCCGTGGTCACCGCGTACCGCTGGACGCGTGATGTCGCCCGAATCGAAGATCGCCTTCTCGGTCAATTGAAGCAGCGTCTCGAGTTGCGACGGATCCTCGTCGAGCCGGCCGAGCGCAGCCCGGAGCTCGCGACGTGCACTGGACACGTAGAGCTCGGCGACGCGCGTCGTGTGGTGAACGAGGACCACGGACCCCTGGTCGGTCGTCGAGCGCAGCCACCTCGCGCGGTCGCGCGTCTCGGCCGACGCGGGAACATGGGTCTTGGAATCCGCCGGAGGATCGGGTTGCAGCGTCTCGAGCTCGGTGCCGTCGTCGTCGAGCGCGACCACGCGATCGGCGATCACGCCGCCGACGAGAAACCCATCCTCGACCGTCTCCGCGAGAAGAACGCCTGCTCGGTCGGTTGCGGGGGCGTCACCCGACTCACCGTCGGCGTCGTTGCGTGCGTGCAGCGCGGCCCATTGGGTCTCGGTGACGGGAGGCGCCTCGAGCAGCGGCCCGAGCCCCGCCTCGCCGAGGAGCTCGGTAGTCGTCGCCTCGGACCAGCGCGCGACGACGATCTCCGCGTTACGATTCGCGAGATCGAGGAGGAACGCAGCCGCGGTGGGATTCGCGCTTCCGAGGACGAGCAACTCCCCTTCATCGGTCTGGAACCAGAGCGCCTTGGCGTGGAGATAGCCACGCTCGCCGTCCCGACGCCTCTCCCGCGGGAGCTGCCCCGACGCATCGACGAACCGAAACGGCGCCGCGGCCGCGACGGTCGGATCGATGGACACCGTCTCCGGGTCGATGGCGACGAAGATCCCCTCGGTCGGCAGGAGATCCCGAGCAATCGCGCGAAGCAGAGAGAGCTCTTCGTCGAAGAAAGGCCCCACGACCAGGACGCGACGCGCGGCGCCGCGAACCAGCTTGCGTACGCGAGTCCAGAGCGTCGCCACATCGCGGTGGCTCCCGACGACGACGGTGTCGGGCGAGACCGGCGCGGGACCCGACAACCACGGTGCCGTGCGCACGGCGGCCTCGAAGGCTTCGCGCACACCAGGAAGCGAGGTTTCGAGGTAGCCGCGAAGCTCGGCGATCACCTCGCGGAAATGGACGACGGCCTCGCGTGAGCCCGTTCCGTCGTAACGAACCGCGGTCGTGAGCTCGTGATTGTGGCCCGTCCCCGCGAGGGTGAGATTGTGGCTGCCGACGTAGAGCGAGCCTTTCCGCTTGCCGAGGCGGAGCAGCACCTTCGGGTGGAAGGCGCCTCCGGCGCTCACCGGCACGAGGGTGTAATCGATGCCAGCGAGCCGGGGACGCTGGTGCTCGTCCGCGATGGAGGCCGCAAGCTGGCTCGCGTCCACGAGGAGCACGTTGTGTTGGCAACCCGCGGCGCGCAGGCGTCGGAGGACGAGTTGCTCGTAGAACGGGAGGTAGACGTTGTACGTGGTGGCGATGCTCGCCGAGAAGCCGGCATCGGACAGCCGGTCGAGGAGCGCCAGATCACCCAAGGATCTTCTCCAGCTCCGCACGTCCGCGTTGGCTCGACACCATGGCGCCCGTTTCGGTACGCGTGAGGAGCCCGAGATCGAGGAGAATCTGGAGGGCCTGCCGTACCCGAGGCCCCGTGAATCCCGCCGGGGCCACCTCGACCACCTGGAGGCGGTCGTCCAGCGGGCGAATGCGAAACGTGTCCTGGCTCTGCGCGCGGAGCTTCCGGAGGGCAACGCGGAGATGACGTTCGACTCCCCACGTGGTGGCGAGCCAGCTCAGCCAATGGCGAACCGTGAGCCCTCGCCAGCGCGGCGATTGAACCCGGAAAGAGGCGAGATCGATCTCGGTGCCGCCGAAGTGATCCGCCGCGAAGTCGAAGCCGGCATATGGGTAGCCGTCGGCCTCGGCAGCCTGCCGAATCATCAGAGCGGCGAGAATCGAGAGGGCGCGATCGACAACCCCAGGCAAGTCGGCAGCCTGGCAATCGAATCGCCCGGCAATCTCCTGGACCTTCGTGGCGAGGCGCTCCTCGTGCCGCTCGTCATCCCAGCTTCCGCGCGCGGGCAGAGACGACGCGACCTGATCGACGGCGGCTGCGACCGTCCCGTCGAGCCGGCCTACCCAATCGGTTTCCGCCGCGAGCGCCACGAGCACGTCGCCCGCCTCGGCCACGCCGCGGAGGCGGCCCCGCCGATGGACGTCGATCGCCTGCAGGACGGCCCAGAAGAGTCCTTGTATGGCGATGGAGAGGAGCTCGTTGCGCTCGTAGATTGCCCACCGCGAGCAGATTGCCTGGAGACGAGCGGGCAGCTCCCAAGTCTGGCCCGAGAGCAAACATCCCGAGTACGCAGCCACGCGAAGCCGCCACTCGTCGACGCCATCGCCGGAGGCGTCGGCAATGGAGAGCAGGAGCGCGAGGGACTCGCGGCGAGCGTCACCGCCATCTTCGAGATACTCGGCGGTCCGCGCGAGGAACACGTCGAGCAACGCCTCGAGCTCGGGTGCGTTCGCGCGCAACCCGCACGGGCAGAACGGTGAGAGTCGGTCGAGCTCATCGAGCGAGACGCTGCCGCGGGCGAGCACCTCGAAGAATGCATCGGAGGAGACGCCTCCCTCGAAGGCCCGCGCGAGCGCGACCCCACGCGTCTGGTCGTACCCCGGCACTCCGCTCGGGGTGGAGTCGACGATTCGCAGGTCGCGGAGGGATCCCCAGTAGTACTGGCCGAACCCGCCCCACTTGGACTTGAAGTACCGGCGGTCCCCCTCGAATGCCGCAAACGATTCGAGGTCGAGCGCAGCTCCCGCCTCCAGCGCGCGGACGGCAGGGCCCAGCTTCTGATTGCCGGTCATCGCGCTGTCGTGGAGCACCTGCGGTTCGCCGCTGACCTGGCAGTGTCGATTCGCGATGAGCGTGAGCAAGCATTCGGCGCGGCGGAGCTCGCGGACGAAGGACTCTTCCGAGCGATCGGTGGCGCGTTGGTCGAAGGACCAGAGGAACCAGGGATAGAAGCTGTAGTAGCGGGCGCGGTCCGTGACGTTGGTGATCCCGGGCAGGAGCTGCGCATACAGCGCGATGCAAGGCGCCTGGACGCCGAGGTGGTCGAGGCCTCGGATCGGCGTGGGAGGAAGGAGCCAACCGCCCGTGAGCGTCATCGACTCACCTGCATTCGAGGGCCACGCTCCCGCAATCGTGCGCGGGCGAACCCGGCCAGCGCCTCACCGATGCGCACCTCCGGCGGCCGCGCGGTCTCCCGCGTGCCGGCACACCACTCCGGGGGGTACGCGGTCCCAGGCTCCCGGAGAGGGGTGATACCCTCAGCGGCAGCGCGCGCCCTTGAAGTCACACGAGCCACATGACGCCAGAGCGGCCCGACTGGCGAGCATCTCCCCGCGGGACGCGAAGCCCTGCGACGCGCCCGAGATCAGCCGGCACTGAGACGCTCCTCGAGCCGTACGCAGTGTTCGTTCGTCGGGTCCAACTGAAGTCCCGCGGCCACGTACTTCCTAGCGCGCACGGCGTCCTTGAGATGCAGGCACAACCAAGCCAGTCGCGAGTAGTCCGTCGCGGTGCCGCGTCCGATGTTCGCCGCCATGGCGTCGACAAGTCGGCGCACGAGAATGTGCTTTTCACTCGAGTCGACGGCGGCGACACGAAACAGGTTGTTGACGCGATTCGCCGCAGCCGAGACCGCCTCGAGGCTTGCCCCAGTGCACTCTGCCGCCTCGATCAGAGCCTGCAACTCCCCAACAGTGTCACCCGTCCGCCGACAAATCTCGGCCAACCGAGTCCAAACCTCGCCAGCATACTCCTGCGTGCCACTCTCCAAGTACCGCCGCAGAGCATAGATGGCCCGGTCCATCCCGTCGGGCTGAGAACTCTCTTCATACATCGTAGCGAGCTCCAACCACGCACCAGGGTAACTGCACGCGATAAACTCGAGGATGGGAATATACTGCTCGAACTCACCGGCACCTTTCCGGGCCACATGCCGGACCATTTGCCTGAGTCGCGGGGCAAATCCTTGCCGCGTCTCCGGCCGGGTAGTTGGCCCGAATGCCCGGAGCAAATCAACGTCAGCCTGAATGGCGGTCTTCATGGGACTCACCAACAGCTTTCGCTGCCCGAACAGTCGGGCGACTAGGGGAGCAGCAATGAACATCTGCCCATCCTCAGAAGACTCCAGTGACTCGATGAAGGAGCTTCGCTGAAGCTCCTCGATCGCATCCCTGGCCGCGATCCTCTCGTTTGCGGCGCGCAGCAAGATCGCCTCGAGCCCAACTCGTGGAACTGCGGAGCGCCAACCGCACACTGTCAAGAACACTCTCTGTGCCGCAGGCGACAGTGCCAAGAACGTTCGTTCGAACAACGCATCGAGGATTGCGTCCGACTCCGCCACGATGCGCTCGACCTTCCGAAGCATTCCGGTTTTCGCGACCTCCCCGAGGAGAATTTTCATGACATAAGGATGGCCCTCGGACTCTCGAATGACGTCTTCAATGTAGTCCGAAGTCAGCAGTTCCTGAATGCGCAGGCGACGAGCGACAGATTCGATCAGCCTCTCGCACTCGGAGTCGGACATTCCACCGACTTCGATTGGATAGTCGCCACTGAAATCCCGATGCCTCGTAGTGATCAAGACCTTGTTCGGGGGGCGAATGTGACTATCGATCCACTGATAGAGAACGGGCGGGCTACTCACCGTCTCGAAGTTATCGAGGACGAATAGCGTAGGTCCAGCCGCTGCCTCGCCCAGTTCACGTGCGAGGAAGTCCGTGGCTCGAAAACTCTTCAGCCCCGCCTCGTCCGGCTGCAGCAGACGCGCGTACTCCCGAGCGATATCGTTGTGATCGATCACGTCGGGCCGAACGCGCTTGGGCCCCTGCGGCAGGAGATCGAGGTCACGCGCGCTCAGCCAAACGATGACCTCGAATCGGCCGCCTTCCCTCGCGATGCGGTCGAGGCACGCTAATGCGAGGCTGGTCTTGCCGATTCCTCCCCGGCCGATGAGTGTGACAATCCGGCGATAGTCGTCATGCAGAAACTCGCGCAGCGCGGCCTCACTGACGGGTCGCTGGATGTAGTCAACGGGCGTTTTCGGCAAGTTGGTGAAGCAGGCGCCAACCGCGTCCAACTCGCCGAGGCCTGCCGTCTCGCTGCTCGGAAGTTGCGTCGGCGGCAGCCGAAATGCGGACGACTCCGCAAAGCGCGTTTGGCCGGTAGCGTACGACAGCATCTCGTAGCGGTCGCCGCCGAACCCTCCGTTCGCCACAACGAAGTCGGAGGCGTCTACGTCGGAGTCAACCAAGTCCACCCGAACGGGGCGACCCAGATGAACATACACCCCGTCAGGAAAATTGTGCTGCGTAGTGCTTTTCAAGTTGCCGAAAGCAGCGGCCACATCTGTGAGCGGCGTGACCCGATACTTGCCGTTGAGATTACGATGGAGGTAGGCCCACGACGCCGAAAACGCCGCCGAGTTGTCGATAATCCTGCGGACCGACGCCTCGAGAGGTACGCAGGCGTCGGCGAGTACTCGACTAGGGCACGCACCGTGGCCGCGAGTCTTGTTGCGGAGGGTGGCGAACTTGGCGAACCACGTTTTCAGTTGGGGCTTGGCCGGGAGTGCCTCTGGACTTGCGCCCACCACGAGCAGGCACTCGTGCATGCGGCTCACGGCCTCAAACTGCCACGTGCCAGCCGGGCACTTCTCGCTCAACTCGCGCAGGAGTGGCCGTGCTTCGGGTAGAATTCCCTGGGAAGGGGGACCGCTGACAGTCTCGTCCAGAACGGCAGCCCATTCGCCGATTCCGTCCGCCCGAACGAGACGGTGGAGTTGGCCATACCGCGTGCGATCCTTGTCGTCGGCGATGGCAGCGACGACAGACGCGGTGAGGATCTTCGCGACCAACTCCGCCAACCCCAGCAGATCGAAGAACAGGCTTGTGTCCGAATCAGCTCGGGCGAGGTCGACTCGCTCCAACATCCGCTGCACCGGGGTGAACGTCATTGGGAGTCCTCCGAGCCAGCCGAGGCCGCGTGTGGCTCCTGGGCTGGGAGTGGGCGCGCTCGAAACGGAGCCGGCAGACTGTCCAGCCGAGTCAACCACTCGAAGTACCCGCGCAGCTTGAGCCGCCGTCGGTCGCCGCGACTACCGTCAGCGTCCCCGCCCTCGATGGTCTCGTACTCCGGCTCCCCGAAGTGCGCCGTCGCCGTGCGCAGCTCGGGTTCGCTCGCGTCCTGACCGCGCACCTCGACGACATCGCCGCCGCAGTAGCGCACCTCGAACGCCGAGACCGACTGCGCTCCCCGATCCGACCGGACCACCTGCCGCCACGGCGTCGGTCCGTGCGCCACGCCGGGGTTGGCCGGCGGCGGGTCGAGGCGTGTCTGGTAGGTAGTGCCCTTCGAGGCTGCTTCGGCCATGGCGTCGTAGCACTCGAGGATGAGGCGCTTCGTGCGGTACTCGCCGTAGCGGCGCTCATCGCTTCGCCGAACCACCGGAAACGACTCAAGAAGGTACTCACAGTCACTGCGGCTGAGCCTGAACGCATGGGCAAGCGCAGAGTCAAGCTCCGACCTCATGACGAGGCGCCGTTCATCGTCATATCGGAAGGGCGAAGAAGCGAAGCCACAGTCGCGGGCAAATTGCTCGATGTCCCACGCCGTGTACGACAGTTCGACGACTCGCGGTATTATCCAGTCGCCGAGACTCACTCCGGCGTCCCATACGCACGATCGCGCGAACTCTTGAGGCGGAGGAGCCGGTAGCTGTCGGACGATGTACGCGCTCAAATGCGACCCGGAGATCTTCTGCCTCGCGGCGTAGTCGCACGCGAAGCTATTTAGGACGCCCAGCAATAGAGCGGTTGTTCGTGCGCCACCCCCAGTCCGGAGCAATGTGATGGTGTGTCCGACGGGGGCCACTGGAAGGATCGCCGCGGAAACACACCTGGCATCCGCGACCGCATTCACAACGTCGCGGAAGCCTGCCTGCCATCCCCGAGTAGCGAGCTCGGTGTCGATGTGGTCCTCAAGCAGCCAGTATCTGGGGGTTATCTGCCAGGCCGGATCGGCTAACGCCACCTCGCTCGCAGAGATCGTTCGTGCTCGCGGGCCAAGGATCTCGTCCTGCGGGACGCCAGCAAAGGAGCCGGCACGATGGTTGTACGCATAGGCAAGTTTCGATTCGTATAGCGGCCGGTACGTGTCCGCGCCCCGCCGGTAGACGTTTGCAGTCGGCACATAGCCGTCCGATTTGAGCTCTGATTCTGTTCGAAAATTCGCTGAGTCGGCCGCCATGTGGAACATGGTTGTGAGCTGCAGTTGCCACGGGTCACCGTCCGGCTGGCCCTCGCAAATCAGGACTCGCGTTGCCGCGTACATTCGGGCAGTGATGTCGGCGCTCCGGGCGGACTCGAAAACCGGCATGGTCCGCGTGTTGGGATTAAGCCGGATTACGTCCTCGGACGACAGCTCGTATGTGCGCTCGGTATTGCGGAGATCGGCAACCGACCAAAGATGCGCCGCACAGCGGATCCTCGCAGTTCTGGAGTGGCCCGTTAGGGTTACCAAGGCGAAAGTGGTTGTGCTTTCGGTAGTGCTGAAGAGGTATCCGCGATTGGTGAATTCGTAGAAGCACGCGAGCCGGCGCCCCTCGATGACATCACGGGCGAACGCCTTCCGCGAGTCGTCCGTCAGCAGGCCAGGAGGGACTATCATGCCTACGTACCCGCTCGACCGAAGTAGCGACCGGGCGAGTTCCACAAAGAGAGCATAGGCATTGATGTCGCCTCCGGCGCACAGTCGGTAGAGTTGAGACAATCGAACAAGCGCCATTTCTCCGTCGGCCAGCCGTCGAGCAGATATCCACCGGACCCAGAGTGCCTCGTCGGTGAGCTGGAGCCCGGAGATGAGCGCCTTCCGAGCGGCGGCATTGGCCGCGCCGTCGATTTGGTGATGCCCAGCGAAGTACTCCTTTTCTTGCAGTTTGATGCGCTCCCACGGCGGGTTCCCTGCCACCGCATCGAACCCTCCCCGCCCGAAGACCTGGGGGAACCGGATCCGCCAGTGAAAGAACGCGTACTCTCGCGCGAGTTTCCCGACGATCTCCACCGTCTTCGCCAACGCCCGGTCCGGCTGATCGCGCAGCGTCCTCCAGGTTCCGTTCGTCGGCGCTGCGTCCGACATCGCGCCGCGCTGCTTCGGCCACACGAACGCGGCGCACCATGCATCCGCCACCAATGTCGCGTGTCGGTACTCTGGCGAGTTCCTCAGCGCTTCCCAGGCCGACTCTTTCCGGCGCAGCCCGCCACGGTCTTCGTCGTTCACAGCCTCGATGCTCTGTGTCTTGGCGAGAATCTGATTCGCCTCCTCCGCCGGGTCTTTGTCGAACAGTCCTCCCAGCGTCCGCTGCCCCTTCGCTTCCAGCTTGTTGCGCCGCTTCAGCGACTTCGCGACTTCCTTGTCGTCGCCTTCGATGGCCGTCCACGCGTCGTCGGGGATGCCCTTCGCCATGAGCTCGGGGGTCGTGCCGAGCAGCGAATTGCCCACCTGGATGTGCCCGTCCAGGAAGCTCAGCGGTCGCCCTGGCTCGATGGCCTCGAGCCACAGGCTGACCTTGCAGAGCTCGGCCGCCATCTCGTTGAGGTCCACCCCGTACAAACACCGCCCCACGACGTCGCGCAACGCGTGACGCTGCGCCTCGGGGCTCGGCTCCTCGTCGCCCGAACGGACGCGGGCGAGTCGGCGAGCCAATCGACGACCGGCGGCCAATAGGAAGTGCCCCGAGCCGCACGCGGGGTCGCACACGGTCAATGCGAGAACCGCGTCCTCGGCGGCTTTGCCGGACTTGCCTTTCAGCGCGTCGTCGACCACGGGCTCGAGTGCCGTGTCGAGGAGACATTCGACGAGCGACGCCGGCGTGTAATAGCTGCCTGTGGTCTTGCGCTCGTGGCCGGCCGCCGTGCGGAGCTCGAACGTGCTGGCGGTCTTGTTCACCTCGGGGTGTTGCTCCAACAACCGCTCGTAGACGCTCCCGAGCTCCTCGGAGCCGATGTTCCGCCAGCTCACCGGGAAACGCTGCTTGCGCTTGTCGACGGTCGTGGAGAGCTCCCGGATTGCAGCGAGGAGATCTTCGTTGCTGATCTCGTCGGGCTCCAGGTGCGCAATGCAGGTCGGGCTCCAGAGGAAGCTCCCGAGCGCCGGGAGACCCAGCGCCGGAAGACCGTCGTCCAGGCCGCGCATCACGACGCGGAGCGCGTGCCACGAATCGGAATGTGCGCTCCCGCGGCGTTTGCGCGCGAGGTCCCGGAGGCGCTTGGTCGAGTAGAAACGTAGGTAGCGACTCCGGGCATCCTCCGACGCGCCGGGATCGAGCAACACGCCTCGGTCCTCCGTGACGAAGAGGAAGATGAGCCGATAGACCAACCGGAGCAGCTCCCGGTAATAGTCCTGCTTGTCCAGCGCGCCCGAAGTCAGCGCATCCCGGAGCGCGACGTTCGTGGGGTGCCGCAGGAAGCCCCGACCGAAGACCGTGATCGCCTCGCGAACCGCGCGATGCAGATCGTCGAGCGCGTTGATTCCTTCCTCGCGGACGAGCTCGTGCCACTTCTCGAGCCAGCAGTCCTCGGGCTTCTCGGCCTCGACGCGACTCTGGTGGCACACGAGCCAAAGCAATCGGAATGCGTGGAACAGCTCGCCCTCGAAGATCGATTCGAGATCGAACTCCACGTACGCCGAGCGTGTCAGGCTCCGGTGGTCTCGCAGAACGCGTAGCAGCAGACCGTTCGAGACGAAGCCCCACAGGTGCCCGTCGGACCGATTCAGGAAGTCTTGCAGCAGGCCGTGCGGCGAAGCGGTCGCTGCGCCGGCGACGCCCGGCGTCTTCGTGTGGAGCGGAACGCCCGCGCCGAGAAGGTGAATCGGCGAAGGATGCTGGCAACAGTGCGAGATTGCGTAGCTCTGATCGCCGACACGGAATTTTTCGGGTCCTGCTTTCGCGAGACGCCCGTAGCCGAGCTCCTGGAAGAGCGGCAACAGCCACTTGTCGCGGGTAGGCCCGATCGCCTTGTCGCCCTCCGGCAGCCTGGCGCGCGCATCGCGGAACGACACCCAGGCAGCGAGGAGACGATTCCACGAGCGGGTGATCGCTTCGGCGAGCGTCTCGTTCTTGGCCAGGTGGTAGTCGTCCACCGACAGGCCCCCGACCTTCGCGTCGGCCGCGGCAATTCGCTGCAGCAGGTCCGGAGGAAGGAGCCCGCCTTCGGTCTTCACGCCCTCGAGAGCACCCCTGTCGGACACGCGACTCACGACGCGCCTCCGGCCGGGAGATAGACGAAGACGCCCAGGACGTCCGCGGGCAGGTGCGGCTCGACCCGCACCGTCTTCGTTCGCGCCTTGGCGGCTTCGCGAACTCGCCGGTGTGACGCGAGCAGCGCCTTTCCGCGCTCCTTCGCGAGCGCATCGAGCTTCGCTCGCGCAACACTCAGCCGTTCGACGATTCGGCCGAGCTGCGTGCGCGCCAAATCGACCGCGACGTTCTGGCTCGGCTTCGCCGCCAGCACCCGCGCCACCGCGGACTCGTCGAGCCACTCGGGCTCGTCCGGACTTCCTTCGAAGGCTGCCAGGAAGACGTCCTCCGCCAAGAGCGCCTGCTCCGGCTGCTCCGGCTTGACGGTCACGAGGTGGTAACGCGCCCGAGCGACGAGCACCGTCGTGCGCTTGGCCACGTCGTTCGTACGCACCACTCCACAACGGCGCGCGGGCCCGTCGCCTTTGGCGTCGAGGGCGGTCTCCAGAACGTAGGCCGCCAATCCCGCCACGAATGGATGGGTGCGCCCGAGGACCCAGATGCCGTCCCGCTCCATCCCGCGGAACGCCACGCGCACGGAGGTCTCGTCGTCCACGATCGCGTCGCGAAGTGCCGCGGGCGTCTCGCGGAGATCGATCTGGAATGGCGGACCGGACGACGAAACGGTGGCGCCGAGACACGAAGCAGCCGTCAGCACGAATCGTTGCACGTCGGACTCACCGCCGAGCGCACGTCGGGCCTCAGCGACCTCCGTCGCGACGTCCTCGGTCTTGATGGCATGCTGCGCGAAGAGCTGGCGGCTCCGCTTCTCGCGCTCCACCGCACGGTCCCAACGGAGCTCGACTTCCTTCAGGAGCGGGACGTCCTGCTGCAGCGCCAGGTTCAGCTGCCTCGGGTTGGTCGGATCATTCGAGCCGAAGAACACCTCGCGAACGAGCGCCTCGACCAGACGATCGGACTCCTGCGGCACGGGCACGTAGACGCCGAGCTGCTTGAGAATGGTCCGATGCTTCTCGAGCAGCTTCTTTCGGACCAACGTGTCGATCGGACTGTCTTCGCCGTAGTAGGTGACCGTGTGGACTTCGCGCTTCTCCTGTCCGAAGCGGTCCACTCGACCCTCGCGTTGCTCGTGGCGCGTCGGGTTCCACGAGAGGTCGTAGTGGAATACGGCGTCGAATGCGTGTTGCAGATTGATGCCTTCGCTCAGGCAATCGGTACACACCAACACGCGATGCGGTCTCTTCGCGAGGGACTCGACGCGCTCCTCGCGGTCTTCCGGAGGGAGATCACCGGTCACGCCCTCGACGGCAATCTTGTCCTTGAATCGCGCCCGCAATGCCTCGACGAGGTACTCCACGGTGGGGATGAAGCGGCAGAACACGATGGGCGACGACCCATCGCGAACGAGCTGGTGAATCAGGTCGATCGCCTTGCGCAGCTTGGCGTCGGGCTCGCCGCGAAGGGCGTCGGCTTCTTTCGCGAGCTTCCGCAACGCACGCGTGTCGTCGGAATCGGAATCGTCGCCCTCCTGGGTTCCGTGCACGACGTCGATCCCCTCCGTGCCCTCGTCGTCGAGGTCGAGGACCGAGCGCCGGCCGAGCTCGTCGACCTCTTCGGGCGACTCGGCGGTATCGGTCTGCGCTCGATTCCGCAGCGTCGCGGCCGCAGCCGCCGGAGACGAGCCGACCGATCGCAACAGCGCCAACGCCGACCACCAGCGGACCCGCTGCCGCTGCTTCCCGAGGGACTCGTCGAGCACACGAGACCGGCAGAAGAGAACGACCTTCTTGAAGAAGGCCGCGTAGGCGTCGGACAGGAGGTAGCTCGTGTCTGCGGTCTTCCGCGTCGGAAACGGCGTGGAGGTGTCTTCGCCCACGGGGTAGTTCGTCACGTCGCCACGGCTACGTTGCGCCACGTGGAGCGCGAGTCGTTCGCGGTGCTTGCGATTGACCTCGCCGCCCAGGTCTTCGGGTAACGTCGCGAAGGACGGATCGAGGAGCGACAACATCGAACGGAAGCTCTCGGGATTGCCGCTGTGGGGCGTCGCCGTCACGAGCAAGAGATGGCGATCGGCGCCAACCCCGTGCGGATCCACCAATCGCCGGAGCAGAGCGTGCCGCCGCTGACCGATGGAGCGAGCAGCGCCTGCATCGGTGCAGGTGTGGGCCTCGTCGACGATGACCAGCTCGGGGCACGCGCGCACGAACGTGTCGCAACGCTTGTCCGACTTGATGTAGTCGAGAGAGACGATGACCAGCGGATGCCGGTCGAAAAGCGATTCCCCGGGGCCACAATCGCGCTCGAGCCTGCCTGCGGTGCTCGCGAGGACCAACGCGGCGTCGAGGTGGAATTGTTGCTTCATCGCGCGCTGCCATTGCTCCGCCAGGTGAGGCGGGCACAACACCGCCATGCGTCGAACCTCCCCGCGGTCGAGGAGCTCGCGTGCGACGAGCAGCGCTTCGATGGTCTTGCCGACTCCCACGTCGTCCGCGATGAGGAGCCGAACGGGGTCCTGTTTCAGTGCCATCAACAGCGGCACGAGCTGATAGGGGCGCGGCTCCACCGCGATGCGCGCGAGCGAGCGAAAAGGACCAGCCGCCGATCGGAAGCCCAGCTGCACCGCATCGCGCAGGAGCGCACACGATTGGTGATTGCCGAGCGCCTCGCGCGGATCGGGCGGCAGGAATTGCGCCGATTCGACGGTCTCGAGCGGCAGGTAAATCCCGGTCACCTCGTCGTCCGTGCCACCGAGTGGACGCACGACCAGCGTGTCGGTCTCTCGAGCGGTCTCGGGCAGCACGACCCATTCGCGACCGCGGGCCTTCACCAGCGAGCCGATCTCGAACCTCATGGGGATTCTCCGACGTGCGAGCCGCCGAGCAGCGGCGCGAGGAACGGACTGGGCTGCCCCGTCCACGTGATGGCCAGCTCGTCGCGCGCGCGAGTCATTGCGACATACAGCAATTGCTTCTCGCGCTCTTCGGCAGTCTCGCGGTCCTGAGGATCGACCTGGGCATCCAGCATCGTCGCGAGCGGAACGACGCCGGCAGAGCAATCCGCGACGAGCACCGCGCGGAACTCGAGGCCCTTGGCGCGGTGCATGGTCCCGACGTGAACGGCGTCGGTCGCGCGCTCGTCTCCGTCCGCGAGCAGCACGGCGGGCACATCCGCTGCCGTGAATGCGCCGACCATCTGCTCGGCCCGCCGGTTGGTGCGCGCGAATACCGCGATGCCGGAGGGCTGCAAACCGGAGGAGAGCCACTGTCGGATTCGTCGGACGGCGGCATCGGTCTCGGACTCGCCGAGCTCATAGCCGCGGAGTTGGGGCTCCGGCCCGCGCAAGAGACTCCGCGTGCCGCGCCGCGACTCCCGACCTTCATCGAGGTCGTCCGATTCGGTGCCCAGCACGCGGTCGGCGGCACGCCGTATCTGCTCCGTGGTCCGATAGTTCAATCGGAGGATCGTCGAGCGGCCGCGCACGTCGATGCCGAGCGCACCCAAGCTGAACCCGCCGGGATAGATGCGCTGACCCGCGTCGCCGAAGAGGACGAGCTCGCCCGCAGTCCCGACGAGCGCTCGCAGGAATCGCAGCTCCGGCGGCTTGAGGTCCTGCACTTCGTCCACGAGCACGGCGTCGAACGGGCTCGCAGCTCGACCCGAAGACAGCTCCGCGCAGGCAAAACGGCAGAGGCCGGACCAGTCGTAGTGACGCCTGCCGCGCAACGTCTCGAGCACCGCCTCGAAGACCTGCCAGACTTGCTTGCGATCCGCGACGCTCAGTGGCTTGCCGCGGCCGGTCCGCCGAGCTCCGCGGTATTCGGCCCACGATTCGAGACCGTGCAGTTGCGCGACGGACTCCCACTCCGCGCGTACGAACGCCGGATCGAGCGAAGGGGCATGCCGCAGGCGCATCGCGTCGAGGAGGGTGCGGACTTCGTTGGTCCCTGCGATGTCGACTCGACTGTCGCGGGTGCGCGCCACTGCGAGCGCGCGTGCGTGCACTGTCGAAACGGTGATGCGCTCGAGATCCTCGGGTGTGCAGAAGACCCGAAGCTGGCGAAGGAGGTTCTCGGCGAGCGTGCGGCCATAGGTGGTCAGGAAGACACGTCGGCCGGCGCGCGCGAGACGCCGTGCACGGTGCATGGCGACGGTCGTCTTGCCGGTTCCGGCAGAGCCCGTGATCTTCGCCGGACCGTGGAAGTCCTTCTCCACGAGCTGGCGCTGGCTCGGATGGAGAAAGGCAATCCATCGCGCCATCGGTGCATCGAGCACCGCCTCGAGGTCCGAGCGGTCATCGACCACGTAGAACCGGCGCTGCAGGTCGGGGCTGGCCGTCAGCGGCGCATCGAGCGGGATGGGCGCAGGGGGAGTGACGAGCTCGCCGCCCGCGACCGAGAGCAGGCGTTCCGCCACGTCGGACGGCAGCTTCACGCAGACGTCGAGGAGCTGGTCGTCGTTCGTCACCGATCGCAAGACGGGGAGCCACGTCTCGGGAACGCCCAGGCTCACGAGGTAATCGTCCGTTCGCCCACCGAACAGGCCGGCGGGCACGGGTGCCGCGCGCGAACGTGCGACGACGGGCTCCTCGACGCGCTCGACGACCTCCACCACCTGGAGCGCCCCGGTCACCGCGTGCCGGCCGACCTCGTGGCGTCCCGCCCAACGGTAAGCCGGGTCGTGATGGTCGGCGTGCAGGACGACCCACGTGTCGCCGTCCTTGTGGAGGATGGCGCGCAGCTCGTTCGAGATCCGACCGGCCCACACCTGAGACGAACGTGCCCCCGTCACGCGCTCCAGACTCACGGCCGGAGATGCAGGGTTCTTCTGGAACGCGGCGATGAAGTCCAAGACGCGAGCTTTCGCGCCCGCGGACAGCCGGCCGACCGATTCGAGAAAGGACTCCGACAGCAGCGTCGTCACGACGGCACCGCGTTCCGAAGTGCTGCGCGGACGCGCTCGGCCGCATCGCCTGCAGCCGGATCGACGCGCACGACGACACGACCCTCGGCGAGCAGAGCCGCCTCGACGCGCTCGACATCGGGGCTGGTCAGGTCCACCACGAATACGGACTTCGCACCCGCCACGACCTCGGCCGGGCACGATCCAACCACGCGTCCCGACGGATCCGCGATGTCGCCGACGGCGCGAATCAGAGCTCCCGGATCGCCGGCGAGCGCGACGACGAGCGACTGCCACTGCGGATCGAAATCCTCGAGATCGACGCCCTCGACCTGGGGACCCGGCGGATGGGTCCCGGGCGGCGGGATCGATGCCACGGTTCCGAAGACGCTCGGGTAGCCGCGAATGACCCCGAGCCAATCGACGGCGTGGTGGAAGCGGATGACCGCGAAGCCCGCATCCTCCAACGCGTCTTGTTGCTCGCGGTCGGAGCCGCGTTGGCGTTCGTCGTCGTGGACCGGCCCATCCACGAAGATGGCCGCGCCCTCCTGGCGATACAGGAAGTCCGGCCGAGCGTTCGCGGCGTCGATGAACACCTGACCGTCGGACGGCAGCTTGAGCCCCTGTCGATCCACCAGGTCGATCCAACTCCGCTCGAGGTCGGACTGCGCCAGACGCTTGAGCCGAGCGACGTGCTCCTGTCGCGGCTCCGGGCGAGGTGAAGTCCGGACCTTTCCCAACATCCAGGTACGAAGCAGCTCCGGAAGGAGCTTGCGGTCGAGGAGTCGGTGCTCGCGCTGGTTGTAGTACGAGAGCAGGCAGTCGTAGCAGGCTGCCTCGCAGCCGTTGCCGGCCGCGTCGGGTGGTCGGCGATCACGAAGCGTGTCTGCGTCGAAGTGGCAGAGATCGAGTGCAGCCCGGGCGACGACGGCGGCAGCACCGGGATCCTCCACGAGCCGCCTCAAGACGCCTGCGCCGCCTTCGGAGGCCTCGTACAGCAGAATCCGCGAGCGGACGTCGTCACTCGGCAGTGGCTCGGCAGCGAGCTCTCGATCTTCGAGCTGATAGACGATCTGGACGGCACTCTTCAGCGCCGACTGCAGACTCGCCATCACGGGGGCGGGCAGCGTGGTCGACGGGACGACGAGCAGGCAATTCCTCTGGTCCTCCACGAAGGGCACGACCCGAGCGAGCCGTCTGGAGACGTCGTCGTCCGGGTCGTCCTCCACCTCCTGGTTCTTCGCCCAGTAGCCGCGATCGAGATCGAGCAAGAAGCCGGTCTGATCGCGATTCTGGCGGCGGCGCCAACCCAGATTGATGCGCCAGAGGGTCGCGGCATTTCCGTACACCAATCGTGCGAGCGGAATCCCATCCGCGCTGGCGAGCTCGGCCTCCTGTGCGGAGACGACTCCGCCGCGTGTGGCGAATCGCAGACCCGTCTTCATCTCGTAACCGAGACGAAAGCGCTCCTCCTCGTCGGAATTGATCCGATCACGGCGTCGGGTGGAGACGTTCTGCATTCGAAAGAGATTGTCGCTCGCCCCGGGCAGCGCCGCGCCGCAGTGCTCGCAGAGGTCGGGCGCCGGCTCGTCTCCGAGGGGATGCAGATACCCGCAGCTCGTACACTGCACGCCTCGGCGATTGATGCTCGCGCCATCGGCATCGACGGGGACGATGACCTTGTTGATCACGTACCGCGATCCCTCGTGGTACACGATGCTCCGCGGACCGAACTCGGTGATCGCCAGGAAACGGGGACGGGTCAGGAATTCGTCGCGGCCCTGACTTCCGCGTCTTCCGGGGAGAAACGCCGAGAGGGGCAATCTCGGGAAGTTGTAGCCGGGGAGAAACCCTTCGCTGGCGAAATAGCGATAGCTGTAGAAATCGGAGTGTTGCTCCTCCCCGACTTCGAGGAGAAGTCGAATCTGCGCTTCGGCCTCCGCGCGCAAGCGCGCGGCGGCCTCACGGTCGCGTGGATGGAGCGACGCGTCGAGCACCCGCCGCTGCTGGCGCTTCGATTGCGTGAGGGCTGCCCTGTAGAGCGAGCGCCAGCGTTCGCAGGCGTCGTCGAATGATCGCGGGAGCTGATCGAGAACACGCGTCATCCAACCGTGCACGGTCTCCGAAGGTGCGAGCACGGCGGTGACGGCTTCACCCAAGGCGTCGGTCGCACGCTCACGTGCGAGATCGCGGAACCGCCGGTCGTCCAGAGCGGCTTTGAGCTTCGGTTGCAGCTCCAGGGTCGGCTCGTCTCCCCCGACATCCAGGACCTCGGCGAGGGAGTGGCCCAAACCGAGCTTCGCGACACCCAGCCAGACCGCGTGGACGTGAGCCCGCAAGAGATCCTCGTTGGCGAGATCGAGCCGGGGAGCGGTGACGGCTCCGGACACCATTCGGTCGGGGCGCCGGAAGAAGTACTGGTCGTGGGGACTCCCTGCCGAGCAATACGTGAGAACGAAGGCGGGTTGTCCGCTTCGGCCGGCGCGACCACTCCGCTGCGCGTAGTTGGCGGGAGTTGGCGGGACGTTCCGCATGTTGACGACGTTCAGCGACGCGATGTCGACACCGAGCTCCATCGTCGGAGAGCAATAGAGGACCGGCAGGCGGGCATCGCGGAAACGCTGCTCGCGGTCCTCGCGGACGCTGCTCGGGACTTGCGCGGTGTGCTCGCGGGCCTCCATCGCCTTGAGCACGGAGGTGTCGGCACGGTAGTAGTCCACGAAGAAAGGGTTCGCGCGGAGACCGCTCTCGGGAGCGCTCGGGACTCGAACCGGATCGTGAAAGGCCTGGCCGCCGTCGCCGGCGCGCCAGACCAATGCGGACGCGTTCACCTGGTAGCCCGCTGCGAGGTCGCCGCGGGGCTCCAGCACGCGCTGAACGATACCGGGCACCGTGAGCGCCGTGAGCAGCTCCCGAATGAGCACGTCGGTGTCGTCGATCCGGAGGCGCTCGCCGGCCCAGCTGGCGAAGGTAGCGTGCCTTCGGAGGAAGGCACCGTAGCCGCCGCGCGGCGACAGGAAGAGAAGGCGATCGGTGGGATCCGCGTCGCGGCTCCGCGAGCCGGGCACCACGATGGTCGAACGCTCCATCGACGACATGTCGTCGAGCGACCAGGGGGGGACCAGGTATTGCCGAGACTGCTGCTCGATCGTCTCTTGGTGCGCGGCCGACAGGTAGTCGACCCGAATTGCGAGCTCGCGCCGCATGTAGTCGAGCAGCACCCGGCAAGCGCGCTCGCGCTCGTCCGGCGACGCACCCGCGAGCACCGGATGGAGAGAAGCCCATCGGTCGTTGGCGGCACAGAACTGTCGGAGCGACAGGTAGTCGATCGCCAGCAGGCCGCATTGCTCCAGGTTCGGTGACGTGATTCGCCAGCCGCGCCGGAGATCGCGATAGAGGTAGTAACCGAGCACCGCCCGAAGCGCGCGTTCGGTCTCCTCGCGCTGGAGGAACTCGACATTGGGATTCGAGGCATAGAGCGAGAGGGAGAGTCCGAGAGCATCGAAGACGCGATGGGTGAGCTCGTCGTGTCGAATGCCAGAGGAACCGGCGTTGCGTACCGCCGCGGCGAGCCCGGAGCGAAGGAGGACGAGCTCTACGAAGTCGTTGAAGTGCCCTGCCTGCAGGGAGGCGTCTTGTCGATTGTCGGTGAAGCTCAGCAGCTTCCGTGCATCCGGAGGAAGATCGGTCTCGGCTCGAAGGCTCCGCATGGTCGAAAGCGACATGATGGTCGTCGCGGTGCTTCGTCCCTCGGAACCGAGTGTGCCGAGCTTTCCGTAATCGGAGGCCTGGTGCGCGCCGTAGGACACACCGCAGCACAGGCAGAAGAGGAAGGGCGCCGGTAACCATTGCGCCCGGACGTCGCCGGATCCTTCGACGCCGTCGGGGCCGAGGAAGACGGTGCGCGGCACTTGCGCGCGACGACTCTGCCGAACGACGAGCTGGCCCTGTTTGTCGAGCTCGACCCAACTGTCGGGAAGTCGCTGGAGAATCTCGGTTCCGCCGTCGGGCCACGGCTCGAGCGCGCGAATGTGCAGGAATCCTGGCTCGCCATCGTCGTCGGTGGTGCGGTCTCCGATGTCGCGCGGCAGGTAGCTCGTTCGCCCCTGGCCGTCTCGGGCCTTTCGTACGAGGTAGTACTCTTGTCCGCACTCACGGCAGAACGCGATCGGGAGCAACACACGTGCGCGATCCGATCCGGGAACGAACTGTTGCGCATCGAGAGTGAGGTGCCGATCGGCCTCGGCCTCGGGAGACGCGTAAACGGCGTCGCCTTTCGAGACGAGCTGGTGCAGGCGAAAAGCAAACAGCGGGCGCCGATGGCTATCACGAACGCGATAGCCGGCTAGAAGCGTTCGCATGATTGCGCCCAAGGCGAAGTCGATCGGGAGCTGGAGGCGGTCCGCGAGGTCCTGTCCCGCGCCATCGTCGCCGGAGATGGGTCGCGGCGTGCAGCGCACCCATCGGCCCCCCTTTTCTTCGAGGCCGAGGTTCGTCTCGATCCACACCGACAGTGGGTGATTCACGAAGGCATCGATGGAGTCGGTCGGCGGCGTGTCTCCGCGCTCGATGACCTCGCGCAAGTGGACGTCGAACTCGGGCTCGAGCTCGCGGCGCGGCGTGACGCGGCGAAGCGTCTCGCCGACGATCTCGTCCTTACCCACGTTCACACCGAAGATACGGCTCGCGACCTCGGCGACCTCTGCACGCTGCGCGTCCCACGAGCCAGCACCGGAGAGGGTCGCCGATGTCCCGACGTGGAGCAGGTCGTGGGCGCGGCACGCCTCGCGGACGCGCCGAACGAGCATCGCGACGTCTGCGCCTTGTCGACCGCGATAGGTGTGGAGCTCGTCGAGCACGAGGAAGCGAAGCGCTTCGGCGGCCGCGACGAGCTGGTGCTCCCACGGTCGCGTGAGCAGGAGCTCGAGCATCACGTAGTTGGTGAGGAGGATGTCCGGCGGGTTGCCGATGATCTCTCGCCGTTCTTCGTCGCGCTCCTGCCCCGTGTAGCGCTTGAACGTCACGGGAGGATGCCCGGCCGGATACCCGTGCTCGAGGAACTTCGTGAGCTCGCCGATCTGGCTGTTCGCGAGCGCGTTCATCGGATAGACGACGATCGCCTGGATGCCGCGACCCGACCCGCGTCGGAGCACGTGGTCGACGATCGGTACGATGTACGAGAGGCTCTTGCCCGAGCCCGTGCCAGTCGTCAGGACGTAGTGCTTGCCGGCGCGCGCCGCGCGGAACGCGTCCACCTGGTGCTTGTGGAAACGAAATGGGGAACGAACGGTCCCATCCACGTCCTTGTCGGCGAAGATCTTCTCGCACTCCGGGTGCAGCAGGCCCTCGCGCACGAGCTCGAGAAGCGGCGGACCGGGCTCGAAGGTGGGATTGAGCTGAACCAGCGGGTCGGGCCAGAACACGCCACGCTGGAGCTGCTGGTCGACGAGCTCACGGATGCGTGGGTCGCGGACTTCGAAGAAGCTCCGCACGTAGCGGTGGTACTCGCCGACGACGTGCTCTCGTAGGGCGAAGACGTCCATCATCTCGTGCCCTCCCCATCCACGGCCCGCGAGAGTATCGACCGCGCGCGTCGGGGACTACACCGAATCGGACCTCGTCGTCGCGAGACACACATCGTTCGCATAGATGCGCCAGAGCCCCGTCCTCTGACACCTCGGCGCGCGAAAGGACGTGGCTCCTCCGACCCACGTAGTTTGGCGAGCGGAGTTCGATTCCGTCAGAAATGCGGCGCCTCACGCGTCCTTCCAGCGAACGGCGGCGCCGACGCCGCGTAGGGAGGAACCATGAGTCAGGTCGTCGTGTTCTCCGCGGACTGGTGTGTGTACTGCAAGCCCATCAAGACCGCGCTTCGCCGCCAGGGCATCCGCTATCGGGTGATGGACGTGGACACCCCCGCGGGCAGCCGGCTCGCCGACCGACTCCGCGTGCGCGGTATCCCGGCCGTCTTCGTCCTCGGCGACGACGACGAGTACCACCGGGTCACCGACCCGACGCCCCGAAGGGTGCGCGCCGCCCTGGAGCGCCACGGATGATGGCGCGACCTCTCCCGAGCGTCCTGCGTCGCCGCGCCCCTTCGCCCCACACGCTCGTGCTCTTGCGCGCTCGTGCGCACGTCGCGCTCCTGGTCGCCGAGCGTCCGTCATCGCCGCCGCCGATCGCCAGGCGCGAGGACGACTCCGAGCCGGTCCGACACTCGGGCGGTCACGTGCGGTGCCGATGCGGCGCGATCGCCATTCCGGGCGAGACCAGCTGCTACGACTGCAGCCGGTAGTCGGCCTCAGGGCGCCAGCGGCACGATGCAGCGGAACCCGTACTGGGCACCGAAGTCGTCCGCCGCGAGCTGGTTCCGCGACTGTGGCCCGACGACGAGAGCCCCCGAGCGCTCGGCGATCCCGGAGAGAAACGAGCGGCCCCCGGCGCCCCACCGGTCGCTGCCGAGACTGACGAACTCGGACACGTTCCCGTAAACGTCGAAGAGCCCGTTCACACGATCAGCCGGGAATCGACCACCCGGTGCGACGCGAGCCCAGCTATCCGGGTGTTGGGGATCCACGCGAGCACCGCCGTCCAGCAGCGTCGGTCGCACGCACCTCTCCGACGGGAATGCAGCGACGAACGTACTATCGCAGAGGTTGAACGCGCCCTCGTTGGCTCGCGCGAGAACGAGCGACGGCGCGTCGAGGTCGGGCCACTGCGCGGCATTCTTCCATTCGGCGGCCGTCGGAAGCCGCCCGGTGCCGACACCGAAGTCGCGCAGCCCCAGCGCTCTGCAGACACGCTCGGCGCTACCGGGAGAGAGACAATTGGCAGGCTCGTCCTCCCCATCCGTACACAGCTCGGCACGGCGGCTCAGCTCCACCAGCCGATTCTCCGCCGTGGGGACCGAGCAGTCCGCACACGCCCGAACGTCGCTCCACGTCGCCTCGAAGGTTTGCCAGCACGCGGGATTCGAGACGCCCGCGAGCCAGGTCCAGCGCGCGGGACAATTGCGGGTCGCCGCCGCACGCTGTGTCTCCTCGGAGCTCGCCACCACGGCACCCCCCGACGGTGCCCCAGACATCCACCACCAGCCCGCTATCGCGGCCGCCGTAAGGGCGAGTGCGCCGACGGCCGCCGCCAGCCACGGCATCGGCAAACGCGCGCGGGGGAGCAGTATGGGCGGTTCGGATGGCACTCCGGCCGCTATCGGTGCGTCGACCTCGGCGACTTCCCACGCGCTCTGACTCCCACTCGACTGCACTCGCCCGGGGGAGTCCGGCGCCTCCGAGGGTGCAGGCAGGCCGCCAGCCTGCGCGTATGCGTTGCGCCATCCAGGCAGCGATGCGTCGAGCTCCCCGCTATCGTGCGGTTCGAGTGTCTCGCGCGTGAGCGGACGGCGCCGGACGACGGTGCGGCGTTCGATGCTGTCCAATAGGAATACGTGCTGATCATTGGCCGACTCGCGATCGTCCTGAAACGGTGGTGCCACCACAAAAGGCGCGAGAGGAAGGATCGTCTCGTCCTCGCACCGCCAATACACGTGGCCCTGGATCGGATCCGGGAACCGCAGGGGCTTGGAGTGTTGCAGGACCGCGGACTTCCCTCCGCGGAGCGACCACGCCTCGCATTCGAATTCGCCCGGCTGCGTGCGTTTCATACTGCGGAGAATCAGCATGTGCCCGCGTGCGAGCTCGGTGTTCGACCGAAGGAGACAGAGTACCGCCGACTCCAGCGGACCTCGCACCTCCACCTCGCGCTGCGGCGTCAACGTCCAATGCTTCTCGTCGTTGCGCACCCGCGCCAGATGCTTGAGACCCTCGCGCAGCTTCGGAGCGCTCTTCCGAGGGCGTTCCTCGAGTGCCTCTGCGAGCTCGGTGAGATCGTCCGCCCGCTCGTCGAGATTCCACCCTGTCGAGCCGGGAACAGCGGCCTCGAGCACCGCGATGGCGTCGGCGCGTTTGCCCAGGCTGGGTTTGACAAGCAGCGGTAGCAGCGACTGGCAGACCGCCGACAGCGCACCAATCTGACAGGCTCTCGCGAGACCGATCGCCAGGCCGACCCGCAACCCGGCATCGAGCACACGCAACCATTGGTCGAGGTACTTCGTTCCACGCGGATCGAGGTCGACGCCGAGCTCCGCCACCGGAAGCGGCATCTGCGACCAGAAGCCCATCGTGCCCATGTGGGTTGTGTCCATCGGTCAGGTCCAGAGGTCGAGCGTACCGCTGACGCCGATGGCGGGCGGAGCCAGAGCCCTCGGCCCATTCAACACGACTGGAGGAGCCGGCATCACCTTGAGCCAGCCCCAGAGACCGGCTTCTGCCTGTACAATCGCCGGGCCGGCGGCCGTTCGACGTCCCGCACTGCTCGCCGGATGGCGTTCAGGAGGTCCGCCATTCCCGACGCGACGCGGAGGTCGCGGATAACCTGCGCGTAACTCTCGGTGCTCCAGCGCGAGCACCTTCGAGGAAGGTCGCGGACCCAAGGCACGAAACGCATTGCCACCGTCTCGAGCTCCTCCTCGAGGGCAGCACGGTCGGCGTGGTCGAGCCACGGCGCGCCCACGCCGAGCGCCTCGGCAATCAGGGCCGCACGCGGTGCCACTCCGAGAACGTCCAGACGACCCAACCGCCATCCTGGCCGGAGCGAGGCCGCCATGCGCCTTATCTCACGCACGCGGTCCATCTCCGCAGTCTCCACCGCGCGCATGGGATCGTCATCTCGCTCGAATGCATCAAATCGGCTCAGCACGAAGATCGCCCGCCGTGCGCTCAAGGCGCCATCTGCGATGGGACGCAGCACCGCCTCGATTAGCAACCGATCCTTGGTCGGGTCGGTCTCCTCGGCGCTGAGCAGAAGCACAACGACGTGTCCGGCCCGACACGCGCGCCGAAGCTCGGCCAGCCGCACTGCGTCCGAGGCGCTCCTCAGTCCCGGACAGTCGACCAATGCGACTGAAGCGCCCGGGCGGGTCACGATCGCGTGGCGAACGGCATCGTCGCCCGTGCGCCCGTCGCACACTGGGACGCGTACGATGAAGACATCCAGCGAGATCGCGCTCCCTGGTGCCTGCAGCGTCGCCCCCAGAGCCCGCCGCACCGCGGCATCCGACGAGAAGAATCGCGGGGTGCCACGAGCGGTCCTCATCTTGCGCAAGTCCGCGCGCCGCGAGTGGCGCACCCGAACCGCCGCACGCGTCACCTCCTGCACGCCCGACGGCAACAGCCATCTTCCCAGAAGTGCATTCGTGAGCGTGCTCTTACCCGCCGAAGTCGTTCCGATGACGACAATCCGGACGTGGCGAGCAGGCGCAGCCACGTCCGCGCTCGGGGTTCGGCGCACTATCTTCTCCGAAAGCCGAGGTCGACGAAATTTCGGCTCGAGGTCACGTTACCGCGCGGCTCGAGCGGAGTGACGTCGGCCTTGCGGAGCCGATCGGCGAGGCTCCCCACGAAGCCGATCTCCGCCAGATCGGACTCCGGTGATTTCACGTCGAACCTGACGAGCACCAGAGCAGAGCGATCCCCGGGATCGTAGGGACGACACTCGATCCTCTCCTGCACGTTGTGCACACCGTACTCAGCCAGACAGACCCAGTAGTCGCTTTCAGAGAGCGCGGCACATGCCTGCTCTCGAGCGTCGTCGATCCCGGCGATTCGCGCCCAGTTCGCCGCCGCTACCGCGAGAAGCAGTGAGTACTCTTGGAAGGCGTCCCGTGCAGCGGCCGGCGGACGTGGCCGAGCCGCCGGGATCACTTCCACCTCACGCGGGCCGCTGACTTGGTCCAATCCGACCAATGCGAGGGCTGCCCGAACTCGTTGGTTCGAGATTGTCTTCTTGTAATCAGGTGGAATCCAGTCGCGACGAGCGTCTGGTTCCGCGTCGAGCAGCTCCTTGATGATTCGGCGATCGTGGCGGTCGTCGTCCGAGTCGCCGATGTCGAACCTCCCCTTCACGCGCTCCGCGCGCTCCCGGTCGGTCCCACACACCAGGTCGATCGCCTGGGCGAGATAGCCCTCCTTCCCCCAATGCTTCTGCAGCTTCTCAGTCCACTTCTTGACGTCGTCTCCCATGTCAGGCTCGTTGTGACGCAAACGCCGCGAGTTCGGCTCGCATCCTGGCGAGGCCCTCCTTCTCGCTGCGTGCTCGGTCCCTTGCGCGTGCACGCTCCGCCAACAACTTGGTTTGGTAGTGATTAATCCGCGACTTGTGGAATTCGCGAATCCGCGCGCCGAAGTCTTCGAGGGAGATCGACAGCCACCGCCGGACGGCGTCTTCGGGGCGTTGCGCGGTCAGTTGATTGACAAAGCTGGAGAGCAGCTCGTGAATCTTCGGAATGTCCGCCCGAGTCACCGACCGGAGCTCGTGGACGGGCACCTCGCGAAATTTCTCGCGGTTCAAGAGGCCCCACAGGTTCCGGAACGACCGCTCGACGTAATACGACTCCCTGCGCGAGCCAACGTGTTCGCGGCGCTGCTCCTGCCGAATCGGGAATCCCGCCGTCAACTCCGGCTTCCATTCGACTTGTGTGTTCACCCTTGCAAGCGAGTGCGATGGAAGGCGCAGAGAGAGCAGATCGGGGCTCAACTCGGTCGCGCGCCTCTCGAGCTCCCGCAGCTGTGCGCCCAGAATGCTCTCCATAGCGTCGTGGAGTCGTTCCCCTTCTCGGAGAGCCACGGCACGAACGATGTCGGCGAGCGCGGGCGCGAGGGCGCGGGCGAGCTCGTTGAATCCGTCGTTCAGGTTGCGAAGGCGCTCGCGCTCGGCCTCCGTTCGGGCTTCCTGGGTGGCACCGGTGCGGGACAAGGTCTCGTCATATCCAAGCTCCCAAAGCCGGTTGGCCGCCTCGGTCAAGCGTGTTGATTTTTCGGAGCTCAAGCCGACGATCGTACCCCCGAACGGGGTCGCCGTTTCGAAGCGCGCGCGTAGCGGCTCGAGGAAGCCATCGATGGCTTTTCCTATCGCCGAGCTCCAGTCAACGAAAGAGACGAGCGCGGTCTCTTCCAAGCCCAGAGTTCGAGCCGCATTCTGCAGGACACTTCGAGCCTTTGCCGAGTCCAACTGGAGATCGTCGCCTCCGATCAGCTCCGTCAACGGTGCCAGTCGTTCCGCGAGATCGTCACGGGCCGCATCGAGCTTGGAGGCGATCTCCTCGAGGCGCTTCAGCTCGAGGTCGCAGCGCTCCGCGCTGGCGTTGGTTGCAGCGTGCAGGTGCTCGTCGAGCGCCCCCGCCCCCGCACGGAGAGAATCCTCCACTGCGGCCGCGTGTTGGGGTAGGAGGAGAGCCGGCAGGTTCTCGCGCAGATGTGCGGTCAGGGCCTCGTCGAAGGCCGCTCCGTGCGACTGCTTCAGGACGGCGTCCCGAACAAGAACACGGAGGTGGTCGGATATGGCCTCCGTTCGTCGTGGAAGCTCGTCCATGAGATCGCGAGGAACCAGGCTGCCATAGTGGTCGAGGATACGTTGCAGCGCCCAGTTACGGGTCTCCAGGCTTTCCGAGCGGAGCAACTGCGCCGCCATCGCAGGCTCGCTGCTCAGCGGCAGGACGCGAAGATTGGCAGCAACGGTCGAATACTCTTCGAGCTCAGCCGCAACTCGACGCCGAATCTCGCCGGTCAACCGGTCGATGAATTTGTGCTCACTCTCGGGCCAGCCGTCGTCCTTGCGGAAGGAGTCGATGCGGTTCAGGACGAAGAGCATGCGAGCGGGAGATCCTCGGAGCTCTCGGACTTGATTCACGACCTGCCCGAGCAGCATCTCCTGTCTGCGTGGGTCGGTGTCCTCGGCGCTGTACGTGACGAGGCACAGTGCCTTGCGGACATTCTCGCGAATCAGGCGCGCGTTCGCGTCGTCACCCACGTAACGCAAACCGGGAAGGTCGAGGAGGGTCACCCGCACGCCGGGCGGAAGCCCAAATCGCAGCGCGTCCGCTCCGATGCGTGTCGGCCAGCGGACGGTGAAGCGCGGCGGCTCGCCGGCCACCCCGGCCTCACGCATCTCTCGGGAGCGATTCATCACCCTCTCGAGTCGCGCGCGCAGTTCATCCGCGCTCGCAACTTCGAACTCTCCTAACTCCCACGTTGCGCCGGAAGTCGGCTCGACGACCAGCTGTCGAGCGATCGAGTCATGCTCGATGATCACGGTGCCGGCGCTCTTCTCCTGCACCGCAGCCGGCAGCAGGCGAGCTCCACACAGGAAGTTGACGAGCGTGCTCTTACCGCTGCTCGTCGTCCCGGTCGTGGCGATGATCACCGTGGGTCGCTCGACGGCATCTCGAAGCGCGTCGACAGCCTGCTGCGCCCCGTCGAGCGTTTGGGCATGCACGGCCGTGGCTTCCTCGCTCCGCAGCAGCTCACAGGCGCGTGCGGTGAGGAGATCCCAAGCATGCACACGATCCTCCGCGCAACGCAATGTCGCCCGCATCTGGTCGGCGAGCGGTGCATCGCGCTTTGCTCCAATTCCGCGTGCGGCCATCGGCTCACCCCTTGACGAGCTTGGGGGCGGCGACGTCGAGCTCTTCGGCAAGATGCTCGGCGACCGTCTCCCGAGACGATTCAACTGCCAACAGCTTGAGCTCGGCGAGGATCTCGTTGGTCACGCGCACCCTCTCGGCATGCGGTACGCCAAGGGAGCTCAGAACCTCGCTGACCGCGACCTTGTCCCGTGCCACATAGGAGTACTCCTGTGTCGAGACACCGTGCCAATCGCAGAGCCACTGGCGGTCTGCTAGGGTCCGGATGGGGAGTTCGCTGATTGTCTCGGTGGCTTCTCCGGTAGGATCGGACTGGAGCCTGCGCAGGGGTTCCAGGCCGTCCTCCCAGTGCACAGCTTCGACGGGCCACAGAGAGATCGCCGTCCCGGTCTCGTCTACCGCGAGGTCTGGTCGGTACCGCAGAGATCGACGAAGCTGTATGTGCTCGCGCAGCAGAGGCTCGCGCTCCACACCGAGCTCGTAGAGGTTCCGACCGTCGCAGAAGGCGCGCGCCTGCGCGCCGATCTCCGCGGCCAATTCCATCTCCTCGCGCGATGCCACGGTCCCGCCCCCCGTCTCGAAACTTCGTGCGTCGCGCAGCATACGCAGGGCTCCCCTTTTGACGGACAGCAGCGGCAGGCGGGCTGGTTCGCCAAGCGTGAGACGAGCCAGGAGCGTTTCGGTCCACGAAGTGAGCGCCGTGGCGCTGTCGATGACCGACCGCACGGAACCCGCGTCGGGCGTGTTTCCGTCCCCGACGATGTCCACCAGTGCCCGGTAGTGCCGCAGCGTGGTCCGCAGGTGTTGGTCGAGCTGCAGTCGCTCTCGACCTGCTTCGTCATCCAATAGATGTTGATGCACGTCACGGAGACCGCCCACCAGTTCCTCGCGCAGGAGACCGATGCGCTCCTGAGTGCTCATCTGCTGAATCTGGAGGATTCCCAGGGCGATCGATTGGACGCGAAGGGCATCCTGCACGTCCGTGAACGACTGCTCGACGAACCGATGCAGCTGCGAGACGTCGAGTCGGACTTGCCGTGTCTCCTGCGCCACGTCATCGACCGCGCGCCGAATCTTGGTGACCTGGTAGGCCGTGTAGACGCTGACGCCCAAGTTGATCGCGCCGATCACGGTGTTCGCGATGGTCAACCCGGTGACCAGACTCCCCGCGGCATCGGCAGCCTTCTGGACCACGCTCTGGACGGACGCCCCGGAAGGGATGTGCAGGGTGTTCAACACTCCCGTTTGGGCGTTGACCCGTGCCACGTAGTCCGTCGCCAACCCGCCCTTGAACAGGTGCGGCGCGACAGCCGTGGCAGCCGACACGAAGGGCCTCTCCATGGTCGTCGCCATATCACATCGGGACGTGCTCGGGCGACGGGCAAGACGGGCAGCGGCGAGGCGGTACCCGGAGCAGGCCCGGGCGAAGAACGGACACGATTGCTCAAGAATCGGCGTGGTCGTCGGCTGTGAGCGTCGGCGCCGTGCACGACGCGAACGATGGCCGGACGCCGACGGAGTGAACCGACGCGACGCTGGGCCGAGAAGGCGGCGTCCACGCCGGAGGACCGCCGGATGCCATCGATTCGACGCACGTTGCCCGCCCTCGTGATGACCGCGCTCCTCTTCTCGGCGTGCGTCTCCCACCCTCCGCCGCCTGCGCGGCCGTGGCGCCGCAGCTGCGTCAGCCGCCACCGCCTCTGGCAGCGGGCAGGGGCGCGTTGTGATCGATGTCGTGGACGGCCGACGGAGGTCGAGGTGGTGACCGGCTACGACCGGAACGACGGGAATCGGCCCGACTCCCGGCACCCACAGCAAGTGGAGCTTCCCGCCGCTCTCGCGTCGCCCTCCGCTGACCAGATGCATCAACGCGAAGCTACCACCGCCCCCGCAGGAGCAACCCGGTCCCCGTCGCACCAGCCCGACACGATGCGGTCGCCGCCTTCGTTGACGTGTACGCTCTCCAACATGTCGGACATCGATGCCACCGCGGAGAAATCGGGCCTTCCGCGACTCGACGACTCGGCGGAGATCACGAGGACGGCGATCGCGAGCCTCGTTGCGGGGCCGATGCCGACGGCTCTCCAGATCGACGGTCGACCCATCGGCATCGAAGGCGAGCTGCGCGGAATGCGCGCCCAGGTGACCATGTCGTGGCCGCGTGGATCGGCTCGATTGCGCGTCGGGATGGTCGCTGCGTCGACCGAGCGGGCAAAGCCCGAGGACCACGGACATGGCCAGAGTCTCCAAGTCTGGAGCGAGGACGGCGGCCGGGAGATGGCGTGGACGTGCCTCGAGTGGCTCGTCCGCGACGCGATTCGCGAGGGCCGATCCAATGTCGAGGTCACGCTCGGCAACGCGTTCTACGAGCGCGGCGCCGCCGAGGAGAAAACCGGCATCGGCAATGCCGACCTGGGTCGTCGGGCAAGGGAATTGTGCGAGCGGAGCGGGCTCGGGAGCGACACGCGGGTGAACCTCGGCACCTACGACCTCGAGGCGCGGACGTGGAAGCCCGATCCAACCGTGGTCCTCGGACGTCTGCTCACCGTCGGGCTCATCAAGACCGTGCTTCGCGACCGGGAACGTGGCGTGTTGATCCAGGGAGAGGCTCCGTTTCCGATCCGCACAGGCGGACAGACCTGGACCCACCCGAGGCCCGACGGGATCTCAGCCGGGGAGCGCCTCACTGGAGTGCACCTATGGTTCGGACCGGGGAGCCAGCAGGTGAACGGCGTGCGCGAGGCGTTGCGGTTCATCGTCGATGAGACCCCGACCACGGCAGACCTCGAAGCTTGGGCCCGCCAGCAGGGGGAGCTCATTCACAAGCGACTCGACATCTACACGCGCCCGCTGCTGCAGCTGGGTCTCGCGCGCCGCGACGACAGCACCGACCGATGGTCGCTCACCGAGGCCGGCGCGGAGTTGCTCGAGAGTGAGTCGGCGGACGTGCTGTATCGGGCATTCGTCGCGCACTACGTCGGTTTCGAAGAGACGCTCGCATTCTACGGGCGGCACCCCGAAGGCAACGCCGCGGATCTTCTCGCCGACCTCAACCGTCGGCTCGGCATGAGCTGGGCGGTGACCGCGCAACCGATCCGCCGCGCGCACTGGCTGCGATCGATGGGCATGCTCGTTGGAGAGCGCGGCGCGTGGAGCCTGAGCGCAGCGGGCCGGCACGTATTCGAGCGACTCCCCGACGGGTTCAAGCGCGACCTCCCCCAAGGAGACGATGCCATCGAGGACCATGGGAACGACGACAGCGTCGTTCAGCCTGCGCGGCTGAGCCCGGACGACGTCCCACTCGGCGACCTGCAGCTCGCCGAGACCCTCATCGCGAGGTGCTGCGCTGCGCTCAACGCGGGAAAACATCTGCTGTTGATCGGTCCGCCCGGAACCGCGAAGTCTGCGGTCGGAAAGGCGCTCGCGCAGCACGCCGCGGACGTGTTCGGCCTTGGTGCTCCGATGCTCGCCACGGCCTCGGCGGATTGGACCGCCTACGACACGATCGGTGGCTGGACGCAGCGCTCCGATAGCGGAAGGCTCACGTTCCGTCCCGGGGTGCTCACACGAGCGCTGAGGGACAAGCGCTGGTTGGTGCTCGACGAGCTGAATCGCGCTGACATCGATAAGTGCCTCGGGGAGATGTTCACCGTGCTTGCCGGCGGCGAGGCCGAGACCGCTTTCACGCATGACGACGATACTGTCGTGCGTATTGGGCCCGACTCTCCTTACGACCCGGGTGGCTGGTTCCGACTCATCGCGACCATGAACGTCCGCGACAAGACCACACTGTTCCGACTCTCGTACGCTCTGCTTCGGCGATTCGCCGTCATCGAGGTCCCGGTCCCGGACGACTCGACACTGAAGGCGATCGCGAATACCGATGCGAAGCGTCTTGGGATCGACCTGCACATCGCCGAGTTGGCCGCAGCCCTCTTCGTGCGAGATGGCGGCCTTGGGCAGATCGTTCCGCTCGGACCGTCCATGCTCCGCGACGTGCTCTCGTACGTGAAGCAGAGAGGCCCTTCGAGGCTGGCCGTATCCGAGGGACTCGAACTGTTCGTTCTTCCCCAACTCGAGGGGCTGGAGGCTGGCGACGCGAAACGTGCGCACTCCACGCTTGCATCGCTCTTCGCCGGGGATGCGCCAGCGCTGGACCACGCGCTCCGCCGGTTTGCGGCGTATTATCCGCACGTCCGCTTCGGTGCTTGACTCGACCGACAGCGATGAGGAGCTGACAGCGGGCCCATGGGAGCCTTGGCTCGCGGAACGATTTCTCGCGTACCTGCTCAAGGGCGCCGATGGAAAACCTCGGCCCGTCGCCGATGTCGAGCGGGCTCTGGCCCGCCTCTCGCGCGAGCCGGATGCGCTCTCCCGACTCGCCGCCGTCGCATTCTTGCTCGATCCGAAGGAGCGGATACGAGCCTGGCTCCTCGAGGAGGTCCCCAGTTACCTCCGGCGCATCCGCGTGCGTTCCGAGACGCACGTCGAGCAGCGACGCGGCTCCGTCCGCGGGTCGGTCGACTGGCCGCGGACGTTGGCGATGCAAAGAGCGACGCAGGACTCCAGCTGGTTCCTGTCGCGCTCGCTGCACCGGACGCTCGAGACCCCGGAACTGCTCACGGTTCGCTACGCCGTGGATCGTGTGCGAGCAGCGGCGAACACCGTCCTCCGTCCAGCCGCTGCGCGGGTAGAGGGCTGGACCACCACGATCACTGACATGGCTGGTGCTGCCGCTGCTCTCGCGGCGCACACGTTGGTCCGCGATGTTCCCCTCCGCCGTCCCGACAACGCCGAACGCTCCGCGGCACGCGCCAGCTACGACGACGCCGTTCGACGCGCCGCGAGCATTCTCGACGTGCACGACGAGCTCTTGCCCGAACCCGTCGACGAGCGGCTCGCTGACGCGCTCGCGCGACACGCACTCGTGCCGCTCAACGAGGACATTCGCTTTCAGATCTTCTCCATGCTCGCCCTCGTCGACTGCATCGAGCGCGTAATCGGTCCCGTAGACCGACGCGACTCTCTCATCGAGCCGCAACGTGACGCCGTTGTGCGGTGGAAGGGCGCGGACTTCTCGTTGACGTTGCACTACGACCAAGCCGCGGACAGGGGCGTTCACGCCGACGTGATGAGCCACTACTTCGGCCGCTTCCAGCCACTCCGCCCTGATCTCCGCCTCGTGCTCGCTCGTGGCGACACGCGTCGCGAGCTGATCGTCGATGCGAAACGTTCGACGCGACCGAGCTATCTCGCCGATGCGCACCACAAGATGCGCGGGTACATCGCGGATCGACCGCACGCGTTCGCTGGGTCGATCCCGAAAGCGGTCGTCATGTGCCCAGCTCAAGGGCTGAGTCCCGCTCGGCCGGGTGACGAGGTGGTCTTCGTAGGCGCCGAGTCGCATGCACCCGGTTCGTCGTTGGAGCGGGTCGTGGCAGCGTGGTGGCAATGCAGCGAGCCTCGGCCGGAGACGTCCGCTCTTGGCCCTTGGCAGCGCTGCGAATGACAGCGCAGCCGTGATCTCCACGGCTGTCCGCGCGTTACGGCGCCCGCTTGGCGCGACGGACCGTCCCTCCGAGCCGTGCCAGCTTCGCGCGAAGCTCCTGGATCAGCCGCGCCCGTTCGGTCTCCTCGTGGCACGACGCCACAAGACGATGAAGCGAGGCGTAATGGTGCAGTCGCGCCTCGAACCAATAGGGGCGTTGCGCCAGTTGCCATTCGCTGTGCTCCAGGCCGAACCAAAGCGTCTTGGTGGCGCGTGCCTTCGAGGGCACGATGCGGAGCGGCTTCGGTCCCGCCTCACCAATCTGGAGGATGAGCGTCACACCGTCTGGGCGCTGCCAGGCGTGCACTTGACCCTCGGGATCGCGATAGAGCGATGCGAAGCCGTCCCCGATGAGGACGGTGTCGAGCATCTTGGCACTGGCGCGCCCGACCTCGGCGTACACGCGGTCGTCGATGTCCGCGCTCCAGCCCCGCAGCTCACCCCAGCGGATCGTCGCCGACGGAAGCCTCCGCTGCAGCTCGAGGACGACACCGATGAACACGTCTCGGAGCAGCGTCAAAGCGGCATGCTCGTCCTTGGCATGCTGGAGAGAGAGTTCGAAGAATCCGTCCGTGGCAACGTGGAACTGCACGCGGTTGCCACCAGATCGGATCTCGATGTGGCTGCCTTGAAGACGGACGGTGGCTCGGCGTCGGCCCGGCCCGGAAAGACGGTCCCCCAGCGATCCGGTGAGGGCCTGGCAGACGTTCTCGAGCTCGAAGTCGGGAGTCTCGATCCAACCGTTCACGGCATGATCGGGTCCCGCCTTCATCGGCGGGTGCAGCGGGACGACCTCGAGAAGCTCGCGGCTCATGCCATCCTTCTCGGTGACGCGGAGGAGCAACCTCGTGGCGTCGCGGACCTCGGAGCGATCGGACGACAAGAGACGCGACTCGAAGCAATGCCAATAATCGGCGTGCTCCCGCGCTTGGTAGAGCCGCACGAGCAGGGCTTCGAGCCAGAGGACATCGCGGGGCAGACGACCTCTTCGGACGAGCCGTCGGACCGCCGGGGAAATCTCGGTGGCAGCTGATCGGTGTAGGCGCCGGAGGTTCATCAGGACTCCCCGATGAACGCTCTTGGGCTCGATGGCTGCTTCCGGTATGTCGAGGGCTGCCTCAGCCAGAAGGGCGAGGACATTGGCAAAGTCTTTGTGCTTCCCCGTGACGAACTGTCGCGATGCCGCTTGGGTGAGTGCCGCCTCGATCGTTGGGTCTGCGCTCTGTCGAGAGGAGAGGTAATCCGTAGTTGGATGACGCGGGCGGGCCCAAGGGCCTCGACGCAGGGCGAGCATCTCGAGGATGAGACGCCAGCAGTAGTAGAGGTTCTGGTAGAAGCCGCGCACGAAGCCGCTGGCCAGGTCTTCGTCGGCACGCTCGAGGCGGCGGCGCGCCGTGTCCCAGTAGATCGACTCGCCGTCAGGGAGCTTCGCCACGCGCACGAGCACCTGAAGGATCTCCGTTGCGTCGGTAGCGCTCCAGGGCCCACCACGGACGACCTCCGCCAGCACCTCGCGTCCGATCACGGAAAGGGACACCCGCCTGGTGGCTACCTCGGCGACGACCTTCCCCGGAGACATCGATGTCGCGCTCTGGAGGGTCGCCGAGGCGAGGGCGCAGTAGTGCTCGAAGCCCTGCAGTTCACGGTTCTGGGTCGTCTGACCGAGGCCCATCAGCCAGCGCGCGACCTCGTCATCCGTTCGCTTCCAGAAGCGCCGTAGGCGCCGAATCCCCGCCCAGTCCAGCGCCCGGCGAAGCTCCGCGCGAAGGATGCGGCCGTGGGGCTCGAGATGGTAGTCGAGCAGTAGCTCAGTGCCGTCGTGCATGAGGAGGCTCGGCGACCCGTGAGGTGACTATGGTTCGTCGACCACGCCGGCGGGCGCCGGCACGGAAAACGCGGTCGGCTGGAGGTCGCGTGGCGGCTCCCATCGCTCCGCTGCCGAGAACGGCATCGATGGTGAACGGGCCGATCTGACTGCGGACGAGGGTCGCGTCGTCGCTCGGTCCGCGTGATCGCGAGAGGTTGGTGCGCATCGCCGTGGCCGGACTGGAAGCTATCGTGTCCGTGATGGGTCCGAGAAGGCGTGAGCCGACGCGATTGCCGCGGCGCAAGTGGAGCCCGTGGTGCGGAGAAGTCGGTCGTCCTCCCTCTCGATCTCGACGATCTCCCAAGTGGACTCCATGCGAGCCGTAGTGCTCATGCTCGCGCCCGTCTCTGCACCAGTTCACGTTGATCACGCAACTGCGGGCGGATCGGATCGATACTGGGAGCGTCGGTAGTCGGAGGGGTGAGATGACGGATCGTAGCGACCGAGCAGGAGAAGCTGCGGCAGAGACGGTGGCCGATTCCTGGCACGAGGAGACGATCCCCATCCGACCCCGCTCGACGCCGGCCGAGCCCGACGTCTCGTCCGTCGGCCGAATCGAGGCGCCGTCCACTGAGGCGCCGGACTTCTCCGAGATGACGGTGCCCATGCGGCCCGCGTTCGCGCCACCGAGCGCACCCGAGGCTCCAGACCTGTCCGAGACGACGGCGCCGTCCCAGGCTGCCTTCGCACCGCCGAGCCCAGAGGCACCCGAGCTGCCCAGCGTGCCGAGCGCGCCTTCCACGCCGTCGGCACCGTCGGCCGCAGGCGCGGCTGCGCTGGGCAGTGGAGCCGTCGGCGCGCTCGTGCCGGGTGCCGCTGGAGTGCTCGGCGCGGTGCAGACGGCCGCCGCGATCGGATCGCTCGCCGTGGCAGGCATCGAAGCGATCGCGGGCGCGATTGCGGGCGCCTCCGAACCGGCGCTGCCGACGGTCCGTTACACGTTCTATCCGGACGACCACGCAGACGTGGAGTGGAAGGTGCGGAGCGTGCGCTGCACGCAAGCGCTCTCATCGCTCTACGAGCTGCAGCTCGGGCTCGCGGTGCATGACCTGATCGTGAATCCCGAGGAGCTCCTCGGTGCGTCGTGCGAGCTCATCGTCGAGCGTGAGGTGCTGACCCAGCGGGTCGCGGGGATCATCACGCGCGTCGCGCAGATCGGTCTCGCGAACGGCCACCAGCTCGTGGACGTGCGCGTCGCGCCAGCGCTCGAAGCGCTCACGCATCGGTTCGACTTCCGGATCTTCCAGGAGAAGTCGGTCCCCGAGATCGTGAAACAGGTGATGGCCGAGGGGCTCGAGTCGTATGAGCGCACGGTCCGGCTCGCGCTCACACGCGAGTACCCGAAGCGCGAGTACACGGTGCAGCTCGGCGAGAGCGACTACGACTTCTGCACGCGGCTGCTCGCCGAGGAAGGCATCACGTTCTTCTTCGATCCCACGACCGAGCGCGAAGAGGTCGTGCTCGTGGATGCCCCGGAGCCGTTCGAGCCGGTGGAGACGATGGACGGATCTGCGGTCCAGCTCGCGCCCGCGGGAGCAGAGCTGCGCGTCGAGAGTGTGCGCACGTTCGACGTCGTCACGGCGACGGGTACGACGTCGGTCGTCACCCGCGACTACGACTGGACCGCGCCCGGCCTCGACGTGACGGGCGAGAGCCGGGGACGTGACCCGCGCGACCGCGACCTCGAGGCGTACGAGTACGGCGGCGCGAGCTTCTTCGCGTACTCGGAAGGTCAGCGCACCTACGGGCGCAACGACGTGGGCCCTCAGGCGCGCCTCGCGAGGGAAGCCCGCGCGAAGGTGTCACCGCGCTTCCGTGGCACGGGCGACGTCACGGGATTCCTCCCGGGACGCACGTTCGAGCTGAAGGGCCACGCGCGCGGCGAACGCGACGCGCGCTACCTCGTGACCTCGGTCGTGCACGAAGGCGCCTGCCCCGAGGTCGTCATCACCGACCAGGACGGCGTGACCGCTGAACGCGATCGCTATCGCATGAGCTTCGAGTGCATGCCCGCGGAGGTCGCGTTCCGGCCGAAGCGTCGTGCGCGACCGCGCGTGTACGGCGTGCAAACGGCGATCGTCGTGGGTCCCGAGGGCGAAGAGATCCACACCGACCCGCACGGCCGCATCAAGGTGCAGTTCCATTGGGACCGCGAAGGCGAGCGCAACGAGCGCTCGTCCTGTTGGATCCGCGTGGCGCAGACGTGGGGTGGTGCCGCGTGGGGATTCACGTTCATCCCGCGGATCGGGATGGAGGTCATCGTCGCGTTCGTGGACGGCAACCCGGACCGTCCGATCGTCGTCGGCTGCGTGCACAACGGAGTGAACCCGCACCCGCGCGACCTGCCCGGCGAGAAGACGCGTTCGGTCATCCGCACGGCGACGACGCCAGGGGGCCCGAGCGCCGGCCACAACGAGCTGTCGTTCGAGGACGCGGCGGGCAACGAGGAGGTGTACCTCTTCGCCCAGAAGAACCTCCGCGAAGAGGTGCAGAACGACCACGCGACGACGGTCGGCGCGAACCAGTCGAACGCGGTGACGGGTGACCGGTCTACAAGCGTGTCGGGCAGCCACTCGGAGTCGGTGTCCGGCGGGCAGTCGGTCTCGGTCGGCGGTACGCGCGGCGTATCGGTCACGGGCGATCAGACGCACACGCTGTCTGCGAACCGGACCGCGACCATCTCGTCGAACGACACGCTCACCGTCGGAGGCACGCGGGGTGTCGACGTCACGGGGCAAGTCACCGAAACGTACAAGGCGGGCCACCGCCGTAAGGTCACCGGACGAAGCCACCACTCGACCGTCGGCGAGCGCATCGACACGGTGACGACGAGCTGGCTCGGCAAGGCCGACGTGCAGCTCCAGCTCCGCCAAGGCCCGACGACGATCACGATGGCCGGCACGAACGTGACGGTGGATGCCGCGGGCAATGTCGAGATCAAGAACCCCGGGTGCAGCCTGAAGATATCGGGAGGCGAGCTCGCGATCGAGGCTGCGGCGTCCGTCTCGATCAAGGTGGGCGGCTCCGAGATCAAGCTGACCGACGGCAACATCGAGGTGGTCGGCGCTTCCAACGTGAAGGTCGAGAGCGGTGGCAGCTCCGTGAGCCTGACTCCCGGCGGCATCGAGTCGTCAGCCGGGGCGATCTCCTCGACGGCGAGCGGCGGTCACGTGATTGGCGGCTCGCCCGTCGAGATCAACTGAGCCTGGCGGGGACGGCGTGGACCGAGTGGCACGGGAGCGGATCGGGTCGGCGCTGCGTTGGCTCGGCGCGCGTTCCGACCGGCGTCTCGTCGAGGTCGTCGTCTCGCCCGAGTCGCGCGAAGACGCGCTCGCGTTCGTCGCGCTCGCCGAGCACGAGGGCGCGCTGCCGCAGGTCGTGCTCGAGTCACCGTGGACGGCGGACGGCGGCTTCGGGCTTCGTGCGGACGAGCTCGTGTTGCGTCGCGATGAGCTTGCCGATGTGGCGCGACGAGCGGGTGTCGTCCTGCCCGAGCGCGAGCCACCGACGGCCGAGGGATCCCTGTCGGCGGGGGACCGATTCGTGCGCGAGATCGGCGATCTTCTCGATGCCTTGCCGCGTGCTCTCGAAGGCATCGTCGTGGTCCTCGCGCCCGCGTTCATCGAGGACGCACGCGCGATGGCAGAGAGCGTCGCGCTCCTCGTCGCCGGTCCCGCGCTCGCTCGCGCGCGATGGGTCGTGGTCGCGCACGCACCTGCGCTCGGCGACCTCGCCTTCCGCCTCGGAGGGCGTGCGGCGCTTACGGTAGACGCGGTCGGAGATGCGCAAGAGAGCGCCGTGCGGCTAGCCGACGACCTCGACCGCGCCGCGGGCGCGGACGCAGACGCCGTCGGTGCAACGCGTGTGGGCGCGGCATCACCGCGCGTCGGCCCGCCTCTGCGACGAACGTGGAAGGCGACCGATCCGCTCCATCCCGAACGGAGCGAGCTTCCCGCGACACCGTCTCGAGCGTCGAAGAACGCGGAGCCGAACGAGCCCACGCTCTTCGAGCGCGTTCGCGTGCTCGTGCTCCGCGCTGCGGCGGCTTCCGCGCGCGGGAGCTTCACGACCCCGTTGCCGCCGATCCGTGAGGCACGCGACTTGTGCTTCCTCCATGGCCGTGACGAAGACGGCATCCGGCTCGAGATCATGCTCGCGAGCTACGTCGCGGCAGCCGGCGCACCGGGACAGGCGATCCAGATTTACGGCGACGCGCGCACGCGTGCCCACGAGGCGGAGCTTCCCGCGCTCGCCTGCCAAGCCGAGCTCGCACGCGCGAGCGCGCTTGCCGCCGTGCCCGACCTCCCGCGCGCGTCCGCCGCGTTCGCAGACGCAGGCAGCTATGCCGAGGCTGCACGGCTCCCGCTGCTCGCGCTCGAGGGGTACCGGCTCTCGGGCGAAGCCGCGCTTGCCGCAGGGCTCGAGCCGCAAGCCGCCGAAGCGTGGGCGCGTGCTCTCGCCGTCGCGGGTGAGGAGAACGATCCCGCGCTGTCGCCCACGACCGCAGAGGTAGCCGAGCGGCTCGCTCTCGTGTGTGACGCACACGGTTTGGTCAGCCAGGCTGCCTCGCTTCGCGCGCGGGCGGAGATGCTGCGCGGAGCGACGACCGAAACGCCTCCGCAGTCGGAGCCTCTTGCCAGCAACCGCGCTGCACCGGCGGCCAGCTCCGAAGCGACCGCGCTTTCGATGCTCGCCTTCACGCCCACCCCGCAGGGCGCGACCCCGCCGACGACGCCCGCGTTCCGCGAGGTGTCCATCGCCGACGTGCCTCGGAACCGCGTACCTGCGGAGCTCAAGGGCACCGTGCGCCTCTTGGGTGACCCCGTGCTCGCTCACGACGAGGATGCCTGATGGCGCTCCAGGCGACGTGGTTCGATCTGGTGATCGGCCTCTGCATCCACTGGGAGATGCTTCCGCCGCCCGTGTCGTCGCCGTGCCCGTTCCCGCACCCGTACATCGGGCTCGTGACGGACTTCATGGGCGAAGCGATGGGCGCCGCGATCGGGGCGCTCACCGGCGGAGGCTCTCCGGCACCCGTCCATGTGAATGGCGTACCCGTCGCGACGACGGGCATGAGCGGCACGCACGTGCCCGGCGTGCTCCACGTCATCCCGATCCCTCCGGGGGTGAGCTGGTGCGCGCCGACGGTGCCGCTGCCTTCGGGGGATGCCGATCTCATCATGGGATCGAAGACCGTGCGCATGCGCGGAGCGCAGGCCGTGCGGATGGGCGACATCACGCTCACCGACCACGACCCGATCCCGCTTCCGACCGGTGCCGTGATCGCCATCCCGAAAGGGCGGCCCGTGCTCACGGGTGGTCCGCCGGCCGTCGATGCGGCGGCGGTCGCCTTCGCGATGGGTGGCGCCATCGTCGGCGAGATCGCGGGCGCGGCCGGGGGCGCCGCACTTCGCGGCATCCGCAGCTGGCAGAAGAGCTCGCGCGTGTGGGCGCGGGTCGCGCGCGGTGCCCACGCGGCGGGTGATGCCGTCGCGGACTCGATGAGCGCGCGCTTCGCGCGGCTCTCGGGCGACCGCGTGCGCGACCGGCTGCATCGCGCCGCGTGCGTCCTGACCGGGCACCCGGTGGACGTGGCGACGGGGAAGCTCGTGACGTGGGACACCGACCTCGAGCTGCCGGGACCGATCCCGCTCACCTTCGAGCGGCAGTACAGCTCGTCTCTTTCGTACCGCGATGGCGTGCTCGGCCACGGCTGGAGCCACTCGCTCGACCAGTCCGTGTGGCTCGAGCTCGACCAGCTCGTCTACAAGGCCGAGGACGGCCGCGAGATCGAGCTGCCGACGACGGGCCTCTCCGACGCGGTGATCCGTCCCGGACAGGAGCTCGTCGATCCACACAACCGCCTGACGCTCCGCTGCACGGCCCCGCTCCACTTCGAGGTGGAGCTCGCCGACAACCGCATCCTCGACTTCGCGCCGGTCCCAGGCGACGCGAGCCCGACTCGCTCGATGCTCCGCCGCATCCGGACCCGCAACGGCCACGTGGTCGACCTGCGGTACGACCGGCGCGCCCTCCTCGACCTCGTCGTCGACTCGTGCGGCCGGCGCATCGTGTTCGAGCACGACGAGCACGGACGGTTGACCCGGCTCCTCGTCCCCGACACGGGCACGCGCTCCAAGGTCACCCCCCCGCGCCCCCCTCAGGGGGGCAAACAGCTCGTCCCCGATTCCCGGACGGCCTCCGGCTACCGCGAGTGGCGTCGCTACGAGTACAGCGATCGCGGAGACCTCGTCGCCGTGTACGACCCCGCGAACCGCGCCTTCCGCTACGAGTACGAAGCGCACCTCCTCGTGCGCGAAGTGAACCGCACCGGCTTCTCGTACTCGTTCGCGTACGACGGCTCGACGCAGGACGCGTGGTGCACGCGCACGTGGGGCGACGGCGGCGTGTACGACCACAAGATCGTCTACGACAAGGCGAACCGCTGGGCGTACGTGACGAACAGCCTCGGTGCCTCGCGCAAGTACTTCTTCGACGAGCGCCTCCTCGTCACGAAGATCGCGGACTCCTTGGGCGGCGAGGAACGATTCGCGTACGACGAGCACGCGCGCCGCACCGAGCACACCGACCTCGCTGGACGGACCACGCGCTTCACCTGGAACGAGCGCGGCGACGTCGTGCGCACCGTCGCTCCCGGAGGTGCCACGACCGAGATCGTCTGGGACGAACGCCACCACGCGGTCGAGGTCACCGATCCACGCGGCGGCGTGTGGCGCTCACGCTTCGACGCGCAGGACCAGCTCGTCGAGCGCACGAACGCCTGCGATGAGGTCACCCGCTTCGAGTGGGAGCACGGGCTCCTCCGCGCCGTCGTCATGCCCGGCGGCGCGCGCTCCGAGCACGGCTACGAAGGCAAGATGCTCCACGTCGCGCGCGCGCCGAATGGACGCGAGCGGCGCGTCTTTCACGACGTGCTGGGGCGCGTGGTGCGCGTCCGGAACCCGCGCGAGAAGCAGAAGCCGATCGACGGGCGCCTGCCTGGCGACGCCGTCCTCGTCTATCACGCAAAGACCGGTGAGCTGGTGCAAGAGACCGGCTTCGACGGAGTCGTCCGCCACTACGACTTCGACGCAGACGGCAAGCTCGTCCGCGAGCACTCGCTCCACCACGACATCCGCTACGAGTACGCGCCCGCGGGGTTCCTCGCCGCCCGCGAGACGGTCGTGGGCGCGGACCGCTTCGGAGATCCCGAGCCGCGTGCGCGCGTCGAGCTCCTCCACGACACCGAAGGGCGCCTCGTCGGCGTGCGCAACGAGCTCGGCGAGCTGTACCGCTTTCTCCTCGACCCGCGCGGCGAAGTCGTGGGCGAGGTCGGCTTCGACGGAGGTGTCCGGCGCTACGTCCGCAACAGCCGGACGAACGAGCTCGAGCAGATCTGGTTGCCGAGCTGCCGCGACACGACCCCGAGCGGGATCACCGGAAGACCCGAGCCTCGTTGGGATCCGAAGGGGCGTAAGTCCGTCTACGACTTCGACGACGCGGGCCGTGTCTCGCGGGTCGTCCACTCCGACGGCACCGCCCTCCGCTACGCGTACGATTTGGCGGGCGCCATCGTCTCGATCGAGAACGAGAGCGCCATCGTCCGCTTCGAGCGCGACCTCTGTGGGCGCGTCGTGCGTGAGGAGACTGTCGCGCACGACGATCCCGAGACGCCGTGCTGGGCTCGGTCGACCTTCGACCTCGCAGGCGACCGCCAACGCGTCGAGACCTCCCTCGGGCTCGACCTCTTCATCCGCCGCGACGCGATCGGCGATGTCGCGTCCGTCGAGGTGGGTCGCGCGCTCGCGCTGGATCTGGGCCTGACCCCGCTCCCGCCGTCGGCGAGACCCAAGCCGCCGCCCAACACACCCTTCGCGCACGCGCGGAGCGTGCGGCCGGGTGACGTCGTCTGGCGCGCCACCTTCGAGCGTGATCAGGACGGTCTCGAGGTCGCACGACGTCTTCCTGGAGGTGTGGCCGCGCACTGGGAGCGCGATCCGCTTCTCGGGCTGCCCGACCAGCGGCGGATCGATGCCCCGAACGCCGTGCTCCAAGAGACGACCTTCGACTGGGACGACCAGCTCGGCGTGCTCCTGGGCGTCACCGACACCGCACACGGCGCCATCCGCTACGGCTACGACGCGCGCCTCCGCCTGACGAACGATCGCGACCCGAACCGACCCGACGTCTGGCACTTCCGGCGCCCCGATGCCGCGGGCAATCTCTTCAAGACCCGCGACCGCACCGACCGCGTGTACGGCCCAGGCGGCGTGCTTCTCGAAGCCGAGACGATCGGCGCCATCAACCCGAAGGAGCCCCACGCCCCGAGCCCACGCACTCGCTACGTCCACGACAAAGACGGGAACCTGATCGAGAAGATCGAGCCTGCCCTGAGCCCCGCCGAAGGGCCCGACGGCGGGACGTGGAAGTACGCCTGGAACGGCCACGGTTTGCTCACGAAGGTCGAGCGCCCCAATGGCGCGATCGTCACCTTCGCCTACGACGCCCTTGCGAGGCGCATACGGAAGACCGTGACGACCCGAGAAACCGAGCGCACGACGCGCTGGCTCTGGGACGGCGACACGCCTGTGCACGAATGGACGACCCGACGTGCGAGCGGTGCCGACGTGGCTGGGAGCGCACCCCTGCTCGCCTCACCTCCCACGACGTGGATCTTCGAGCCCGAGACGTTCACTCCCCTCGCCAAGCTCGAGGGCGACCGCCGATTCGCCGTCATCCCCGACCAGGTGGGCGCTCCGAACGTGCTCGTCGACGAGGCGGGCAAGATCGCCTGGCGCGCGCAGCTCGACCTCTTCGGCGTGCCGCAGATCGACGTCGATGAGACAGCGTGCCCCTGGCGCTGGCCGGGCCAGTACGAGGACGAGGAGACAGGGCTCTACTACAACAACTTCCGCTACTACGATTCGCTGACTGGGGCATTCATCAGCAGCGATCCGCTGCGGCTTTCGGCGGGCCTTCGCGCATTCGGCTATGCCCATAACCCTCTCGCGTGGATCGACCCCCTCGGGCTCACGAGCTGCGATGCCGACGAGCTAACCGAACTGACCGCAGCGCAGATCCACGAGTGGATGGGACGTGAACGGCATCACTCCGTCTTCAGGATGTTGCTTCGCGCCTTCCGCAATTCCGGGCAGGTCCCGGGTGCGACCACCGCCGCTGGGCATCTTCGAGCACAACGGTTGGTTCCGTTGCCGACCAGCTCGCACCGTCAGCTTCACGAGATTTGGGACACCCGATATCCCGAGCTCGCGCGTGGCGAGGGTGCGTCGCAGCGAGTCGGGGACCTCATCAGGTCGGGCGACGAACGTTACGCTCCGAGCAGCATCATGGATCGCCTCGAGCAAACCACTAGAACCGTGCTCGCCGATGAAGAAGGTCTTCCCGACGCGCTCGCCAACATCGCGTCCATGCGAAGCCGGCTGGGGATTTAGCGATGCAACGCATCTACCTATCGGTCGGCTTTGGTGGAGACATCAGCCGTTTCGGCACCGACCCTCAGATCAGACTGTACGGTTCGATCGATTCGCCGCGAGCAGTGGCGTTTCACGTCAATAGTGCAGCCGCGACCGGACACGTCGTACGGCAGGTCTCGCGGCTGGCGGAAGCCGCGGCTGTGCGATCGTGGTCTTTTCACACGAGGGAGCTCGCGGCGCCGGGGACGGACTGGAAGAACTTCGACGAGCTCGTCGCAGCGGAGCTGAAGGCGGACGAGACCGTACCGAGCGCCAACTCGCTCAAGGATCCCGACTACGTCGAACTTCCACCGCAAGCCGCGCAGCGACCTCGCGGCAGCGTGTGCGGGATTGCCGGGACCACTGCCTATTCCGCGAAGCTGTTGGCTCTGTTGCCGGGCGCTACGAGCGATCGGCGCGGTCCCGTCATCTACAAAGGCGAGCCGGTTCCAGGGTGGTTCACGTTCACGCCCGCAGCCGAGGAATCTGTGCTCGATCCGAGTTGTGTCCGAGAATCCAAGGACGCGCGCGGAGAAGAGTATTGGCGGACCCTGGGTGTCTGGTATGCGCTTGCTGACGCCTCGATGCCAGTTCCGGTCGTCGTCGACACGCTGGAGTCAGGTCCTGCGCGCCGCAATCGCCACGTGCTGGTCGAGCGTGCCCTGGCCGACAAGCTGGTCCGCCACGTCGGCAAGATTGCGTTGCTTCCAGTCTTTCGGCATGACTCCGAGACAGCGCGGGTTGTCCGCGAGATCGACGCCGTTCTTTCGGCCCTGCCGAGATCGGAAGGAGCGACGTCGTAGACGATGTCGCCAGCCGCCCGACGCAGAAGCCGGCGGATGCGTTTCAGGCAGACCTGTTGAGGAGCGTCGGCCATGCCCCAGGGACAACCTCCGCGTTCTCCACGGATCGCCGTCAAGCTCGTGCCTCCCGTCCCCGTCCGCACGCTCGGCCACCTGCACCGCTTCACCGGGCAGTCGCTGGCGGAGGTGAGGCGCCGGATCGATGAGGGCCAGCCTGTGCTCGAGCTCGACATCTTCAGCCGCGAGGGTGAGGCGCTCCACGACCCGCGGGTGCAGTTCGATCGGATACGCGAGCTGCTGGACGAAGCCGAGCGCTTCGGGTGTGCCGTGCACTACTACGGGCTCGAAGCCGACGAGGAGCTCAACGACGTGGATCTGCGCCTCGTCGAGCTGCCGCCCGAAGCGATCCGGAGGCGGCTGGCACTCGAAGAAGAGAACCTCGACGCCGAGGGCGGCAGCTCGTGAGGACTGGCACGGCCGCAAGCCACACGGCAAATCGTGATCGCTCAGGTCTGCTGGTACCCAGTTGCGGCGAACCGACAGTCCGCACAGACGAACGCGTAGTAGAGGCCCTCGGCCGGTTCGCCCAGGAGCTCCGACGTCTCGAGCTGTCCGACGAATCGCATGTGGCGCCGGCAACCCGGACACGTCGGGTACGCCGCGGCGGACCACCACGTTGGAAAGCCACCGAGCTGGCTCATGCCCTCCTCGCACACCTGCCATGCGGCTGACAACGGGCTTCGCGAATGGGGCGACAGGTGGAGCGTCGCCTGAGCCAACGCGGGCCACGACTCGTCGCCGCCGAGGTAGTCGGGGCGCGCGTCGACATTCGCCCATCGACCATCGAACGTGGAATGGACGAAGGTGAAGCAGGTGGCCTGGTCGTCCGTGCAGATGACCAGTCGGCCGGTATCGAGACGAAGCCAGTCGAGCGGGGCGAGCGCCGTCGGAAGGTCGAACAGTATGGTCAGGGGTCGGTCCAACCAGGGGCTTCGGTCTGTCGAAGGGGCCGCGACCACGATGGGCGACGCGGCGGCGCTCGGTGTCGGATCGAGCCTGTAGGCAGCCTCGGAGCAGAGGTCGCGACGACCCCCGTCAGGCGTCAGCTCCCAGCCCGCGCTCAGGGCGTACACGTGAGGGGGAACTCCGAGCGCCGCGCTCCAGGGAGGCGGAGACGCACGCCAAGTCGCAAACGTGTCCACGACCGTGGCGTCCCCAATCCACGCAAGGCAGGTGAGAAGATGGCTGACTCGCAGCGCTTCCAGGTCGCGGTGGCCGAGCGCTGCGAGAATGCCGTTGCGTGCTTCCTCCGTGGAGTTCCAGAAAAGCTCTCCCGGGTAGTCGATGCCAATGTCGACCAAGCGGCTCTGGACCGTGACGAGGGAGCCTGGAACGAGGCACGCGAGATGAACCAAGACACAGCCGCGGAACCTCTGGTCCTCGAGCGTTATCGCTGCTTCAGCCAGCCGGCGGGCCGAGTCGCGATCAATCTGTTCGTAGGCCGCTCGCACGCGCCGGTTGAACGACACGGGTGACTCCGCGTCGCTTCGGGACGCGTGAAGATCGCAGAGAATGGCAGCGGTCATTGGCTATCCCGCGGCGCGAGCGAGCAGCCGGAGGACTCGCCGGACGGTGCTTCCGGGAACGATGTGGTGGATGACGCTGCTCGCGTGAGCGGGCGGCCCCGCGATTGAAACCGGGGATTGAGCCCAGGTGATCACCCCTGGGTTTTGCGATCCCGGTCGTGTCGTCGATGCGCGCGCAGGCCCTTCGCGTCATAAAGGCCTGCCGACGCGGCCACTTCGGTGGGGCTCCAGCCGTCCGCGACTGCGCGCGCGAGGGCGGTTCGGCGGAGGTCACGCGGCGACAGGCGAGGCAGACCGGCTCGAAGGCAGCGGGTGTGGACGATCGATCGAAGGGTGTCCTGACTCATCCGTCGGGGCTTGGCGGGTCGGCCACCGCGGAGGAGCGGCAGGATCAGAGGGCCAGGCAGCGGCCCACGGCGCGCAACCCACGCATATAGGAAGTCCGCATGATGCCCGCTGGGGGTGATCGTGCGAGCGCGGGATCCTTGCACTCGCAGCGTACGACGTGACCCGTCCCAGTCCTGCAGGTTCAGCGCGATGACCTCTGCCGGCTTCAGCTTGGCCAAGAGAAGGGCCAACACGGCGCCATCGCGCAGATCGACCATGTCTGGTCCAGCACAAGTTGCGAGGAGCGCAGCGCACTGATCCGCCGACAAGACCGTTGCCGCACGGGGTGGCTCGGGATGACGAGAGGCGTCGACGAGATCACGGAGGGTGGCGTCATTGATGAGGCCACGTTGGTGACAGCGGCGGAAGACCTCTCGGCAAGAGGAGAGCACGCGGCGAAGGGTGGAAGGCGCGCAGCTTTGGTCGGCGATCTCACGCCGAACGACGACGACCATGAATGGTTGCAGCCGCCACCAGGGGAGCGCAGCGGCGGCGCACTTGCCTCCGCTCGCGACGTTAGCGAACAGGTCGAGCGCGTTCGCGAGGGTGCGTCGATCGCGGGGCGATGCGATCGAATCGAGATGGGACGAGACGATGCTGGCGGCGAGCGCGCCGTCCACGGGATGGGAGAGCAGCTCGGTGGCGACGGTCTCGAGATAATAGGTGTCGGCGCCCCGTGCCCGCGGGATTGCCAGACCGACGGGAGCGACGGGCGAGAGGCGGGGAATCGTTGCTCGATGGATGGGTGCCACGGTCAGCGATCTGTACGACTCCGGTACCGGAGACCGCACAGAGCAGTGTAGTGTACCGAGTGGCGGCAAGCCCGGGTTGAGAGGCAGGTTCCCTTTCGCTTGGGTGCCGGAGCCCGCCGGCACGATCAGCCCAATACGAACATGGGAACACCCCGGGCGGAGGCCTTCGCCGTCGCAATGCCGAGGAGTTCCAAGTTGTGCTGAACGGAGTCGTCGCGAAGCCGCGAGGCAGCACGCCTCGACAGCTCTTCGAGCTCTCGGCCCAAGGCGGGTGCCGAACCGACGTGGAAAGGGAAGCTTCCGAGCACGCGATCGAACTCGTCAGGCAGATAGGCGTTGTCGATTTCGAGGCACGCGATCTGAGGGAACCGTCGGCGCAGCACACTTTCGCGCCAGGCCTGGCGTCGAAGCACCCTCCAGAGGCGGTCGAGCCGTCCTCGAGGCTCCGGGGCCGACTGCGTCGCGAGGTCGGTCGCTACGGTCCGCAGAGCGAGCATCCCGTTCGGCGCGAGGTTCCCGACGAGGGTGGGCTCAGCGCTGGAGTCCTCTCGCCAGGACGCAGAGCTGCCGAGCTTGGCGCGAAGCGCGCTGACGACTCTCTCCACCGCCGCGCGCACCTCCGCTTCCGTTGCACGGTGCCGCTGCCGCTCGGCGTCCATCGCGTTTACGGTGGCGACGATGTTGGCTCCTTTGCTGGCAGAGATGGCGGTAAGCAGGTCGTCGACGGTGCCCTCGGAGGACGGCGCTTTGGCGAGCCGCTTCCGCCACGCGGACGACGAGAACGCCGCGGGGTCGTCGGTCATGTGCTGAGTGGCTTCGACGAACACCGCGAGCCGTTCGCGTGTCTCGCGCTGCCACAGGCCCGAGAGGGAGCCAACGAGCACGTCGATACCCATCGGAGGCGAGCGTAGCCGCGATCGACGCCGTCGTTGTTCCGGGCTCAACCCCGTGGGGCGTCATCGCTGGCGGCGCTAGGCTCGAGTAGCGCGCGCCGTGAGACGCGGCGCCGCAGATGCCATGGACCAGATGACGATCGACCAAGTCGCCGCGGAGCTCCTCGCTGCGGCCGATCCGCGGAGGTTCTCCGCGGAGACGCATCCGGTCTCCATCTGCGCAACGCGATGGGCGGAAGGGGACAGCCGACGCGCGATGGTGGGGGCGCTGCGGCGGGTGGCCGAGGTTGCGAGCAAAGACGCGCTGAACGAGTGGAGCTGCCCGTGGTGGGTGCTGCGAGCACGGCACGTCGAGGTGATTCGCGCTCGGCTCGCGACGACGGTGCGGTCCGAGACGACGGCAAACCGCCTGCTCTCGGCTCTTCGTGCGATCTTGAAGACGTGCGCCGATGCGGCGTTGATGACCACCGCCGATCGCGACGGCGCGCTCGCCGCGGCGCGTGGTCTTCCGGCGCGACCTGGGATGATCAAGCCGCTCGAAGAGGGGCTGCTCGAGCGTCTGTTCGCCGCTTGCCGCGACGGCTCGACGCTCGGGAAACGGGACGCGGCGCTGATCGCGACGTTGGCTGCCGGGGTGTCGCGCGCGCACTTGGTGGAGCTCGAGCTCCACGCGTGGTGGTCGTTCAAGCGGGCACTCGCGATCCGCGTCGGAGGGAAGCGCCCCCGACGCATCGTGCTGCCCGATGCACACGGGCAGATCATGGAGGACTGGCTGCTCGTTCGCGGGAGATGCGCGGGGCCGCTCTTCGTGCCGGTGCATGGGACGGGCAAGGTCCGCATCGGGCCGCTCCGACCCGAGACGATCACGGATGTCGTGCGCAGACGAGCGCGACGTGCCCGGGTCCATGTGCTGCCTGACGAGCTGCGGAAGCGATCGCTGGCGAGCAGGGTTCGGGGCAAGGATGTCGAAGAGGCCCGGCGCCTGGCAGGGCACTCCCGGCGTCGCACGACGATGCGATATCTCGAGGGCTCGTCGCGCTGACGACTGCATCTGTGGTCGACGTGTTGGACGGCTTCGCGCGCGCGATACGCGCGCGCGAGGGTCAATGACCCTGCGAGAATGCCGCGTTTGGTTGACCCCACGAGAATGCTGAGAATCTAGATTGTCGCTTCCCTCGAACACATGCTCGGGGATTCACCTCATGCGACGATCAAGATCGATGTTTCGAGAACGTGACATGGAAACAGTGCTCGACGCGGGGCTCGAGGAGGAGCAGCGACGTCGCGCGGAGCGCCTTGCAGAGAGGTTGCTTGCAGAGCCGGATCTGGCGCGGGCGGTGCGAGGCCGAGACGGCGGCGTGATGCAGCCGATGACCCCGGAGATCGCGAGGGAGATCGCGTGGTCGATGGTGGCGCGCGGGCTGGACGACCCGGCGTCGTACCGGGGCGATCTCGTGGCTTCGGTGTTTGCACCGCCGACGGGCGACGGCATGCTCGATGCTGCCGAGCCGAGCCCCGACGTCGCCCCGCTCGATCACATCGCGTTTCACCTGCGGCTCGCGATGTGGACGACCCAGCATCTGGTCGGTGACGTCGCGTTCGAGCGTCGAGTCGCGCCGAGATTCCGCAAGGCGGTCGAGGCGCTGTCGGCTGCGCTGGTGGGTGACGCGGACGAGCTTCCGAAGAAGGAGCGGTCTGGGATCGCCGAGCTCCTCACGCGTCATCTCGCGCCGATCGCGGACCGCGTGGCGGCGGGCGAGCTCGATAGCGTGGTGGTGCGATTGGGCGAGCTCCTGGGCGTGGAGGCACCACCGAGGGACAGGCAGGGCAGGGTCATCACGGATCCTGCCGTGGCGGACGAGACGCGACGGGAGCGCGCCGCGCAACGACGCAAGCGAGCGTCTCGCAAGACGGCGAAGGCCGCATCGGATGCGACCACGAGTCGCGCGCGTTCGAGCCGCAAGTCGCGTTGACGCCGGGCTCGGGGACAAATGCCCTCGGGAGAATCGCCGTTCGTCCCATTCGCGCAAGGTCGAGGGCGCGCAGGGTCGACCGGTGCGTGCTCGGTTGCTCACCGCGAAGGACGTCGCAGCGCGGCTCGGTGTGTCGCGTTCGTACGCGTACGAGGTGATGAGCGCGATGCCGGGCGCCGTGTATCTTGGACGCCGGTGCATCCGCGTGTCGGAGGAGGCCCTCGATGCGTGGATCGCCACACGGACCGTGAGGAGTGACGCGTGCGAGCAAAGAAGCCCAACCTCTTCATTCGGGGCACCACGTGGTGGGTCCGCTTCAGGGACCACCGTGGTAGGCGCATCCGCAAGAGCACGAGCCAGCGCGACCGAACGCTGGCTGAGCAGGCTGCGCGACAGCTCATCGACGAGCACTTCGCCGCCGCAACGCGGCTCCCGAGCGCGACGCTAGAGCTGCTCCTCGCGCAGTGGCTCGCGAACGTCGAGCGACGAGGCAAGGCCGAGGCGACGCTCGACTTCTACGTCGCGAAGGTCCGCCACCTCGTCCGCGTGTTCGGGGCCGACTTCGACGTCAACGCGTTCACGTTGGCCGACACCGAGGGGTACATCGATCATCGCGCGACGGAGGGAGCGGGCCTGCCGACCTCGGCGAAGGAGCTCGGCGCGCTGCGAACGGCGTTGCGGTACGGGAAGAAGCACCGGCTCTATCGGGGCGATCCCGCCGACGTGATCCCGGACGACATCAAGGGCGCGTACGTCGCTCGCGATCGAGCGCTGTCGCGCGCTGAGTATCCGGCGCTGTACTTCGCGCTGCCGGCGGAGCGCCGCGAGTACTTGGTGGCGTTCGTGTCGCTGGGCGTCCGCGACGGCGAGCTCGAGCGCATCGAGCCGGAGGACGTACGCGAGACGTGCGTGCACGTGCGCGGGACCAAGGGGCGAGGCGATCGCGCCGACCGCTTCATCACGCTGCGTCCGGAGATCGCGGAGATTCTCCAGCGGCGCCTCGAATCGACCGAGCACGGGCAGCCGCTCTTCCCGCGCTGGCAGAACATCCGGCGCGACCTTCGCGCGGCGTGCGCGCGTGCTCGCATCGCGCCGGTGTCCCCGAACGATCTGCGGCGCACGTTCGCGACGTGGCTGGCTGAGGCCGGCGTGCCCGAGCCGGTCGTCGTGAGCCTGATGGGACACGCGTCCTCGACGATGGTCAAACGCGTCTACACGCGCATCGGAGCCGAGGCGCAAGCGAAGGCAATTGCCGCTTTAGCGCCTTTGCCGGCTGTGCCATTGGTTGTGCCCGACTCGGTACGTTTCGGTGGACTTGGCGGACGTAGCGGACAGTCGCCGATCGCACGAAACGCCCAAAACTCGGTGCCCAGGGTCGGAATCGAACCAACGACACGAGGATTTTCAGTCCTCTGCTCTACCAACTGAGCTACCTGGGCGGGTAGGGGGCGTCATCGTGGCCGGAGGGTCGCGAGGCGTCAAGCGCGAGGTG
>JADZFZ010001080.1 GCA_020854145.1 Deltaproteobacteria bacterium | reverse complement strand
GTCGCGGCGGCCATCGGTTACCTCGGGGGTCTCGAGGACTTCGAGGCGCTTCGATTCATGAGGGACGCGCCGCGGGGTGACCTCTCCGCGCCGAGCCGCGGGCCGGCGGTCTACACGGGGCGCGTCGTGGGGCCCGACGGACGTACGACGCCGCTCGGGCGCGCGGCGGCTGCGTACTGGTGGTGGGTCGAGAAGCTCGGCAAGAATCGTCGGACGATCTGCACCGAGCAGCACCGAAGCGATCTGCAGCTCGTGAGCGGCGGCCACCGGGTTTGGCTCCAGGTCTTCGCGCCCGTCGAGACGCCGCAGGTGTCGCTCGTGTCGAACGACCGCGATGATTGGGGCGGTCGCGTCTTCGTCGACCTGGGCGCGACGCCGGGCGTGGGGCCCCGTCGCCCGATCCCGGAGGATGCGGCGCGACGGTGCAGCGGGGACGACTACGAGTACACCGAACGTTGGCTGCCCGCGAACGCGGAGGTCTCGGTGCTCGCGTGCGCGCGTGACGGCGTGCTCGTCGCGTGCTCGGGGCCCGTGGGCGCGGTGCTCGCGGTGGGAACGATGCGCGCACATCGCGCGCGTCGCGTGGAGGTCGCGCTCCGCGGTCTGCGCATCGGCGGTGCCGCGGTCGCGGTCATGTCGATCGTCCTGCTCGCGGTCATCGGCCGCATGTCGATGCGCCGCACCGAGGTCGTCAGCCGTCGCGGGTCGCAAGCACTCTCCACGGAGCCTGGCTCCACCGCCGCCGGCGCGGAGCCGCCGGAGGATCGCAGCCGGGACGCAGGCACCTGATGGAGTCCGCGCTCGACGTCATCTTCCTCACCGTCGTCGCCACCGTGGCGCTCGTCGCCGTGGTGCTCGGCGCCAACGCGCTGCGACCCGTTCTGCAGCTGCGCCAGCGCAAGTCCAGCCGAGCCGCCGAGCTGAGCCCGGGCCCATGCGAGATCGCGGGCAGGGTGCGGGCGGTCGGCGAGCCGCTCCGAGGCTTCGGTGGCGAGCCGCTGGCGGCGGCGCTCTGGCGGGTCAGCTACTCGTACAGGAGCGGGAACAAGACGCATCGCACGGAGCTGGCCGAGCCCATCGTGCGCGGAGGACCGCTCGAGATCGTGGACAGCACCGGCGCATGCGGCGTCGGCCTTCACCAGGTGATCCTCGTCGGACCCGAGTCGCGCCTGACGCTGATGCCCGACGCGTTCGCCAACCTGTATCCCGAGGTCTGGGCGAAGATCGAGTCGCAGCTGCTCGCGAAGACGATCAGTGCGGTGCACGTCACCGAGACGATCGTGCCTCACGACGCGGAGGGCGTCGTCTCGGGACACGCGATCCCCGAGGACGTGCTCGTCCCGAGCGGCGACTACCGCGGGGCCAAGCAGCGCATGCGCATCGTGGGAACCGAGGAGACACCGATGCTCCTCTCCGGGTGGCCCGAGCCGCAGACGCAGCGTTACCTGCGCGGCCCGAGCGTGCTCCTGTTCCTGCACGCGTTCATCGTGCTGGCGGCGGCCATCGGCTACTGGATCGCGCGCAGCGCGATTCACGCGCTCGGCTGAGTGGCTGGGAGGGGGGCGGGCACGCGCCCCCCTGCCACCCCTGCGTGAGCAAGGGGCGCTGCGCGCGCCCCCTCCACCCCCGCGGGATCGGTATTCTGAGCAACCCTGTGAGCCGAGGTGCTCGCCAGGCTGCCGGCGGCACGGCGGCTGCAGCGTCCTGGCTTGCTTGTGCCGTATGGTGCACCGTGATAGGCGAGCGCGCTTCGTGAACGACCCGTTGCCCGAGACCTGCGACGTGAGCGTCGTGGTGCCCGTGTACAACGAGAAGCCCAACCTGGGCCGCCTCGTCGACGAGGTTCGCGCCGCGATGCAGCCGACCGGTCTGAGCTGGGAGCTGGTGATCGTCGACGACGGCTCGAAGGACGGGAGCCGCGAGCTCTACCCGTCGCTCGTGGCGTCGTGCCCGGAGCTCCGCGTGGTCGCGTTGCGCCGGAACTTCGGGCAATCCGCCGCATTCGACGCCGGCTTCCGGCACGTCTCGGGGCGGCTCGTCGTCACGATGGACGGCGACCTGCAGAACGACCCGAAGGACATCCCCGCGATGGTCGAGCGGCTCGACCGCGAGGATCTCGATCTCGTGCACGGCTGGCGGCGCAAGCGTCGTGACGGCTTCTTCTTGCGGACGCTCCCGTCACGGATCGCCAACGCGCTCATTCGCTACGTCACGGGCACGAAGGTTCACGACCTCGGCTGCTCGCTGAAGGTCTATCGGCGCGAGATCGTCGACGACCTGCACCTCTACGGCGAGATGCACCGGTTCATCGCGGTGCTCGCGGAGGGCGTCGGCGCCAACGTCGGGGAGCACGAGACGAATCACCGCGCGCGAACGGCGGGCGAGTCGAAGTACGGGATCATGCGCACCTTCAAGGTGCTGCTCGACCTGATGACCGTCTGGTTCATGCGCGGCTTCCAGACCAAGCCCATCTACGTCTTCGGCGGGATCGGCACGTCGCTCATGACGCTCGGCACCGTCGTGGCGGGCGTGGTCCTCTGGCAGAAGCTCGCGTACGGCGATTGGGTGCACCGCAACCCGCTCGTGCTCATCGCCGTCGTGCTCGCGCTCGTCGGGATCCAGTTCTTCGGGACGGGATTGTTGGCCGAGGTGGTCGTGCGCACGTGGTTCGAGTCGCGCGGCAAGCCGAGCTACATCGTGGGCAGGGCGCTCGGGTTCCCCGGCGGCACGCTCTACGGCGCCGACCGCGCGTCGCGACTGTCGATCGCGCGTGTCCAGTTGCCGGGTGCAGCCCCTCAGCCCGGCCCGCGCCCCGAGGAGTCCGCCCCGCGCCCCGAGGGGGAGCCTGGCCGCGAGGTCGGGGAGCCGGCTCCCGAGCTGCGTCGACCGACGGGAACCTGACCGAGCGCTCGCGTGTGCGGCATCGTCGGATTCGTCTCTCGGACGCGTGACGAGGCGCTGCTCGCGCGCATGCTCGGGCCCATCGCGCACCGCGGCCCGGACGGCGAGGGCGCGGTCGTTCTCGAGTCGGGCGACGGATGGTTCGTGCACCTCGGGCACCGGCGCCTCTCCATCGTCGATCTGGAAGGCGGCGTGCAGCCGATGGCGATCGACGACGGCCTCACGATCACGTTCAACGGCGAGATCTGGGGATACCGCGAGCTGCGCGCGTCGCTGCTGGCGCGCGGTCGGGCACTGACGACCAGCAGCGACACCGAGGTCATCCTGCACGAGGTCGCGCTCGCGGGTGACGAGGCCGTCGCACGGCTCAACGGGATGTTCGCGTTCGCGATCTGGGACGCACGTCACCGGCGCTTGCTGCTCGCGCGCGATCGTTGGGGCATCAAGCCGCTCGTCTGGGCGAGCTTGCCCGACGGAGGAGTCGCCTTCTCGTCCGAGCTCCGCTCGCTGCTCGTGCACCCCGGGATCGATCGCCGCATCTCCGACGACGGGCTCGCGAGCTTCTTCTTCGCCGACTACGTGCAGCCACCGCACACGATCGTGCGCGGGGCGTCGCGCGTCCCGCCCGGGTGCACGATCGCCTGGAAAGATGGGCAAATCGAAGGCCCCCGTGCCTTCGCCTCGCTCGAGGAGCTCGAGCCGCCTGCGGAGACCGACGCGCACGCGGTCGCGGCCGAGCTGTGGCGGCGCCTCGACACGGCCGTGTCGCGGCAGCTCGTGGCCGACGTGCCCGTCGGGATCTTCCTCTCCGGCGGGCTCGACTCGTCGTCGGTCGCGCGCCTCGCGCGCCTGCACGTCGGGCCGCGATTGCAGACCTTCTCCATCGGCTTCGACGATCCGGAGTTCGACGAGAGCAGCCACGCACGCCTCGTGGCGAACGCGCTCGGCACGACGCACGTCGAGGAGCGCATCGCCGAGAGCACGTTGCTCGATCTCGTGGCCGAGGCGCTCGATCACCTCGACGAGCCGCTCGCGGACCCGTCGATCCTGCCGACCTGGCTCCTGTCGCGGCTCGCACGACAACACGTCAAGGTGGTGCTCGGTGGCGACGGCGGCGACGAGCTGCTCGGTGGCTACCCGACCTATCGGGCGCATCGCGCCGCGCGCGTCTACGAGGCCGTGCCTTCCGCGCTGCGTCACGGGCTCCTGGAGCGTGCGATCGAGGCGCTGCCGCCGAGCGACGGCTACATGGCGCTCGCCTGGAAGGCGAAGCGATTCGCGCTGCGCTGGGACGACGAGCCTGTCCGGCGGCATCTGCGCTGGATGTCGAGCAGCGATCTCCCGGACGTCCGCGCGATGATGCCGTCGCTCGGCGCGGCGGAGCCGCCCACGCTCGCGCTCGCGCTGCCGCCGTACCGCGACTCGCTCAATCGCATGATGGCGCTCGACCTCGCGACGTACCTGCCGAGCCAGGTGCTCGCGAAGGTGGACCGCGCGTCGATGGCGCACGGGCTCGAGGTGCGCCCGCCGATGCTCGACGACGACTTCGCCCGCTGGGCGCGTTCGGTGCCGTCGTCGTTCAAGGTGCGGGGCGGCACCACGAAGCGGCTGTTCCGCCTCGCGGCCTCGCGCCACCTTCCGAAGGAGATCGTCGCGTTGCCGAAACGGGGATTCGCCATCCCGCTGTCTCGCTGGGTCCGAGGGCCGCTCCGCGCCCACGTCGAAGAAGCATTGTCTCCAACGGGTCCATGGGACGACGGGCTGCTGGACCGCGCGACCTTTCGTCGATTCGCCGACGAGCACGCCGCCGCCAGAGTCGATCGCAGCAAGCCGTTGTGGGCGCTCGTCGTGCTCGACCGCTGGACCCGGCGTCAGCGCACGCTCGATGCGAGCGCGACCCACGTCTCCCTCTCGCCCTCCGAGGAGAGGGTCGGGGTGAGGGGTGACTGATGGACCCCTCCGTTCATCGCGAGGAGCACGCGGTCGAGGCGAGCCACTGGTGGTTCGTCGGGCGCCGCCGACTGTTCGGCCGCATCTTGGGCGACCTCGGCGTCCCTCGCGACGCCAAGATCCTGGATGCCGGCTCGAGCACCGGGACCAATCTCCGCATGTTGCGCGACCTCGGCTACACCCATGCCGTCGGTCTGGACAAGAGCCCCGATGCCGCACGTTTCTGCCACGAGAAAGGGCTCGGCCCGGTGCTCGTCGGGGATCTGCGGCAGCTGCCTTTCGCGAGCGACCGGCTCGACCTCGTGCTCGCGACCGACATCGTCGAGCACATCGAGGACGACATGCAGGCAGCCCAGGAGATCGCCCGCGTGCTCGAGCCCGGAGGCTGGGCCCTGTTGACGGTGCCCGCGTTCCCGGCGCTATGGGGAAGGCAAGACGACGTCTCGCACCACCGCCGGCGCTATCGCCGCGGGGAGCTCGAGCGCGTCGTCGGTCGGACGGGATTGCGCATCGTGGAGCGCTTCTACTTCAACTGGATTCTCCTTGCGCCCATCTGGGCCGCGCGACAGGCGATGAGAATCGCGCGCTCCCGGGTGGACAGCGAGAATCAGGTCAACACGCCTCTCCTCAATGCTGCGCTCCTCAGGCTGTTCTCGCTCGACGTGCGGCTCGCGCGACGCGTGAAGCCGCCCGCCGGAGTGTCTCTTCTGCTGTTGTGCCGCAAGGGCTGAGTCGAGCACGAGAATCCATGACCACGGAATCCACCGAGACGCTGACCGACAAGACCATTGCCGACTTCGGGGAGCAGTGGAGTCGCTACACCGACAACGAGGGAGATCTCTACGGCGACAAGGCCCTTCTCGCCGACGTGCTCGGGCCCCTGATGGACCCGCGCGAGATCGAGGGCAAGGCCGTGGCGGAGATTGGCGCCGGGACAGGCAGAATCGTCCGCATGATGCTCGATTGGGGGGCCGCGACGGTGGTCGCCGTCGAGCCGTCGGAGGCCGTCCACGCGCTCCGAGAGAACACGCGAGCATTCGGCGACCGGGTGCGCGTCGTCCACGCCCGTGGGCAGGACATCCCGCGTGATCTCGGGTTCGATCTCGTCGTGTCGATCGGGGTCCTGCACCACGTTCCCGACCCTGCGCCCATCGTGCGTGCGGCGTTCGAGGCGCTTGCCCCCGACGGCCGGATGGTCGTCTGGCTCTATGGGCACGAGGGCAACGGGCTCTACCTGGCAGCCGTGCGCCCGTTGCGGAAGGTGACCACGCGATTGCCGCATCCCGTGCTCGAGCGCATGTCGCGGGGCCTCAACGTGGCGCTCGACGGTTATCTCTGGGCTTGTCGCCGGTGGCCGCGATTGCCGCTCGCCGGATACGCGAATCACGTCATCGGCGGTTTCTCGCGCGCCAAGCGACAGCTGGTCATCTACGACCAGCTCAATCCCGCGTACGCCAAATACTATCGACGCGAAGAAGCACGCCGATTGCTGGAAGACGCGGGCTTTCGCGACGTGCGCCTGCACCATCGCCACGGCTACTCCTGGACGGTGATCGGCACGCGCACGTAGCGTGGTCGGTCAGGAGGCCGTCGGCGAACAGATGGGCACCTGGCCCGACGGGCCGCACTCCTCGCCCCGGCGCAGCCGTGGCCACAGCGCGCGGGCGCGCGTCGAGCGTGCCGTCGTCGTCGCGTAGCCTTCGTGGCCGTAGATGAGCGGTCGCGCGGAGGGCGTCATGTCCCAGGCAAGAAGGCGCGCTCGTAGCGCGACGCCGCACGAACGGTCGTTCGTCACCCCTTCAGCCGCACACACCGCCGGTACAGGTCCCGCCGCCGCACGAGCGACCACACGCTCCGCAGTTGAAGCGGCTCGTCTGGAGGTTCGCGCAGACGCTGTCCGAGCACAGCGTCTTGGGTGCCGGACAACCACACGCTCCATCGACGCACTCGAAGCCACCCTGGCACCAATCACCGCAACCGCTGCAGTGCTCGTCCGTGCCCAGCTCGACGCACGTCCCGTCGCAGTGGGCCCGTCCGGGCGCGCACACACAGACGCCGCCCGCGCATCTGCGCCCGTCGCCGCAGGCGTTGCCGCAAACGCCGCAGCTCGAGGCGTTGGAGCTCAAGTCGGTGCAGCCGCCGGGGCACTCGACCTGTCCTGGCGCGCAAGCCGGAGGTGTGGCGTCTCGGGTCGCCGCGTCGAGCGCAGGGCCGCCGGCGTCCGGCGTGGGGCTCGGTGGTGTCGTGGAGTCGGGTGCGGTCGCGGCGTCTCCCCGCCGCACGCGGCTTCCCCCGTCCGCGGGTGCGGGCAAGCTGTCGCCCGCAGCGCAGGCGAAGAGCATCGCGGTCGCGAGCCCCACGGCTCCGACCCTCGCGAAGACCGCGCCGCCGACAGCCTTCATGATCGGCCGAAGGACAGGATACGCCTTCGTGGCCATGCGCGACGCGTCGCGGCGCGCGCGTCTCGCGCAGCTCACGGCCTCGACGTGCTCGCGCTTCGATCCGTCCGGACCGTGGAGCACGAGCGTCGTGACGAGGCGGTGCGTCGTCCCGGAGAGCGTGACAGCTGCGCGCATGCGCCCTCGGCGGTGCCCGGCTTGTGCAACAGCTCCCCGGCGAGGTCACAGGCCTGGTCGCTGCCGATGATCCACGCGCTCGGCTCGAGCGTGCGCACGCTGTCGGCCTTGGCGTGCGCGAGGGAGAGCGCGAGATCCTCCGCAGAGCCGCCGCCTGCGTTGCGCCATCTCTGTTCGAACGCCCTTTCGTCCACGTCGTGAGGCACCGCGGCGTACGCGACGCCGAGCCGATCGAGCAACAGACGTCGGTAGCGGGAGGTGGATGCGAGGACGAGCCGGGCCGACATGCTCGACGCAGGTTACTGCGTGGCGGGCGCGAGAAAGACATTCTCGATCTCGACGCGCGGGCCGCGAGCTCGTCTCTCCGTTCGCGGCGTGGTCCCTGCGTCGCCGCGGCCCGTGCGTCAGCGCGGCCGACTCTTCTTCGGTGCGCTCTTGGAGGCGGTCGCGGGCACACGCTGGGTGGTCGCGCTCTTCGAGGCCGCAGCCTTCTTGGCGGCGGCGGGCTTCGTGACCTTCGCGGGCAACGTGGCGACGTGATCGCACGCTTTGGCCAGCCAACCGCGCAAGCGCGCGCGGTCGGCGAACTCGCTCTCGGGGAGGACGAGCGTGTCCGCCATCCTCCGCCCGTTGCCCATGGGATCGAACGGCACGCCTCCGAGGCGGGCGAGCGCCGACTGATCTTCGGCCGAGAGCTTCACGACGGCGGTCGTCGCGAACAGGCCGGCCATCATCTGACCGTTCATCATCGCCGCGAGCCCGCCGAACATCTTCTTCGTCTCGATCCGATCGTCGGCGGGGAGCGCTGCCACGAAGACGGTGTGGTTCTCTTCGGGGATCTTCACCCAGGGCATGGATTCCTCCGGCCGCAGGATACGCGTTGTGGCCGGGAACCGAGCGCGAGCCCCTCTCCCCGCAGCGCGTGGAGAGGAGCTCGAGCCGTGTGCGAACCGATCAGGGAACGATGGTGAACGCGACGAGCGCCGTGCCGCCGCCGACCGTGCCGACCGCCGTCGCCGCGCCCGTGCCGAGGTTGATCGTGTAGAGCGTGCTCGGCCCGGCCGCCGCGGCCGCGTTGACCGCGAAAGCGGTGTCACCGAGCGTGGCGATGTCGAAGCCGCTGAGGCCCGTGAAGGCGACGCCCAGCGCGCCGACGGTGTTGAGCCGTCCGGCGTTCGGGGGAGCGACCGTCACCAGCACGTCGGCGCCCGAGTCGATCGCGAAGAGCGTCGGCATGCCCATCGCCGGGTTGGTGTACGCGCTCGCTCCGACCGCTGGCATCATGCCGGCGGTCGGGTCGCCGGGTGCGTAGGCGAGCGCGGTGTCGGTCGCCGTCACGGCGCCCGTGAACGGGTTGAGCCGGAGGTTCTGCCCCGAGTTGCTGTGGACGCGGATGCGGTCGACGCTCGGGTTGAAGTCGACGCCGAACGCGACGCCCATGAGCGCCGGCGTGAAGGCACCGGCCACGGCCGTCGCCGCACCCGTCATCGGGTTGATCGTGTAGATCACGCTCGCGCTGCTGACGGCGTAGAGGATCGCGGTGTTCGGGTCGAAGTCCATGCCGACGATGGTCTCGCCGGCGAGCAGGCCCGTGATGGCCATCGCGGTCACCGTTCCCGGTGCGACGGAGGTGAAGCGCAGGAGCTGACCGGACGCGCCGATGCCGAGGAACGTGAAGGTCGGCGGACCCGCGTCGACGCCCATGTCGACGGGACCCATGTCGACGGGGCCCATGTCCATCGGGCCGGCGTCGACGCCCATGTCGACGGGACCCATGTCCATCGGACCCATGTCCATCGGACCCATGTCGGTCGGGCCCATGTCGGTCGGGCCCATGTCTGCGGGGCCCATGTCTGCGGGGCCCATGTCTGCGGGCCCGGTGTCTGCGGGCCCGGTGTCGGCCGGCCCTGTATCGGGCGGTCCTGTATCGGCAGGCCCGGTATCGGCCGGTCCCGCGTCGGCCGGACCGGTATCCCGACGGCCCATGTCGACAGGACCCATGTCCGCCTCTTCGCCCATGTCCGCTTCTTCGCCCATGTCGCGCGGCATCGCGTCGCGCGCGCCCATGTCACGGCGAACACCCGTGTCGGTCTCCATCACGTCGCCATCGTCGTCACCACAACCCGCCGCCGCAGCGGCCATGGTGGCCAGCACGATCACGACCCTCACGAGCGAGCTTCGACTCGTTCGCATCGACTCCACCTTTCGTTACCGGTCTCGCGCCATGCACGGTGCGACCGTGCGCCCGAGAGCGAGGCTATCCACTTCCGCGCGCGAATACGACGACGCCGCGACCGCAGCGCGCTCAGCGAGGTCGTGTGCGCCGGCTCCGTCCGCTGTCCCTGGACAGTTCCGACATCCGGCCTGCGGCAGCGCGTCCCGCGTCTCCGAGACGAGCACGACCATGGCGACGCGACCGAGCGCGTGGAGCGCGAACGGGCCGGTCGCGACGGCGAGCCTCGCGCGGCGACCAGCCCATCGCGCCGCCTCGTGGGGCGCGCGTTGGCGGACGGGCTGGTGCGCGACGTCGGCGGGATTGCCTCCGGCCTTTCGGCATTCGAGCGCGCCCCGGCGGGTCAGCCTCGGCCGGCGCGCACCCGCGTCCGCATCCGACGCCCCGGCACCGCCGCGGCCGCGACCTCGGAGACCATCTGCCGAAACCAGCGGTGTGCGGGATCGTCGTCGTGCCGAGCATCCCAGATCTGGCCGATCGTCACGGTCGGTGCGTCGAGCGGGTGACGGACCGACCGGACGGGCAGGATGCCCTCGACGGTATCGGCCAGGACGGACGTCGCGGTCATGACGAGGTCGGAGCGAGCGACGACCATGGCTGCGCTGAGGAAGTGCGCAAGCGTCAGCACGACCCGGCGCTCCAATCCACGTTTGGAGAGGAGCTCGTCGACGACCCTCCGGGCGTGCCTCCGGGCGCGACCAGAACGTGGTCGAGCTCGAGGAACCGATCGAGCGACAGCCTGGGACCGACCGTCGAGACGGTCGAGAGCGAGGCGCTCGCGCCGCTCGTCGTCGTGGGATCGAGCTGATTGGCCTTTTCGTGCGAGGTGCCCACCCGCATCGAGGACGCGCGAAGAACGAGGCTCTGATCCGTGGGGACTTCGACCTGCTCCGGGCGGCGCCGCATCTCCGCGCCGCGTGATCCTCGGCATCGTCAGCGCGCGAGCTTGCGGAAGACGCCGACGAGGTGCTCGAGCTGATAGGGCGTGTGCTCGGACGAGATGGACAGTCGGATGCGTTCCTGACCGCGCGCGACGGCGGGTGCGAAGACCGCGCTGGCGAGGATGCCTTCGTCGCGCAGACCCTGCTGGAGCAGGGCCGTACGCAGCTCGTCGCCCACGAGCACGGGCACGATCCACGTGGTCGAGCCGCACAGATCGAAGCCGGCCGCCGCGAGCTCGTCGCGCACGAAGGCCGCGTTCCTCCAGAGTCGTTCGCGGCGCTCCGGCTCGGCGGTCGCGACGTCGAGCGCGGCGAGCGCGCCGGCCATGCTCGATGCAGGCAGGGCGGTCGAGAACCAGAACTGTCGCGCGCGCAGCTTGAGGGCTTCCACGATGGGCCGGCGCGCAGCGACGTAGCCGCCTTCGCCGCCGAACGCCTTGCTGAGCGTGCCCATGTGCAGGTGCACGCGCGAGGGATCGATGTCGAGGTGCTCGCAGATCCCGCCGCCGCGCGCGCCCATCACGAGCGCGGAGTGCGCTTCGTCGACGTGCAGCGCCAGGCCGTAGTGTCGCGCGACCTCCGTGATCCGGCGCACCGGAGCGACGTCGCCGTCCATGCTGTAGACGGCTTCGACCACGATCATCCCGGTACGCAGCGAATCGCGCCCGCGCGGCGACTCGGCGCAGTGCTGCTCGATGACGCGTACGAGGTCGTCGACGTCGTTGTGCTCGAAGACCCGCGATTGCGCCTCGGACATGCGAAGGCCGTCGATGATGGACGCGTGGTTGAGGCGATCGCTGAAGACGACGACGCCGTCCTGGCCGAAGGAGCTGAGCACCGCCAGGTTCGCGTGGTAGCCGCTGTTGAGCACGACCGCGTCCTCCGTGCCCGCGAGCTCGGCGATGCGCTGCTCGAGCCGCCGGTGCAGCTCCGACGTGCCGGACAACATCCGTGATCCACCGCTTCCGATGCCGTGCGCCGCAACGGCTTCCATCGCGGCCGCGCGCACACGCGGATCCACGCGCAGGCCGAGATAGTCGTTGCCGCTGAACAGGTCGTACGTGCGCTCTGCGCCGGACACGCGGACGCGCGTCGGGTGGAGCTGCGGCAGGCTGGCGGCTGCTCGACCGAGCGTGGGGCGTTCGCAGAGCTCGGACGGAGCAGGCGCGCCCATCTCCGGACGTTGCGGCAACATCCAGGTGAAGACGTCGAGCTCGGCGGGGTTCTGTCCGCGCATGCGCCGCGCGACGTCCATCATCGGACGAGCGCTCGCGAACGGGCCCGAGAGCGCCACGTGCTCTCGATACCAGCGCAGCGACCCATCACGTGACTCCGAGGCGAGTTGCCACTCGTAGCGCGACGCGGCGCGTGGTCGCAGCAGCACGTCGTCGTCGTCGCGCTCGGCGATCGAGACCGAGTCGAGCACCTCGGCGACGCGTTGCTCGATCCGATCGAGCTTCTCGGCGAAGTAGCCGAGCCACTCGTCGCGCGTGAGGCGATAGCGCGCCAGAAGGGTGGCAACCGTGGCGGCATCGAGCTCGTGCGATTTCGTGCTGGCTGGCGGGGGCTCGGCGCTGCCGCGGCCCTGCGCGAAACGGCTCGCGTCGTCGTCGCTGCGCTGCGGGGACGCTCGATGCTTCGCCTGCGGCTCGGCGAATTGCTCGGCGAGGCTGGGAAGGCGCCGTTCGCCAGAAGGTGGCTCGGGCCCGTCGACCGCCGGAGGCACGGTGCTCGGCCGCGTCGTGGCAGCCTCTGGTTCGATCGATCGTGCGAGCGCATCGTGCATCATGACGTGTCGCCGAGCAGCCGATGTGCCACGCACCTGATGCTAGGTTTCTCGGGCAAATCGCGTGTCGCGCCGACCGTCGAGAAGCAAGCTTGGCCCGAACGCGCAACGTCGAGTCGTGCCGCATGACTCTCGATCCACCGCTCACCAGCCTCACGCCAGCGCAGCTCCAGCCGTTGTCGGCGTCGGAGGTCGAGCAGGCGCTGGCAGAGACTCGGCGCGCGCGTCTCGCGATCACCGAGCGGGAGAGTCGGCTCGCCGCGCTCTCCCAAGAGGCGGACGAGATCCTTCGGCGTGCGTCACGGCGGCCGCGACCCGCCGCCGAGCGTCGAGAGCTCGCCCAGCGCGCGCGTGTGCTTCGACAAGAGCACGGCCAGGCGCGGTCCGACTCCATGGAGGCGAACGAGCTCGAGAAGGCGCTGGCCGGCTTCCGCCGGCTTCACGTAGAGGGTCGCATCGAGGGGCGTCCGCCCACGACGGAGGAAGCCGACATCCTCGAGCGGTTCGAGAGCGCCGGCGGGGTGGTCGACCACTGGTTGTGGACGTTCGACGCGCCGCGCGGCGAGAGGGTGTGGCGCTACGTCGCCGCAGGATCGCTCTGGGCATCGGTCCTCCGCGCGGGATATCAGGACATGTGGCCCGACCTCGCGCTGCCAGCTCGTGGCCGGCGTCTCGATGCATCGGAGCTCCTGCGGCCCTACAGGCGAGCGGTGAAGCAGCCTCCCTACCGCCTCGCGCGGGGCTCGCACCCGAACGAGCTCTGCAGGGATCTGGTGGAGCGCATCCTCCGCGGTGTGTCCCCCGGCGCTGCGTTGCACGCCTGGTCCGACGAGCACCCGTATTTCGACTCCGGCAAAGAGTGGTGGGGGACGCTCTTCCTGACGATCGAAGTCCCGGGCGGGGCGGTGGGCGTCGTCGCGAGCGCGACCGATTGACGGGCGCGACAGGTGGGATCGCTCAGTCGTCGAGAGGGGGCCGTCACGCCGGCCCACTGCGACGCTCGAGCGCCACGCGGCGCGGGATTCGATGGACCTTCCGAAGCCCGACGCCCTGCTCGTGACACTGGCCCCTATCGCGGCATCGTGTCGAGGCTCGTGTGACACCGGCACCTATTGCAGCATCGCGTCGAGGCTCAGCGGAACGATCGCGAGTCGAGCGGCCGGAGGGACGCGCATCGCTCATCGCGGCAGCACCTCGAAGGGCTTCAGCCTGTCTTTCCCTGGCCACCCGCGAGAGATGCTCGACGGCGAGGATCCGGCCCGCGGCATCGAGCGCGCACAGGGCTCCTCCGGGCCCTCTGTTTGGAGATGTCGGACACCCGCGCCCCAGGTCTTCGGGCGGCAGGCTGCCACGAGGAGGTGAACTCGACTCGGCACCAGTGCTGCACGTGGCGCCTGCGGTCCACGATGGGTCTTGGCCTGATCACCACACGCTCGTTCGTTCGGCGCAGCGGGCGCCTGATTACGTGTCTGTGGGCCGGAGCATGCCTGCCGAGCGTCGTCGCGGGTTGCATCGCCGGCGAAGACGCCGCGCCTCGCCGCGCCCCCGACGTGGATGCCTCGCCACTGCCGACGTGCGATGTCCTCCTCGGCATCTCTGGGCTTGCAGCGGAGGAGATCTCCGCGACTCGCATTCCCGACGTGGTCGCGCTCGCATCGGAGCCCTCCGGCTCTCTCTACGCCGCGACGCGCGGCGGTCGGGTGCTGCGCATCGCGGAGGGGGGCGTGGACGAGCAGCCGGCCACCGATCTCACGGGCTCGATCGCGCCCGGCGGCAGCGGCGATTCGGGCATTATGGGAATGGCGCTCCACCCACGATTTCGCGAAAACGGGCGACTGATGTTGGCCTATCAACGTGGTGGGTCGGACGACGCGTTCGTGGTCGAAGAGCGGCTTCTCGAGGACGGAGCTCGTGACGTGCCGAGCGCGGCGCGGGTCGTGCTGGCCCAGCCGGATCGTGAGCCAGGGCATCCCGGCGGTGCGCTCGTGTTCGGATCCGACGGCTATCTGTACGCGGGGCTCGGCGACGGGGGCGGCCACGACGACGTCACCGGAAACATCGGGCATGCGCAGGACCCCGAGAGCCTCCTGGGCAAGCTCCTGCGGCTCGACGTCGAGTCGGATCCAGCGAGGCCGGCACCCGACAATCCGTGGATCCAGGCCGGCGGAAGGCCAGAGACGTGGGCGCTCGGCTGTCGAGACCCGCGTAGCGCGGCGCTGGACGGCGAAACGGGAGAGCTCCTTCTGCTCGACGTCGGAGTCAGCGCCGATCTCCTGTTTGCGCTGCGCGAGTCGACGGGTGCGACCAACCTCGGTTGGCGTGCGTTCGATGGGTTCGACGAGCACGATCCCGAGCTTGCCCGAATGCTCCGCGCGCACGAGCCGCCGGCCTTCGTGATCGAGCGTGCAGGGTCCCGCGACGCACAGGCGGATTGTCGGCTGGCGGGTGCCGCGGTGATGCACGGCACAGCCGAGGCGGGGTACGAGCGTCTGATCGTGATGGGTCAGCGGTGCAGCTCGGACTATATCGGAGCACGTCTGTCGGCCGGCCACCCGATAGGTCCGTGTCGGATCCCCGGTGTGCTCGACGAGGGCGAAGGCACGAGCGCGATGACGCTGCTACCCGATGGGGCGATCGGGGCAGCCACCACTGCAGGCCGGCTCCTGCGAATCGTACCCGGGACCTCGCAGGGCACGTCCTGGACGCGCCCTGTCGACGACGTCGTGCCACCGGATGTAGCTCCCGCGCCCCCTCGCCCGCTGGCACCCCCCTCCGGGATGCGCGTCGGCGCGAGCGTGGTCGAGCTTCGCTGGGAGCTGCCCGAGGGCCTCGACGGCGCACGCGTCGATCTCTGCCAGGACCGAGGTTGCACGCGGCTCGTCGCATCTCTCGACGTGGAAGGGAGCTCGACCCTGACGCCAGAGCTACCACCCGGGCCTGTCTTCTGGCGACTCACGGGGCTCGGAGCCGGCGATGTGACGACGCCACCGAGCGCCGTCTGGCAGATCTGGCCGGGACGTCGAGTCAGCGGGTCTGCGGCGACGTGGAGGCCAGTGCTGGACATGGATGGCGATGGCCGAGGCGACTTGGTCGTAGCGACGGGCAACAATACGCGTGATGCCGTGCTCTGGTACCGCGGCGGACCAACCCTCGGCCGGACTGCGCCGGCAGGCACGTTGATCACGGCAGACCCCGGCTGGGACATCGTATGGGTGGGTGCCACCAGCGCAGGCGATCTGGATGGAGACGGCTACGCGGACGTCGTCGCGGGCTGGAGCTCTGCATTCCCTTCGCTGTCGGTCTATCGAGGTGGCTCGACTCCGTCCGCGGAGGCCATCGTCCGGTATTCGGGCGACGCGCCGACGACCGGCATTCGGGGCTTCGGCGCGGCGGGGGATGTCGACGGAGACGGCTATACGGATCTCCTGCTCGGTGCGCCCTACGGCGGTGCCTCCGTCCCCTCGAGTGGTCTCGATCCGACGGGTGCGCTCTATCTCTTCCGCGGGGGCGCGCCCGGACCGGCGGCCGTGCCCTCTGCCGGCTTGTCTGCGCCAGCCGCGCTGGGAGACGCCTTGGGCTCACGCGTGGCGATGTGCGACGTCGACGGTGACGCGCACGCTGACGTCCTCGGCAGCACCTCGCGTTACGCGACCAGCGTCCTCGGCTATCTCTATCGCGGGTCGTCCGAAGGACCGGAGACAACGGCATCGTTGGTACTGACGACCTCCGGGCCGCCGGACCACGTCAAGACGCTCCGCTGTGATGGGGACGTCGACGGTGACGGCTATCCGGATGTCGTCGTCGGGACCCAGCTGCAAGCCGAGATCTTCGCGGGGGGCCCGAGTGGGCCGAGCGAGCGAGCGGACTGGGTCATACCGTTCACGCACCTGTCCGGCGAGCCGCAGCTCTGCGACCTGAACGACGATGGCTTCGACGATCTGCTGGTCGCTCGGCCCAGCACCGAGACGAGCCCACTCGGTACCTTGGAGCTCTATCCGGGAGGGCCGTCGGGCCCCGCGTTCACGCCCGCTGACACGTACCTCGATGATCGGCCGGACGACTATCTCGGTGGCAGCATCGCGTGTGGCGACCTCGATGCGGATGGTCGCGACGAGCTGATCGTCGGAACGACTACACGAATACTCGTCGTCTCGTCGAGCGACGACGGCAGACTGAGCATCCGTGAAGAGATCGTGCCTCCGATGCCCTCGGCGAGCTTCTCCTATGGGGTGGCGATGTGATGGCCGTGTATCTCTTCAATCGTCTCGGGCCAGCCGTCGCGTTCGTCGGACTGCTGGCGTCGAGCTGTACCGACTCGGAGAGCAGTCGACCCGAGCGCGTCATGGAGTCGAGCTCCGTGGGGCCGGCGGACTTCGACCGCGACGGTGTCAGCGAGCTCGTCGTTGCCGCGCCAGGCGCGCCCGGCGCAACGGATCGCGGTGGCAGGGTCTACGTCTATGCAGCGCCGCTGGCTGGCGCGTCCATGCCGACACCCGCGCTCACGCTGTCGGGAATCGAGCTTCGGGACGCTCGATTCGGAGAGGCGCTCACCGTCGGCGACTTCGACCGAGACGGTTATCCCGATCTCGCAGTCGGTGGATTCAGCGAGCGACGCGTCCACGTGTTTCGAGGCTCGGAAGCGGGGCTGACGCCGACACCTGCCCAGACCTTGCTCGGCTCCACGGAAGGATGCTTCCACGCGGCCGTCGCGGTCGGTGACGTGGACGGCGACGGTTACGGCGATCTCGCGGTTGGCGACAGCTGCGCAGACCTGGGCGTCGGCCGCGTCTATCTGTTCGTCGGGAGCTCGGACGGCCTGGTCCCGCGCGCCGCAGCCGAGCTCTCCGGAGCGCTCGAGCCGTGGATGGGGCCTCTGGGTCAGGTTCGTGCAGCAGGAGACACCGACCGCGACGGCTACTCGGATGTCTGGATCGGCAATAGCTTCGAGCTGCGTCTACACCGAGGCGGACCAGACGGCCTATCCACCGAACCTTCGATTCGCATCCAGCGATCCGACTCACCCTCCCTGGCATTTCCAGACGTGACGACGGGCATCGACACCAACGGCGACGGCTTGACGGAGCTCGTCCTTCGTCACGAGGCGCGGGATCCCGATACCGGGGTCCGCTACGAGCTCCGGCTCTATCCGGGAACCGATGCCGGTCCGAGCACCACTCCAGTCGTCCTGGCAGCACGCGACGAGACCTGCGATCTCGTGCCGACGCCCACGCGCGCGGCGGGCGACTTCGACGCCGACGGCTACGACGATCTCGTCGTGAGATCGTGCAACGGCCTCGACGTGTGGGGCGGCAGTGCGCATGGCCCAGTGATCGAGCCCTCGCCGCGGATTGTCGCTCCGCCTTGGATTCCGCACGACGGCTATGCGAGCGCGGAGGACTTCGGCTGGGCGGCGTCGGCTCTCGACCTGGATGGCGACGGTTACGACGATCTCGTGGTCGGTGCGCCCAGCGGCGCCGGCTACTACGGACGCGCCTTCGTGTATCGCGGAGGCCCGAGCGGTCTGGCGACCGAGCCCGACCTCGAGTTGAGAGCTCCCGACGGCCGCGAATCCTTCTTCGGCCACGCGTTCCCGGATTGAGCCCTGCGGTATGCTTTCCGGGTGCGACAGCGCGCAGCCGTGACTGCAGCGGTGCTGGCGTGTGTCGCGCTCGCGACCGCGCCCGCGGCGGGGTGCGAGGAGGACGCTTCGTCCTCCATCGTCGCGGTGATCGGCGAGACCCACGAAGGCGCCCCGCTCGGGCTCGACGAGCTCCGCCTCGAGGTGGAACGGGCAGACGGCGCCGGCGCGGGCTTTCGTGGCTTCACGTCGACGGCCACGTACACGGGCGGAGCGCTCATGCCGTGGTCGGTTCGAGTGGAGCCCGAGTCGCGAGGCCACGTCGGATCGGTGCTCTACCGCTTCCGCGCCGAGGGCTACCGCGGCGGCGAGGAGGTGGTCGCCGCCCAGAGCCGGCTCGTGTTCGTGCCCAGAGTCTCGCTGACGCTGCCGCTGCGCTTCGAGGCCTCCTGTGAGCACCGGAGCTGCGCGCGCGACGAGACGTGCGCGGGCGGCGCGTGCACCAGCGACTACGTGCCGGCGTGCGGCCTGATCGCGGCCGACGAGCAGCCGCGTTTCTGTCGCGACATGCCTCCTCCCGCGCCCGAGGCCGGCACGTTCGTCGACGGCGGCAGGCTCGAGATGGGACCCACCCCGCCTCCACCGTCCGACGCCGACGTGGAGTCCGGCGTGGCCTGTGGTGCCGTCTTCTGCGCGCCGGGGCAGCAGTGCTGCACGAGCTGCTCCGGCCTGCGGTCGTGCGGCGAGGAGTGCCCCGGTCACGTCTGCCCGCCGCCTCCGCCGAGCGACACAGGCCCGCCTCCCGATGCCGACGTGGGCCCGGCGGGAGACGCCGACGCCGGTGCGCCGCCCTGCCTCGCTTGCCCGGACCCGTTCGTCTCGCTCAGCGTCGGAAGGTACGGCGCCTGCGCCATTCGCGCGTCGCGGCAGCTCGTCTGCTGGGGTCGCTACGACGGAGTGGGCCCTCGCGACCCCGAGAGCCCGGACCCGACCCTGCGCGCGCGCCTCGTCGGCGCCGGCGACGACGCGGTTTGCGTCGTGCCCGAGGATGGCGCGCTTCGCTGCCTCGGACGCGCGGCGCCTCCCGGCATCCTCGACGCCCTCGACGTGTCGCCCTCTGCTCGCGCGTCCTGCGTCGTGCGCGGCGCCGGCAGCGTCGAGTGCTGGAGCGGAAGCGCCACGCCGACGGTCGTGATGGGCGTGGCCGGCGCGACCGCGATCCGTTCCTACAGAGACACTTTCTGCGTCCTGTTGACCGGCGGCGAAGCGGAGTGCTGGCAGCCGGACCTCGTCTCGCTCCCCTTCGTGTCCGGCGCGGGCGCCATCGACGTCGCGTCCTCGGGACCGTGTTACCTCGATGCCGCCGGGACGCTGGCCTCGTGCCCGTTTCCGACGCCGACGGTGCAGGAGATCCGCGGGAGCGGGATCGTCGGCTTCGCGACGGGCTTTCGTCATCTCTGCGCGTTGACGGACGACGGCGTCGTGTCGTGCCTCGGCCTCAACTACCTCGGTCAGCTGGGCGACGGCACCCGCGACGATCGCGACACCGCGGCGGCGGTCGCAGGGCTGGGGCCCGCGCTCGCGATCGACGCCGGCGAGGCCTCCACCTGCGCGCTGCTGCGGTCCGGCGACGTCGCGTGCTGGGGCGAGCTCCAGCTGCCGGGCCTCGAGAGCTCCGACGTCCCGGTGCTCATCACGCCTCCGTGAGCGTGCAGGGTCTCCGCACCCTACGCGCGCGTCTCGTGTCGCGAACCGCGCGCGAACGATCGGTCGGGAATAGGTACGCATTGATGAGCGCGATGCGGCGAGACGCGACGCGATGGGCGATCGGGCTCGGGCTCGGCGTCTCGTTGTTCGGGGCGGGCGCGAGCACGGGTGGCGCGACCGAGCGACGCGCGCCGCGCGGTGAGCCGTGCAGGTAGGACGAGCTCTGCATCGAGCTGCCGCCCGCGCCGCGCGACGGAGAGCCGCGCGCGGATGTGCGCATCGCGCGCTCGGGACGCGATCCGTTCGACGGATCGCCGGGCGGGACGTCGCCGACGAGGCGGGCGGTGAAGCCGCGCGCGCGATGCGCTCGACGCGACACGTGCTGCGTGGCACGAGCGCGCGATGAGCCAGGCGTCGCCACCGTTTCATCTCGCGTTTCCCGTGGACGACCTCGAGGCTGCGCGCGCGTTCTACGCCGGCACGTTGCGCTGCCCGGTCGGGCGCGAGGACGCGCGGTGGATCGACTTCGACTTCTTCGGGCACCAGATCACGGCGCACCTCGTGCCGCGTGGTGAGGCGCGCGTCGCGACCAACGCGGTCGACGGCGACGACGTGCCGGCGCGGCACTTCGGCGCGATCCTCGAGTGGAGGGCGTGGGAGGCGCTGCACACGCGGCTCGCAGCCGAAGGCGTGCGATTCCTGATCACGCCGCACGTGCGCTTCCGCGGCGAGGTCGGCGAGCAGGGCACGTTCTTCATCGAGGACCCCGCCGGCAACGCGCTCGAGCTCAAGACGTTCGCCGACCCGTCGCGCATCTTCGCGCGCTGATTCACGGCCTGCGCGGCCCGAGCGAAGATCGGTCTGCGTCGCGACCGTCGGCGAGACGCAGTCGGAGGTCACGGTCCCGGTCGTTCAGTCACCCTTCGAGAGGATCTCGGGGGCGTGGCGCTCGATCCAGGTGCGCTCGTTGGGCGGGATCTTCGCGATGACGTCGCGCAGCTTCCGAAGGGCCGCGAGGGCCTTCGGATCCTCGGGGAATCGAAGAAGGAAGGGCACGAGCGACGACACCTCGGGCGGCTCGTACTGCATGCGCGTGCCCGGCAGCTTCTTCAACCGGGCGATGACGGTGGGAAGGTCGGTGGCGTCGCCGTGCTCGGTCACGAAACGGAGCGCGACGACCTGGACGAAGCGTGGGCCGTGGACGCACCGGCGTGCGTACGGCAGGACGCCCGGGCCGAGGCGATTCGCGATCGAGGTGAGGGCGACGCTCGGGACGTCCGTGCTCGCGTGCTCGAGCAATCCCTCGAGCGCAGCGAGCGACGCGTCGGAGCGCATGTGGCGAAGCGCCCGCGCGACGTGGACGAGCACCAT
>JADZFZ010001079.1 GCA_020854145.1 Deltaproteobacteria bacterium | reverse complement strand
GACGAGATGGACGTCATCGAGACCACGGCCGTCGTGGGCCAGGACGGTCCCGCTCCGTCCATCGACGATCTCGTCGAGAAGAAGGACGCCGAGATGCTCGTGGCGCTCGGCGTGGCGCACCGGACGGGGACACCGCACGTGGCGCGCGACGTGGGTCTCGCGCTCGAGTGCTTCGCGGCGGCAGCGTCGCTCGGTCACGCCGAAGCGGAGCGCGTCGTCGGGATCACGCACTTCCGTGGGCTCGGCGTGCCGGTGGATCAGGCCAAGGGAGCCGCGCACCTGCGGACCGCCGCGCAGAACGGGAGCCTGCGCGCGAAGGTGTTCGTCGCGAATCTCTACGAGATGGGAATCCACTACGCGGCCGACGCGGAGAAGGCCGACGTCTGGTACCGCAACGTCGCGCGCGCCGCCGAGATCGAGCACGCCCCCGGCACCCGCGAGCACACGATCGCGCTGGCCGAGCTCGGCTGCGTGCGCGATTGCCTGAAGCTCGTCGCCGACGAGTCGCTGCCGTCGAAAGAACGCGCGCAGTGGCTGAAGACCGCGAAGGTGATGGGCTACTCGCCCGGCCGGACGAGCACGACTCCCGCCGAGCCAGCGAGCACGCGGACCGTCGCGGATGGCAAGCGGTCGGCCGAACCGAAGGCAGCTGCCAAGCCGGTAGGCGACGCCAGCGCGACGTCACCCGCCGACGCCAAGTCACCCGCCGACGCCAAGTCACCCGCCGACGCCAGGTCACCCGCGGAGGCGAAGCCCGACCACGCGAAGAAGCCCGACCACGCGAAGAAGCCCGCCGACGACGCCAAGAAGCCGCCTGCCGCGCAGCCCGAGCCGGAGGTGCTGCTCGGCGCCCAATGGACGGTCGTTCCCGGCGCGCTCGCATTCGTGGCGTCCACCTTCTTCGCCGTTGCGGCATTCGCAGCCGGATCGCTCGCCACGATTGGGGCACGCTCGCTGGCCTCCACGGGGAGCCCGATCCCCGGGATCGGCAATCGATTCGAGATCGTCCTATTGGCCATCGTCGCCGCGCTCGGCATCGCACCCGCGGCGTCCCTCTATCGCGCACGCGTCTATCTGGCAGGCGTCGGAGCCGCGATTGCGGGTGGGGCGGGAGGATGGTTCCTGTGGGACGCGTGGCCGGGAATCGGCAATCGTGGCGCACAATCGGCCCTGTTCGCCCTCGGCGCATTCTTGGTCCTGGTCGCGATCGGCGGCGTGATCGGCGGCACGCGCGCGCGCCCGCCGGCCCCGAAAGAGACGCGCAAGGTCCACGACCCGATTCGATTGATGCCCCCCGAGTACCCGAAGATCCCCTCCGACGATTGACCGCCGAGAGACCGATTGCCGATGGTCGCCGCAGAGCGTCAGGGCAGGCAATCGCCCGGAGGCCGACAGGTGAGGCCGGACATACACGTGCTGCCTGCACAACAATTCTGATTCTCGGCCCCGCAATCGACGCAGCTGCCGGGATCGCCGAACAAGCAGACGAGCCAAGGGTCGGCAGGGCACGTGCGACCCGTGCAGCAAGGCTCGCCCCCGCTGCCGCAATGCCGGCACTCGGTCCCGGTGCAGGTGTGGCCCGCGGCGCACGTGCCTCCGCCGCAGCACGGTTGGAAGTTGCCGCCGCACGCGATGCACATCGGCGGGACCGCCGTGTTGCACACCGCGCTCGGGCCGCACGTGGTGCCGGCGCAGCAGAGCTGACCGGGCGCGCCGCACGCGACGCACATGCCCGATCCGCTGCAGGTCGTGCCGCCGCCGCAGCTCGTGCCTCCGCAACACGGCTGGCCGAGTCCGCCGCACGCGACGCACGTGCTGCCGCCGGTGCCGCCGCACTGCGCGCCCGAGACGCACGGCGTGCCCGAGGTGCAGCACGGCTGACCGATGCCGCCGCACGCGACACACATGCCGCCGGGTCCGCCGGAGCACACGGTGCTCGGGGCCGTGCACGTCCCGCCGGCGCAGCACGGCTGCGAGGCCGCGCCACAAGTCACGCACGCGTCCATCGCCTCGACGCACACGGTGCCGCTCGAGCACGGGTTGCCGGCGTGCACGCTGCAGCTGCTCGCGCCGCAGGTGTCCGCGCCGTTGCAGAACGTCCCGTCGCTGCAGGACGAGGCGTTCGGCACGTTGGCGCACGACGAGCCGCCGCACGAGTCGGAGGTGCACGGGTTGCCGTCGTCGCAGCCGGCGGGCACGCACGTGTTGCCACAGCACATCTGTCCCGCGCTGCAGAGAGGCGTCCGTACACAGGTGCCGCCCGAGCAAGCCGCGCTCTCGCATGGCCCGGCGACGCAGGTGGCCGTCGTGCACGTCGGATACTGGCAACCCGTGGTCGCGTTGCAGACGCCACCCGAGGCGGCGGTGCAGAGCGCGTCGTTGGTCATGTGCGCGCACGCGCCGGTCGTCGGGTTGCACGTGTCGGCCGTGCAGGAAACCCCGTCGTCGCAGGTCACGACGGTGTGGCTGCACCCGGTCGCCGTGCACGTGTCGGTCGTGCACGGGTCGTCGTCGCTGCATCCCATCGGAACGCACATCCCGGCGCAGCACGTCTCGCTCGCCTCGCACACGCTGGCGCGCATGCACACGTCGCCTTCGCAGCGCGCCATCTCGCAGGGCCCGGCGGCGCACGACGCGGGCGTGCAGCTCGGGTAGCGGCAGTCCATCGCGGGGTCGCACACGCCGCCCGCCGACATCGTGCAGAGCCCATCGACGGGGCTGTTGACGCACTCGCCGCCGGCGCAGACATCGACGGTGCACGCAACACCATCGTCGCACGACGCCTCGGTGCACTCGGCTCCGCCGTCCTCCTCGCCCGCGTCGGGCTCGACGGCGGCGTCACCTCCGGCGTCGCCCGCGTCGGGGTCCGGCGCAGTGGAGTCGCGCACGTCCTCTTCGCGCGTCGCATCGTCGGTGGCCGCGTCACGCGCCGCGTCGGGCCGAGCCGCGTCCATCCCTGCGGCGCCGCCATCCGCCCGATCGCTCCCAGGACGGAAAGACGTGCATCCAGCCACGAGCAGCGTCGCCAATCCCCAGAGGCAAGCCCGCATGGCCCGTACTATGGACCAGACCTCGACGATGTCGTGCGTCGTGTCGCCAGGCCCGTGACCACGTCCAGTCGCGACGGGCTCGGCCGATGTGAGCGGCACGACATCAGGCGCTGGAACCGGCCGCGCGCCGGGCCTACACCGCTTCGCACGAGAGAGGTGAGACCATGGCCAACCCCACGAAGATCGACATCGGCATCGATGCCGCCAAGCGTGAGCAGATCGCGGGCGGACTGTCCCGCGTGCTCGCGGACTCGTACACGCTCTATCTCAAGACGCACAACTTCCACTGGAACGTCACGGGGCCGATGTTCCAGACGCTGCACCTGATGTTCGAGACGCAGTACAACGAGCTCGCTCTCGCGGTCGACCTCGTCGCCGAGCGCATCCGCGCCCTGGGATTCCCGGCTCCCGGGACGTACCGGCAGTTCGCGCTGCTCTCGTCCATCAAGGAGGAGGACGGCGTGCCGATCGCGCACGACATGGTGCGGTTGCTGGTCGACGGGCACGAGACGGTCGCCCGCACGGCGCGCGAGGTGTTCAAGGTCGCCGAGGGCGCCAACGATCAGCCGTCGTGCGACCTG
>JADZFZ010001078.1 GCA_020854145.1 Deltaproteobacteria bacterium | reverse complement strand
GCGGTGGCTCAGCCCGCGAGCTCGGCGGGCAGCCGCTCGACGTAGATGGCCCACAGCTCCTGGATCGGTACCGCCGAGCGCGACCGCTCGTCCAAGGGCGGACCGTCGGCGCAGGGGAACGGGTACACGAGGGTGCCCCGGTCCCCGTCGAGCGCGGCGACGTCGGCGCGCCACGTGGCCCAGCGGCTCGCCGCATAGAACCGCGCCAGATCACCGGTGCACAGCCATTGGAGCCAGTCCGAGTACGACGCGTCGAGATCCTCCCAGCGGAGCGAGTCGGGCGCGAAGTAATGGACCGAGCCGGGACGAGCCCCGAAGCGGCCTCCGTCGAGCGCGAAGAATCCCCCCACGGCATCGTCCGCCACGAGCAGCGCGCCCGGCAGACGCTCGCGATCGGTGCCCGTCGCGTTCCAGCTCGCGAGCGAGCGACCGAGGCGCGGACATCCCGCGCCCAGCACGCGCACCCAGCCGCCATCGACGAGCAGCCCGCCGGTGCCGTGCGCGATGGCGCCCATCGGCGACCGCGTCGTGACCTGCAGGGCGTGAAGACATCGCGCCCCGTCGTCCGCAGAGCACGGCAGCAGCTCGATCGTGTTCGTGGCGGCAGCCCGCCATTCGTCCACGAGGCGGCGGCCACCCTGGGCAGGATCGAGGAGCTCGTCGAGCGCTCGCATGCTCCGCCTCAGAACGAGCCGCGGACCGAGAGGCCGCCGAGGCCGAAGGACACCTCGGGCGCGCGCGCGGTCGTGCGCGGCCGCAGGCGCCTGCTCGCACGGAGCGTGACGCCGGTGCCTTCCTCCTCGGGCTCGGCGGTGAGCGCCAGGATGGTGCCGAGCGCGGCGAAGCCGAACGCCACGACGAACGCCGCATCCGAGAAGTACGAGAACAGGCGCGCATCGTCGGCGGTGCTGTCGTCGCGGAACGTGGCGTCGTCGGCGAGACCGCTCGCGTGCACCCCGAGCACGATCCCGCCGCCGAGGAACGCCCCCGCGAGGACCCACGAGGCGATGGGCCCCGTCCAGTTGATCGAACGTTCGATCTCGCCCGTGCCGTCTTCTTCGATGGGCGCCAGATCGGCTTCGATGCGGTGCAGGCGCGCGAGCGCGACCTGGAACGTGGTGCGGTAGCGACGGTGACCGTCGGCCTCGATCTCCACGAGGTGCTCGCCCGGCGTCACGGTGAGCGCATCGAGCGGAGCACGACCGACGTCGCGCCCGTCGACGCGGATGCGCGCGCCGCGCGGGGTCACGACGATGCGCAGCTGGCTCTGCCGGAAGTTGCGCTGGATGATGGCGACCCGTTCGCGCACCGCGGGAGCGTCGGCCGCGTTGGGCGCCGCCGCGAGGTAACGCTGCAAGGCTTCGAGCGCCTGCGGCAGCAGGCCCGCGCGCTCGTAGGACTGGCCGATGTTGTAGAGCAGCTCCGGCGCGCCCGCGATCGCGTAGCTCGCCTGGAAGGCTTCGGCCGCCGCCTCGTAGCGCCCGTCGGAGTAGGCCTCGCTGCCTTGCTCGAAGAGCGCACGCGCGCGCTCGAGGTCGCCGCTGCTCGGCTGTCCGGCCGGTTGGGCCGCCTGCTGCGCGAGACCGACGGCCGGCAACGTCGAGGAGACCACTGCCGGTGCCAGGACGAGCGCGAGTGCACGGCACCCCCACCCGAAGGGTGGAGACTTCCTCTGCGTCGCCCGACCGAGGGCGGCGGATCGATCTTTGCGATTTATCGACATGCGAAGCTCGCCAGCGAAAGGGTCCCACTGCCTTCGACGAATGCCACTAGCCCCTGGCATGGATCCCCACCGCCAGCGCGGCTCGCCAGCACCGCGGGGAAACCGTCGTCGCGCGCACCCGCCGGGCTCACGCGGTGCGGGCCCGAGGCGATCGCACCGTCGGCGTCGCGCACGACGAGCTCGACGTGCGAGCCCATCGCGGTCGTGCGGCGGTACGCGACGATCTGAGCGCCACCCGGCAGGAGCGTGACGGACGGCTGGTCGAGGGCATCGGTGCCGGTGCCCGAGACGAGCGCGCTCGCGCGCGTGTCGCCCGTACCGTCGGGGTTGACGTCCACGACGTGGACGTCGGCGCGTCCCGACACGTCGGCGGTGAGCACGAGGTGGCCCGCACCACGCGAGACCACGTACCCGGGCTCGCGCGCTGCGGTCGCGCCGCCGAGATCGAGGTTCACCGTCGCGTACGTCGCCGCGTCGAAGCGCCGGTGCACGAGCACGGCGCCCGGCGCGCCGGCGAGCGTCGCGACGGCAGCGACCCGCTCGCCGCTCACGGTGGTCGCGAGGCCCGTCACCGCCGCCGGCACGGACGTCGTCGTGCCGCGGTCTTCGGTGAGCGTCCCGCCCGCGCCGAGCGCGTTCATCGCGCCGGACATCCCGGCCGACGCGATGACGAAACGCGTCGAGTCGGTCGCCGTCGCGACGTTCTCGACGTTCGTCAGCGGGTACATCTCCTCGTCGGCCAGACCCACCGACACGTCGCTCCACACGAACACCGCCCAGCTGCCGACCCCTGCCTGCGTCCATCCGAGCAGCGGCAGATCGTCGAAATCCGCGAGCGACGGGGACCCAGCCGCCGCTGCGGGCACGAGCGCCACGGGCCCGGCCTCGACGGTGGAGCCCTCCACGCGCACCGCGTCGATCCCGCCGGCCGGCTTCTCGTAGGCGACGAGCCAGCCCGTCATGTACTGCGCGATGGTGGGGCGTCCCGCGACCATCTCCGTCGTCGCGGACGCCGCCTCGACGCCGTCCTCGTCGATCTCGCCGTTGCAGTCGTTGTCGACGCCATCGAGCGGATCGGGCATCGAGTCGATGCATGCATCCGGATCGCCCGCGTCCTCGGGCCCGAGGTCTTCGTCGCCGCCGCCGTCCATCGTCGCGTCCGGACCCGCGTCGTCCTCGACGTCCGCCTCCATGCTCGCCTCGGGGCTCGCATCCGGCGGCCGACCCATGTCGGGCGTCCCGGCGTCGCGCGGGCGCTCGGGCTTCTCCTCGAGCTTGCCGGACACGACCAGCGAGCAGCCCGAGGCGCCG
>JADZFZ010001077.1 GCA_020854145.1 Deltaproteobacteria bacterium | reverse complement strand
GTCCTGGTCTCGGTCGCGGCCACGGACGACGACGTGACCATCTCGGTCGAGGACTCCGGCGTCGGCATCGCGCCCGAAGAGATGGACCGGCTCTTCCGCCCTTTCTCGAAGACGAGCGCTCGTGGGACGCGCGGCGAACGGAGCACCGGCCTCGGCCTGACCATCGCGCACAACATCGTGCAGGCGCACGGCGGCACGATCCGGGTCGAGAGCGAGCCCGGCCGGGGCTCCACGTTCCACGTCGTGCTGCCGCGTGATTGACCTAGCGCACGGGCTGCTGCTACATCCCGCGCGCCCGCGGCCCTAGCGTTGGCCCTCTCGGGGCCCGCGAGCGGGCGCCTGGTCGTCACCCCCGCGCCCCCCTCGAGGGGGCCTGCCCACGATGTCGTCGCACACTTCCTCCTCGTCGGATGCGCCTGGCGCGCACCCCGCGCCGAGCCGACTGCCCTTCGCGATCGCCCTCGCGACGGCCGTGGCGACGTTCGCGCTCCTCTTGCTGGGCAGCACCGTGCACGTCACGGGCTCCTCGCTCGCGTGCCCCGACTGGCCCCTCTGTTACGGGCAGGTCATGCCGGAGATGAAAGGCGGCGTGGCGATCGAGCACAGCCATCGCCTTCTCGCGAGCGCGGTCGGCCTGCTCACCATCGCGCTGACCGTGGTGCTCTTCGCGCGGCGCTCCGCTTCGCGTTGGCTCTCGCTCGGAGCGCTCGTGCTCGTCATCGGGCAAGGCGTGCTCGGCGGTCTGACCGTTCTCTATCTGCTGCCCACCGCGATCTCGAGCGCGCACCTGGCGACCTCGATGGTCTACTTCTCGTTGCTCGTCTGGATCACGCTGCGCGTCCGGCGCGAAGGACGCGTCGCGCGCGCGGTGCAGACCGCGATCGCGACGCCGTTGCCCTCGGCCTGGCCGGTGCTCGCCGCCGCGGGCTTCGTCTGGGTCCAGATGATCCTCGGCGCCCTCGTCCGCCACACGGGCGCGGCGCTCGCGTGCGCCGACGAGCTTCCCCTCTGTCGATCGTTCGGTTGGCCGACGTTGTGGCCCGCCGAGGGCCCCGGCCAGCTCCACATGACCCACCGGATCGTCGGCACCGTGGTCGGGACCGCGGTCGTCGTCTTGTGCGCGTGGATCGTCGCGCGTGCCCGAAAACAGGGCGATCGCGCGCTCGTCGCGGCCGCCGCGGCTCCGCTCGTGCTGGTGCTCGTGCAGATCGGGCTCGGCGTCGGCAACGTCCTTCTCTACAGTGGGCCCGTGATCGCGACGGCCCACCTCGGCGGCGGCGCCCTGCTCCTCGTGTCGCTCGTGTCTCTCGCGTTCGGGCTCGCCGCGCGACGCGCGACGATCGCGACCCCCGCGTCCTCGCGCACCGCGGACGCGCCCGAGCTCCGGCCCGACCGGGTGGCCGCATGAAGGGCGCCCTGTGCTCACCCCCCCGCGCCCCCCTGAGGGGGGCCCTCGGGCTCGCCGCGGACCTCGTCGCGCTCACCAAACCGCGCGTGACGTCGCTCGTGTTGCTCACCGCGGGCGTCGGGATGTACCTCGCGCCCGCGACGGACGCGTCGCCCACCTTGCCGACCTTGCTCGCGGCGCTCTTCGCGACGGCGCTCGCGGTGGCTTCCGCCAACGCGCTCAACTGCTGGTGGGAACGCGACGTGGACCGGCACATGGACCGCACGCGCGATCGTCCGCTGCCGGCGCGCAGGCTCGATCCGCAGACGGCGCTGGCCTTCGGGCTCGCGCTCGGTGTGCTCTCCGTGCCGGCGCTGTGGATCGCGGCCAACGCGCTGACCGCCGGTCTCGGCGCGCTCGCGCTGGTCGTCTACGTGCTCGGCTACACGCCCCTCAAGCGGCGCTCCCCCTGGGCGTTGCCCATCGGTGCGGTGCCCGGAGCATTGCCGCCGCTCATGGGCTGGACGGCGGTGACCGGCCAGCTCGATCTGGGCGGCCTCGGGCTGTTTGCGATCTTGTTCGTTTGGCAGCTACCGCACTTTCTGGCGATCGGCCTCTTCCGCAAGGACGACTACGCGCGCGCAGGGCTCAAGATCCTGCCCGTCGTGCGCGGCGAGATGGCGACGCGCATCCACATCGCGCTCTACGTCATCGCGCTCTTGCCGATCACGCTCGCCCTCGTCCCGCTGGGCATCGCGGGCGTCGGCTACCTCGCGGTGGCCGTCGTGCTCGGCGCGTCGTTCTTCGTCTGGAGCATGACCGGCCTTCGCGCGGAGGTCGGCCCGCGATGGGCGCGAGGGCTCTTCTTCGTGTCGCTCGTGCACCTGTCGGGGCTCTTCCTGGCTCTCGTCGTTTTTGCTGCTTGAGCGCGGACGTGTCGCTCGTCTCCGTGGAAGGCCTGCGCTTCGCGTATCCCGCGCGCCGCGGCGCCGCGGTGCGACCGGTGCTCGACTCGCTCTCGTTCGACGTCGGCGTGGGCCGCATCGTCGGCCTCCTCGGGCCCAACGGCTCGGGCAAGTCCACGGCGATCGGCCTGCTCGCCGGGCTGCTCCGCCCGCTCGCCGGGACGCTCCGGCTGCGCGGCGAGCCCGTGCCCTTCGGGGATCGGCGGCTGCGCGCCGAGACGGGCTTCGTCTTCCAGCAGCCGAGCCTCGATCCGCGTCTGTCGTCGCGCGAGAACCTCGCGCTCGCGGCGCGCTTGCACGCGTTGCCTTCGAGCGAGGCGCGTCGCGCGATCGACGAAGCGCTCGCGCTCACGGAGCTCGCGGCGCGCGCCGACGACCCCGTGCGGATGTTGTCCGGCGGGATGCGGCGCCGCATCGACCTCGTCCGCGCGCTCCTGCACGCGCCGACGCTGCTCGTGCTCGACGAGCCGTCGAGCGGTCTCGACGAGCACGCCTTCCGGCGGGTCTGGGCGCATCTGTCGGAGGCGCGCGATCGCGACGGTCTGGCCGTGCTCGTGTCGACGCATCGACCCGAGGAAGCCGACCGGTGCGATCACCTGATGGTGCTCGACGGCGGACGGGTCGTGGCGCGAGGATCGCCGGCCGAGCTGCGCGCGCGCGTCCGCGGCGACGTCATCACGCTCGAAGCCGACGATGTGGAGCAAGTGGCGGCGGTCGTGCGTGAGCGTTTCGATCTCGAGCCCACCATCGACGCCGGTCGTTCGACCGTGAGCGTCGTGCGTGCGAAGGGCCACGAGCTCGTCCCACGCATCGTCGAGGGGTTTCCTGCGGGTCGGCTGCGTGCGGTGTCGCTGCGGACACCGACGCTCGCCGACGTCTTTCTCGCGCTTACCGGTCGCACGCTCGACACGGACAACGACGACGCCGCGCCGGGATCGGCGCCGCGCGCAGGTGCCGCATGACGACGACGACCTCCGCCGCCCGATCTCCGGCGCCGTCCGCATCGCCCGACCTCGCCTCCGAGCCGCCCGTCGCGCACACCGCGACCGTCCCCGCCGGATCACCCGATGCGTCGCCTCGGGGCGCCACGGCGTCCTCGCGCCGGGCGCGTCCGTCGGCGCTGGCCTCCGATCTGGCGACGATGCGCGTGCTCGTCGAGCGCGACCTTCGACGCTTCCTGCGCGAGAAGAGCCGCATCGTCGGCGCGTTGCTGCAGCCGCTGCTCCTCTGGCTCGTCATCGGGTCCGGGCTCGGCTCCACCTTCCGCCTGCCCGGAGCCGAGAGCCACGGCTACCTGCAGTACTTCTTTCCCGGCGTCGTCGCGATGGTCGTGCTCTTCACGACCATCTTCCAGACCATGACGGTCATCGAAGACCGTCATCAGGGCTTCTTGCAGGCCGTCTTGTCCGCGCCGGGATCGCGGGTCGCGGTCGTCGCCGGCAAGTGCCTGGCGGTGAGCGTGATCGCCGGCGGACAAGCGTTGGTCGTGCTCGCGATGGCGCCGCTCGCGGGCTATCCGCTCGCGGGGATCGACGTGCCGCTCGTCGTCGCGTCGGTGTCGCTCTTCGCGTTCGCGCTCGCGTCGGTGGGCTTCGCGGTCGCGTGGCTCCTCGACTCGACGCAGGGCTACCACGTGGTGATGAGCCTCGTGCTCATCCCGGCGTGGATCCTCTCGGGCGCGATGTACCCCGCGACCGGCTCGGCGACGATCGGCACGATCATGGCGCTCAACCCGATGAGCTATGCGCTCGCGGCCCTGCGGCGCGGGCTCGGCGGGCCCGGCCTGCCCAGCGTGGCGCTGCCCCCGCTCTGGGCCCCCGATCTGCTCGTGCTCGCCGCCTTCGCGCTCGTCGGCTTCGCCCTCGCGACGCTCGCCTGCACCCGCCGGCGTTGAGCCGATCGTTGCCCCCCTACGGCGGGCGTGGTAGCTCCGCGGCCGTGCACGCGCGCAGAGTCCTGGTTTCCTGCGGTTTGTTGCTGCTCGCCGGTCTCGGCTGGTCGCTCGGCTGCGCTTCGGACCCGCAATCGCGCACCGACGCGGGGACGGGTCGTTCCGGTCGAGATGCCGGTCTCAAGCACGGGCTGACCTCGCAGCAAGCGTCCAAGGTTCTCGCGAAGGTGGGCAGCACGCCCATCACGCTCGGAGAGTTCGCCGATCGCCTGGCCGATCAGTCGCCGTACCTGCGCGCCCGGTACAACTCTCCCGAGCGCCGTCGTGAGTTCCTCGAGAACCTGATCCGCTTCGAGCTGCTCGCGTCCGAGTCCTCGCGCCGCGGCTACGACCGGCTGCCCGAGGTCGATCGCACCCGCAAACAGGTGATGATCCAGCGCTTGATGAAGCGCGAGTTCGAGGACCGGGTGAAGCTCTCGGACATCTCGGACGCGGACATGCGCCGTTACTACGAGCAGCATCGCGACGAGTACCACAAGCCCGAGCAGGTGCGCGCGGCGCACATCCTGTTCAGCGACCGCGCGCTCGGCGAGCGTGTGCTCGCCGAGGTGACGAAGGCGCCGGCCGACCTGCGCCTCTTCCGCGAACGGACCATCGCGCACACGCAGGATGCCGAGACGCGGGACCGCGGCGGCGATCTGCGCTTCTTCTCCCGTCCGAACGAGCGACAGGCCGACGAGCCCGAGGTCCCGGCCGAGGTGGCCGAGGCGGCGTTCTCCATCACGAAGATCGGCGAGATCTCGCCGCGTCTCGTGAAGTCGTCGCGCGGCTGGCACATCGTGAAGCTCACCGGCAAACGCGCGAAGCTCGATCGCTCGTTCGAAGAGGTGCGCCGACAGATCCAGAATCGTCTGTGGCGTGAGCGCCGGCAGCAGTCGATCGACGACTTCATCGCTCGGCTTCGCCGCGAGGCCAACGTGCAGGTCGACGAGGCGCTCCTCGGCACGCTGCGCTTCGAGGTGCCGGACGGCGGCGTGCCTCCCTCCGAAGGTCGCTCGGGCGCGAGCGAGCCCGGCGGGGACGATGGCCACGGTCACGGGGACGATCCCGGAGACACGCCCGCGGCTCCGTACCCGGGCGGTGACAGGCCGGGAGGCAATCGGCCCGGCGGCGCGGGGCCCGAGGGTGAGCCCCCGCGTCGTCCGCCGGGCCCACGCGGGCCGCCGCCACCGCGCCGACCGACGCCGCCATGAGCCCGGGGAGCATTCCCTCACGCTCTGTCTACCGCGGCAGCCGCCTCGGGGCGGCGGCTGCGACGTTGCTCTCGAGCGTCCTGTCGAGCCTGCTCGTCGTGGCCGCGCTGTGCGCGACGCCCGTCGCCGCGCCGCGTGCCGCGCGAGCGGAGGTCGTCGAGCGCGTGGTCGCCATCGTCAACGAGCAGGCGATCTTCCAGAGCGACGTCGAGCAGCAGGTCCGGCGCTTCCTCTCGCAGCTCGACCGTGCCCCCTCGCCCGAGGTGCGCGCGCAGGCGCTCGCACGTCTGCGCCGCGAGGTTCTCGACCACCTCATCGAAGAGATCCTCGTGCAGCAGGCGGCGTCCCGCATGGAGGTCTCCGTCGGGGCCGCGGACGTCGAGCGCGCCATCAACAACGTGATCCGACAGAGCGGCCTCTCGAGCGCGCGCTTCTGGCAGGTCGTGCGCCAGCAGGGCTACACGGTGCGCGAGTACCGCAACGACGTGCGGCGGCAGCTGCTGCGGCTGAAGGTGCTCAACGTGCGCGTGCGCGGTCGGGTCAACATCACACCCGAGGACGTGCGCGACTTCTACAACCGGAGCGTGCGCGAGGCGCGTGCGTCCGACACGTTCCGCGCGTCGCACATCCTGCTGCGCCTGCCCGCGGGCGCGGGCGCGGCCGAGGTCGCTCGCGTCCGCACGCGTGCGCGCGGGCTCGCCATGGAGGTCCGGGGCGGACGGCCGTTCGCCGACGTGGCGCGCGAGAGCTCGCAGGACGACGCGACGCGCGAGCGCGGCGGCGACCTCGGGGAGCTCCGTCGAGGGCAGCTGCCACGCACGATCGACGAGGCCATGCTCGCGCTCGACGTCGGCGAGGTCTCCGATCCGGTGCGGAGCGAGCACGGGTTCCACGTGCTGACCGTGACCCACCGCGAGCAGACCGACGTGCAGCCCTACGCCGCGGTCCGGCAGCAGATCTACCGGCAGATGCTCGAGCGCGAGATGGTGCGGCAGGAGCGCCTCTGGCTCGGGGAGCTCCGGCGCGCGGCCCACATCGAGATCGTCGGCCGCACGCGTCGCGCCGCCAGCGCCGACTGAGCCCACGCGGCCGACGAGGACGTGATCCGCCAGGCGGCGATCGCCTCACGGCAGCTCGTTCGTGACGCCGAGGGTGAGGCCGAGCGCGCCGCGCTCGACGCGGGGCCGCGATTGCACGAGCGACGCTCCGCGCACGCGCGCGACCGCGAACCTCGGCGCGGATGGGGCGTGGGCGAGCTCGAAGTGGCCGTCTTCGCCGGTGATCGTGTGGTAGGGGTGACGAAAGACGAGGATCCATGCACGCCCGCAGGGTGCGGCCGGATCACAGGACAGCTCGATCCGTCCCGGCTCGCGCACGGGGATGGCGACGCGAGGCGCGATCCGCTCTGCGCCCTGCACCGGCGGAAGAGGACGCTGCAGGAGCGAGCGTCCGTCGGCGCGACCGTGCAGGAGGTGCCGCACAGGATCGCGGTTGGCCGCGGCGAGCGTCTCGCCGACGGTGGCAGTGGCCAGGCGCGGATCGATGCGACCTCCGGCGATGTGCACCTCGAGCGCCGCGCCGCCCGTGCGTGGCTCTGCGCGACGACCCTCGCTCACGTCGTCGAGCCAGACGGCGGCGCCGACCATGGGAGCGCCCGCTGCGTCCACGACGCGACCGCGCAACGTCGTGCCCGTGAACGTCGAGCTCGCGGCGTACGCGGGCGCAGAGACCTCTCCCGCGCCCGCCGGCGCATCGCGCGGGACGATGCGGGGCGCGACGGTCGGCGCGAGCAGGTGATAGAGCGGCACGGTGACGACGAACTTGAGCGACCAGACGAGGAACGTGCTGGCCGCGAGCGACCCCCAGTCGATGCGACCGCGCAGTCGCCAGAGGTGCAGCGCGACGAGGAGAGGGATCGCCAGGGCATACGAGTAGACGAAGCGCCCGACGTGCTGCGTGCCCCGCGCGCAGAGCCACAACGCGCCGCCCCAGAACAGGAAGACGGTCACCGTCACGGCGGTCGCCGCGATCAGATCGGCGAGGTGGAGCGACGTGCCGAACGCACCCCGCGCGAGCGGCCTGGCGGGCGGGCTCGCGACCGGGGCCGGTGCCGGCGGGAGCGACTCGGCGTCGTCGGTCATCGGGAGCTCTCCCCTCGACGCGGGCGGTTCGTGGTCATCGGGGGACCACCATGGAGCTGGGTGCTCGCGCGCTGCAGCACGTGTCCTGCCGTACCCAGGTGGGACGGACCGCGCAGTACGCCGAGGCCAGAAGAAGCAGCGCGCCAACGGTCCAGCGTGGGACGCGCGCGAGGAGCCGGTCGATCCTGCTGCCCGCCACGATGGCGAGCACGAGCGCCGGCGCGCTGGCGGCGGCGAACACGAGCATCGCGAGCGCGCCCGGTAGAGGACCGCCGCTCGCAGCGGCCACGAGCGCACCCGAGGCGAGCGCTCCGCACGGCAGCAGGCCCGTGAGGATCCCCATCGGCAACCCGCGCCGCGGCACGAGCGACACGAGGCGCACGACGAGACCACGCGGCGGACGACGGAGCGCCACGGGCGCGTCGGCCGCGCCGCGATGGAGATACGGCGACAACACGCGGAAGGCCGAGAGCGCGAAGGCGAGCGCCAGCAACCAGGACGTCAGCGTCGTGGCACTCGCGCCGAGCGGCGTCGAGAGCAGCGCGTACGAAGCGCGCCCCGCCAGCGCTCCCACGGCGGCGTAGGTCGCGAATCGCCCCGCGTGATAGGCGGCGTGCTCGCGGGCGCGTCGCCGCCCGGTGCCGCAAGCGACGGCCGCCAGCGGTCCACACATCCCGAGACAGTGCGGCAGCGCCGCGAGCCCGGCGAGAAGCGCGGCGAAGACGGAGGTGCCGGCGATCACGAAGCCTCCGCGACGAGCACGCCCGCGGATGCTTGCGGCTCCTCGGGCACGCCGCCCACTGGCGGGAGCGAGGGACCGCGCTCGCGCAGCAGGCGAAGCGACGAGACCAGGGTGAAGAGCGACGAGGCGAGCATCGCTACGGCCGCCCAGACCGGTGCCAGCATCCCGGCCGCCGCCAGACCCACGCAGACGACGTTGTACGCGAACGACCAGGCCAAGTTCTGCCGCACGATCGACGAGGCCCGCCGTGCGAGGTGCACCAGCCACGGGATGCGCGACAGGTCGTCGCCGAGCAGCGTCACCGCCGCGACGGCGCTGGCGAGATCCGCGCTGCCCCCGACCGCCACGCCCACCGACGCGCGCGCCAACGCGGCACCATCGTTGACGCCGTCGCCGACCATCAACACGGGAGCGCCGCCGCGCTCGAGCGCCTCGATCCTGGCCAGCTTCTGCTCGGGAAGAAGGCCGCCCGCCGCCGGTACGTCGAGCGCGCGGCCGAGCGCCTCGACGCGCGCGCGCGCGTCTCCGCTCGCGAGCTCCACCGCGATCCCCGCATCGCGCAGCGCTCCGATCACGGAGGGCGCGTCCTCGCGGTGCGCCTCCGCGAGCACGAGCCCGGCGAGCCAACGACCGTCCTCCGCGACGTGGACGCTCGGCATCGGCGTCAGCGACGGAACATCGACGCCGCCGTCCTCGAGGAACGCACGCGACCCGACCCTCACGTCGTGCCCATCCACGCGCCCGCTGACCCCTCGTCCGAGCTCGTGGCGAACGTCGGAAGCCTCCGCGACGACGCGTCGCTCGCCCTGTCCGTGGTGCCACTGCGCGACCGCGCTCGCGATGGGATGCACCACCTCGCGCTCCAGCGATGCGGCCAGATGGCTCGCCCGATCACGCGCCGCCGGATCGACGGCAGCCACCGACTGCACGCTCGGTGCGCCGCGTGTGAGCGTTCCCGTCTTGTCGAACACCGCGACGCGCACCCGCGCCAGCGACTCGAGGACGTCGCAGCCCCGCACCACGGCGCCGGCGGACGCGGCGCGTCCGAGGGCGGTCCACAGCGTCAGCGGTGTGGCGATGCCCAGGCTGCACGGGCACGCCACGAGCAGGACCGCCAGCGCGACCTCGACCCCGCGGACGGGGCCCTCCGCCATCCACCAGCAAGCACCGGCGCCGACCGCGATCGCGAGGGCGCCCGGGATCGCGGCCGCCGCCACACGATCGGCGATGCGCTCGATGCGTGCACGCCGCTCCCGTGCCTTCGCGACCAGGGCCTCCAACCGTCCCAGGGTCGAGCTGCGCGCGTCGCTGCTCGCACCCACGACGAGCATGCCGCTCTCCGCGACCATCCCCGCGAGCACGACGTCCCCGGGGCCACGCGCCGTCGGACGCGACTCGCCGCTCACCACCGCCGCGCTCACGAGCGCACGCCCGTCCACGATCGTGCCGTCGACGGGGATGCCCGCGCCCGCCGGCACGTGCACGAGATCGCCGGGCACGATCGCCGAGACCACGACGCGCTCGCGCACGCCGCCTCGTGTCACGTCGATCTCGGAGGGCCCCAGCCGGAGCGCTCCTGCGAGCGCGGTCGCGGCGCGTCGCTTGGCGTGCGCTTCGATCGCACGACCGATGGTGACCAGCACCAGCGTCATGCAGGCGGCCTCCACGTAGATGCCCGAGCCACCGCCGAGCAGCGAGGCGACCGAGACGACGAACGCCGCCGCCACCGCGAGGGCGACCAGCAGATCCGCGCCGACACGACCCGCGGCCAGATCGCCGATGGCGCGGCGCCCCAAGGGGATCCCGAGCAACGCGACGACGCCCGCCCCGAGCAGCACGGCCACCCACCGGAACAGCGCACGCAAGCCCGGCATCGCGGACGCAGAGGCGTCGTCGAACAGGTCCTCCGAGTACAGGACCATCGATACCGTCATGACGTTCATCGCCAGGAAGATGGCGATGCCCACGCGCCCGCGCGCGCTGCCGGCCTCGCTGCTCGCCTCGCGCGCGAGCCCGTCGGCCAGCTCACACCCATAACAGCAGAAGCGATCCCCGACAGCGGCCGGCAACCCGCAGTGTGAACAGGTGACCATGGCTGCTCGCGCCCTCCTGTCTGCCAGCCGCGATCAGGGCGCGGGGAGCTCGAGCCATTCGCGTAGATCGGGAACGTAGTAGATGACGACGTAGGCGACGAGAAGAGCCATGAAGCCGACCCAGGTCACGAGGATGTACCAGGGGACGCTGCCCTCGTCGTATGCCATCGACGTCTCGGCATGGTCGCTCTCGGTGAGCGGCTCCGCGGGAACGTCAGCCTTCGCCTTCGAGGCGGTCATACGCTTCCTCCATCTCCAGCATGCGGGTCTTCTGGGCTTCGAGATCCTTCAGCAGCCCGCGTCTCCAGGACCAGAGAAACAACAAGAGGTATCCCGCAGCCACGATGAAGTAGGTGACCACCGGGACCGTCACGAAGCCCTCGACCTCCTCGGCCTCGAGGGCGTACAGGAACTCGGTGAGCTTGAAGAAGAAGCCGAATGCGGTGAGCACCAGACCGACGACCGCACCGGTGGTGAACATGCGGCGCCGCAGCAACGACCGTGGTCGCGGGCGAGCTCGGGTACGGTCGGTCATCGTCTGGCTCCGTGCCTCGGGCGGACGCCGGTCCGCGCCTGCCGCTCCTGCTCTCGAGCCCGTTCCCTGCCGAGGAAAGTGACGTAGGTGATCACCGAGAGGCCTTCGCGGTTGGGCCGCCCGCTCTCGTCGTAGAACCAGTCGTACCGGGGCATCACGGAGCTGGGCACCACCGCGGGCGGATCCCAGAAGTGGGCAACGTGCCAGTCGACCGAACGCTTGCCGGCTGCGCGCGAGAGATCGGGCCCCACGCGGCGAGTGCCGAACAGCTGAGGAAGATTGAGCTCGTTCTGGTACTCCGCGGCGGACGAGACCAGGCCGAAGCGGACGTCCTCGTTCGAGACCGGCCGCACGAACTGGGAGTGACAGTGCCAGCACGCCTCGGCGATGTAGACGTCGCGCCCGTGGCGGAGCGCATCGTGGAAGGCTGCCTTGGTCGGCCGACTCGCGCCGAATGCCGCCCGGAAGCTTTGCGGGTAGCGCTGTGCGAGAATCTCGAACTCGCGCGACGGCCTCGGCGCGATCTGATCGAGGCTCTGGACCGGGATGCGGCTCAAGTGGGTGTACGGCAGCCATCCCTCGACCAACCCGGCGAACGCGAAGCAGAGAACCCCTGCAACGCCCATCACGGTGGTGGCGCGCTCCATCATGACTCACCCTCCGCGCCGACCCGCGCGACGACCGGGCTCGCCGCGGCCGTGCGCTCCTCGAGCGCAGCACCGCTCCGGGCGGTGATCCACATGTGATAGGCCAGGATGGCCTGCGCCGCGACGATCGCGATCCCCGCGATCGAGCGGACCCACCAGAACGGGACCGAGGCGATCAACGACTGCTCCCACGGAGCGAGGGTCGACCACAGCCAGCCCTGGACGACACCAGCCGCCAGGAGATCGACGAACATCACGAGGAGCGCGAGCGTGTTCACCCAGTAGTGCCATGCGTTGAGCTTCGGGCTCACCCACTGTCGCCCCGTGACGCGGGGCCAGAGGTAGTGGATCGCGCCGAACAGCCAGAACCCGAACACGCCGAACATCACGAGGTGGGCGTGCCCCACCACCCAGTCGGTGAAGTGGATGATCTTCTGGAGCGTCAGCGTGGTGTGGAAGGCGCACTGCAGGCATGTCGTGAAGTAGAAGACCATGCCCGTGTACAGCCACCGAAGAGACAGGTTGCTTCGGAGCAGGTCGCCACGTCCCCGGAGCGACATGAAGAAGTTGACGATGACGGTGAAGACGACGATCTCGACGGCTATCGTGCTGATGACCGCGCCGTATTGCGCGTACATGGGAATGGGGCTGTAGAAGAAGTGATGGATCCCGTTGAGCGGGTAGAAGAACGCCAGACCCCAGAACCCGATCACCGACAGCGAGTGGCTCCAGATTGGCTTCTTCGTGATGACCGGAACCAGGTAGTACATCAGTCCCCAGCCCATCGGCGTCACGAAGAGGCCCACCAGGTCGTGGATGAAGATCCCGACCGTCGCGGCGCCCGCCGCCCCCGGCACCCAGTACTGGGGGATGAAGTTCCCCATGAAGTACACGAGAGCGAGCCAGACGAAAGCCGCCGAGTAGTACCAGAGCGTGACGTACATCGACTTGCCGCTCGCGCCGCGACCCGCGCCGGCTCCGCTCTTCAAGATGGGCCAAGCGAAGTTGACGATCGCCACCGCGGCGCCCACCAGCACGACGGGATCGATCCAGGTCGGCGTCTCGCCCCACTCCACGGCTTGCCCTTCGCCGCCCACGATCCCCGCGAAGGCGGCGAAGGTGATGGCCTGCCACGCGAAGAAGACGAACCAGGAGATCTTCTTGCTCAGCACCGGTGAACCGGTGAGCCGAGGGATCACCCAATGGAGGCACCCGAAGAACACGTTCACCAGGAATCCGTAGGCGACGGAGTTGGTGTGCAGCATCCGGATCCGCCCAGGCGACATGAGCTCCACGCCGGGGAACGGGTAAGCCTGGAGGAACTGCAGGGAGTAGAGGGCGCCTGCGAGCAGGGAAACGAAGAAGTACGAGATGCCCGCGACGATGTAGGCGCGAACTGCCGCCTTGTCGACGAGCACGGAAGGGTGCAGGACGGTGGGTGTCGCCGCGAGGGTGCCTGCCGCACCCGCGGCGGCGTCCGTCTGGATGACTGCTTGGCTCATGGGTTCTCCGCGAGCTCGCCCCTCTCGTGGGGGCTTGGGGGGGTGAGGTCGGGCCGTGCGGCCGGGGGTGCCGAAACCGCCGCCGTCGAGTGGGCGGGCGCACCGATGGTGCGGCGAAGGCGAGCGAGCGTGGCCCGGTCCATCACGACCAGCGAGCGCACGTAATGGACGAGTGCCCAGATGTCGTTCTCCGGCAGCGACTCGCGCCACGTGGGCATCGCGGTCCCGCCGACGCCCGACGCGATGGTGCGGTAGAGGTCTTCCAGCGACGAGCCGGACTTCACGCCCTCCACCGGGAAGTCGGGAGGCACGATGTCGAAGCCCCAGTCGCTTGGCTTGGGGACCGGGGCGAACATGGCGTCACGGAAGGAGTCGACCGTCCGACCGTCGGTGCGGGCGAACGCGCTGATCTCCGCGCGCGACGCGTAGGAGGGATGACAGCTCCAGCACTCTGCGATGCCGTGATAGAGGTGGCGTCCTCGCTGGATGCCTCCCGCGTCGTCGTCCGCGAAGGGGTCGTCCGTCGGCACGATCCGGGCACCCGGCCGGGAGCTGGCCCACCGCGGCGAGAAGGTCTTGAGGTACTGGACGACGGCCCGGCGATCGGCGGCGTCGAGGAGCGGGAAGTCCGGCATCGCCGATGGGAACAGGCCGCGAGCGATGATGCGCTCGAGGTCCTCGTCGTGTGGAAGCGTTCCCGACGGGACGCCGGCGAACTTGAAGATGCCTTTGGTGAAGTCGCGCGGGGGTGGCTCGAGCATGCGGGCTGCCGGGCCGCGACCGTCTCCTCGCGCGCCGTGACAGCCGACGCAGTACTCCGCGTAGACCTGGCGTCCGCGCTCGATCTCGTGACGCGAGACGGAGACGTCGCCGAGGAGCAGCGCCTCGGGAGCCCAGTCGTCGCGCGCCGCGCAGGCGGCGGCGAGGGTGGCGAGCAACGCGGTAGTGGTGGCCGCGGTGACGAGGCGGAGGACGTCTGGGGTGCCCATTCGCTGGGCAGCGTCGAGCAACCGACATGCCCGCTCCGCGGGAGCGCGTTATCGTGGCAGCCGTGCTCGACCTGGTTCGAACGGGTCCAGCGATGTCCCGGCGATGGTCCCATCGGGAGCATCCCCGGCGAGCTGGAGCACGCGCAGACGGTCGTAGAGCTTGTGGCGCGAGATCCCCAACATGCGCGCCGCGTGGACCTTGTTGCCCGCGCACGCGCTGAGCGCCGCTCGGATCGTGCGCGCCTCGATCTCGGCGAGGCTCGGGACCTCGGCGTCGTCGTTGGAGGCGAGGCCGGCGTTGGCGGGCAGGGGTCGTGCGGCGGGGGCCGAGAGCGCGTCGCGCACGCTCGAAGGAAGGTCTTCGAGCTCGATGAGGCCGTTGCGACCGGTCGTGACCGCGTGCTCGACTGCGTTGCGCAGCTGTCGCACGTTGCCGGGCCACTCGGCCGCGACGAGCGCGTCCATCGCCGCACGGGAGACGCCCGAGATGCAGCCGCACCGCCGATGGCAGAACGACGACAGGAAGTGCTCGACCAGGAGCGGGATGTCGCTGCGTCGCTGTCGCAGCGCGGGAACGTGGATGGTCATCGACGCGAGCCGGTAGAAGAGGTCTGCGCGCAGCTTGCCCTGGCTCATCGCAGCCTGCGGATCGCGGTTGGTGGAGGCGACGACGCGCACGTCGATGGCGACCTCCTGCAGCGAGCCGACGGCGCGCACGGTGCGCTCCTCGAGCACGCGGAGCAGCTTGGCCTGCATCTCCGCCGCCATCTCGGTGATCTCGTCGAGGAACAGCGTCCCTCCGTGGGCGGAGCGGAAGAGGCCGGGGGCGTCCGATGCCGCGCCCGTGAAGGCGCCGCGGGCGTGCCCGAACAGCTCGCTCTCGATGAGGCTCGTCGGCAACGCGGCGCAGTTGACCGCGACGAAGCGCGCGCGATCGCCGCCGGCAGCGGTGTGGATCGCCCGCGCCACGAGCTCCTTGCCCGTGCCGCTCTCCCCCGTGACGAGCACGCTCTGGGGTCCGCTCGCCGCAGCGGAGATGAGCTCGAGAAGGCGCTGGACGGCAGGGCTCGTCCCGATGATCCCCCACCCGTCGTCGGGCGGCTGGGGCGCCCGACTCGGTTCGGGGGCCGCGGGCAGCTTGCGGCGGCAGGACCGCGGCATGGGATCTTCTCTCCCACGATAGGCCTCGGCGTAAGCCCGCACGCGCTCGCGCTCGAGCGCGTCGGACGCGTCGGCGACCTCGCGAGACATCACCGGCCCGAGCACCGCGCGCGCCGCCTCGCTGGCGGTGGTGGTGACCGCGAGGAGATCGGCGAGCGGCACCGCGCGCCGCGCGAGGCAGCTCGCGGTCGCACGCAGCACCGCCCGCAGCACCTCGGGATTCGATGCCGCCTCGGCGCACATCACGCGCTCGAGCTCGCGCCCGAACAACGCACCCATCTCCTGGCGCACGAGCCGCGCGTGCTCGCCGGCGGCCTCGCGATACTGGGCATACCACGCGTCGAAGAGCTCCTCGCGTCGTGGCAGCAGGCAGCCGAGCGGGTGCGCGTGCGCGGAGCGTTCGTCGTGGGTCATGACGAGGTCGATCATGCGCTTTTCGCGGAAGGAGCCGTTGCGCCCGATCAACGCACTGTCGCCGTTCGGGACAGCACCCGTGCTCCGCTTCCGTACAGTCGCGCTCCCGACGTCGCGCGAATCACGCCCGTCAACGCTGGCGTTGGCGGTGGTGCGTCGCTTGCTCACGCACGCTCCGCGCGAGGCGCCGATCGAGGCGACGCTCGCCAGGAGAGCAAGGGACCATGTCTGCACCCACACTGCGAGTCTCGTTCATCGTGGCGTCCGCGATCGTGATCGCCGCCTGCTCGTCGCGCCGCACCGAGCCCTCGTCCTCCGAGGGGGACAGGCAGCCGGCCTCGGAGCCAGCGTCGGACGAGGAGCACGGCGGCACGCAGAGCCCGCCCACGACCACCGCGCAGGCTCCCGCGGGCGTCTACACCGCGATCGACGTCCAGAACGGTGGCAACATCGTGGGTCACGTTCGCTGGTCCGGCCCGCGCCCCCCGATGGAGCCGCTCCCGGTCACCAAGAACCCGGAGATCTGCGGGACCACCGCACCGTTCCCGGCGCTCACGATCGGCGAGGGCGATGGCGTGCAGTTCACCGTGGTCTATCTCGAGGGCATCACCCGCGGCCGCGCCCTTCCCCAGATCGCCGCCGACGCGATGCCGGTCATGGATCAGACGAGCTGCCAGTACACCCCTCACGTCATGACGGTCGGGCTCCGCCAGCAGTTCGGGATCCGCAACAGCGATCCCACGCTCCACAACGTGCATGGCTTCTTCGCGAACGACGAGAGCTGGTTCAACCTCGCGCAGCCCACGCGGGGTATGACCACGCGACGAAACGCCGAGCGCGCGGGCCCCGTTCGGATCGTGTGCGACGCGGGCCACACGTGGATGCTCGGCTACGTCCACGTCTTTCCGCACCCGTACCACGCGGTCACCGATGCCTCCGGTGCCTTCCGCATCGAGGGCGTGCCGCCGGGTTCGTACACGGTGAAGGCCTGGCACGAAGGCTGGCGCGTCACGGGCACGACCGCGGGCCGACCCGTCTTCGGAGCGCCCGTGGTCCTCACGCAGAGCGTGACGGTGGCCGCAGGCCGAGATGCCACGACCGACTTCCAGCTCTCCGACGGTGCCTGAAGCTTCCTTCCTGAAGAGACGCGCAGCGACACCGGGTAGTGCGTGGTGCACGTGATCGGCACGGCACCCGTCTCCGCGGCAGCTTGCGACGAATCTGCTGCCGGCGGCGCGGCATGTTGTCGCACACTGAGATGCGGAGGACGCTACGCACGCGATGGAGCCCAGCGATCGGATGCGCGCGGCTTGGTGGATCGCGAGGAGAGCGTCGTCGTCGGTGACGGCGGCAGCGCTGCTCTCGATCGCGATCGGCTGTGGCTCCGATCGGCCCGGAGCGCGTGATCCCGCTCCGGTGGGCCCGGCCCGTTCGGCCACTCCCTCGCCCGCGGCGTCCGTCGCCCGCTCGGCGGCGGGGACCTACGAGGTGCACGAGTGGGGGCTGATGCGCGCGGGCGCCGGCGACGCGCTCGACGTGCACACGCTCGGGCCGCCCGTTCCCATCGAACCGTCCGTCGTCGAGAAGCCGGTGCTCTACTTCCATGCGGACGGGCACGTGCGGATCGCGCGCGTCGAGGTCAGCGCCGTCGGTGGATCCGTCCGCGAGCACTGGCCCGTCGTGAGCGCGTCGGTTGCCGAGTCCGTCGCGTGGCGCGGGCTGACGCTCGATCCGAGCCGTCGCGCGGCCACGCCCGCGTGTCCGATGCCGCGCTTGCCGTCGGCCGCGGAGCCGCCCTGCTCGTCGCTCGCGCCAGGAGAGGCGTGCGAGGCGAGCGGCCTCGCTGCGGTCGTCGCCGCCGGCGCGACGTGCGTCGTGCGCGACGGCGACGCGACGAGCCCGTTTCTCTTCTATCGATCGCGCACCCGCACGTTCAGCCCTCCGCTCCGGATCGTTCGCGCGGGCGCCGACCTCCACGCGACGAATGCCGGCGGCAGCGCGATCCCCGGCGCGATCCTGCGCATCCGACGCCACGTGGGCTCGGTGCGCGTGATCGTGTCTGGGGCTCCGGCGGCGGGCGCGCGCGTGGTCATCGGCCACGACTATCCAGCGGACGGCGGGGTGGACGCAGGCCGCCGCGCCGTGCACGAGACGATGACCGGCCTCGGTCTCACGTCGTCCGAGACCGCCGCGTTCCTTCGCGCGTGGGACGTCGCGCTCTTCTCCCGCGCGCCGCAGCCGGCATCCCTCGGAGACCGACCCACGGGCGGCGTCACCGAGACGCCGGCGGCGACGGAGCGCGCGCGCGG
>JADZFZ010001076.1 GCA_020854145.1 Deltaproteobacteria bacterium | reverse complement strand
GATCCGATGGGTGACGACGACGGCTACGATGGAGACGACGGCAAGGGTGGCGGCCGAGACGAGCTCGGTGGCAGGCGTCGTGGCGGCAAGAAGAAGGTGTGCCGCTACTGCGCCGACAAGGCGCTCGTCGTCGACTACCGCGACACGCAGTCGCTCCGTTTCTTCGTGACCGAGCGCGGCAAGATCGTGCCGCGTCGCATCTCCGGCAACTGTGCGCGACATCAGCGATCGGTGACGCGCGCGATCAAGGTGGCGCGCAACATCGCGCTGCTGCCGTTCACCGTGGTGGAGTGAGCCGTGGCCGACAAGCTCCAGGTCATCCTCCGAGAGGACGTTCCGAACCTCGGCAAGTCCGGGCAGCTCGTGAAGGTCGCTCCGGGCTACGCCCGCAACTACCTGCTGCCTCAGTCGCTCGCCGCCCCCGCGACGCGCGCGAGCGTCGCGCGCATCGAGCACGAGAAGCGAAGCATCCTCGAGCGTGCCGCGAAGGTGAAGAAGAGCGCCACCGCGATCTCGGACAAGCTCGCGCAGATCTCGGTGGAGATCAGCAAGCGCGCAGGCGAGAACGAGCGTCTCTTCGGATCCGTCACGACGACCGAGATCGCCGCGGCGCTGAAGGACAAAGGGCTCGACGTCGATCGTCGCAAGATCGTCATCGGCCAGCAGATCCGTCAGCTCGGCGTCTACGACGTGCAGGTCAAGCTGGCCCCCGAGGTCACCGGCACGTTCAAGCTCTGGGTCGTCGCCCAGAAGTAGCGCCGGTCCCTCTCATCCAGGCCCGCGCGGGCGCCGTTCGACGGCGGCGCCCGGGCGCCGTCGTGCGGTCTCGTGCCGCGACGCGGCGCAGCCGGCCCGACGGGCTCACAGCCACGCCGGGATGCACGCCGGAACCAGCTCCTTCGTCTCGAAGTCCTCGACCTGCTCGCACATCCATCCGAGGGGACAGTCCGAGTTGGTGGCGCACGCTTCGAAGCAGATGGAGCTCGAGGAGAACTGCAGCACGCACCAGCCGTTCGTGCCGCAATCCGTGTCGAGCGCGCACGGCGCGGTGCAGAGCGAGTCCATCGAGCCGTCCGCGGTGTTGGTCAGCGTGTAGCACTCCGCGCCCGTGACACATCCGCTCGTCTCGCAGCCGCGCTCGTAGAACGGAAGCGGACCAGGGGGCGGGGGCGGCGGCAACGGCGGCGGCGGCGGCGAGGAGGTCACCACGCAATAGCCGCCGGCAGTCGTCGCTGCGCACACCCCCGGGCTCGGGCAGTCGAGGTCGCTCACACACGCGAGCGTGCAGAACGTCCCGCCCGTCGTCGTGTCCTCCAAGCACACCGCGTCGAGGTCGAAGCAGTCGAGCTCGTCGATGCAGCCTGACTCGTAGAGTGCGAGCCCGGTCGGTGGTGGAGGGACGGGAGAAGGTGTCGGCGTCGGCGTCGGGGTCGGCGGCGGCGTCGGGGTCGGCGGCGGCGGCGGCGGCGGCGTCGGCATCCGATCCGACGACTCGACGAGGCAGCCCGCGATCAAGGCGACGACCACGGACATCCACCCCGCTCTGCTCGTCATGGGTACCCCCCGAAGGTGCGAGAGACCGCCTCGCGACCGCCAACGCCCCGCCGCGAAGCGCTCCGGCCGAAGGCCGGAGAACGCGAAGCAGACGATCTCACGATCGCCTGCCTCCATGCATCTCGAACATCGCGCGGGCTGCGGCGCGGATCACAGGCAGGGTGCGTAGAGGCCGGCGTAGTCGACGAAACGTCCGCGCCAGCCTCCGCCGCCCGCCGGCGCGAGGCGCGCGCCGTTGACCGTGAACCAGTACTCGACGCTCGTCTCCACGTATTGGCCGTCGGCCAGCGTCGTGAGCGGTGCGGTCGGGCACTGCGCGCGGTCGGTGCGCGTGAAGCCACCGAGCGGATCGAGGGACCGCAGGGGCACCGCGTAGCGGGCGTTGTTGCCGACACGCCGATCGAAGTCGACGTAGCGGCTCTCGACGGGCCCTCCGGGGATCCACCGAAGGTGCATCTGCACGTCGAGCTTCTGCCAGAGATCGGGATCGTCCCGGTCGGTCAGCCCGGGCTCCCAGACCTCGAAGTAGATGGCCGCGATCGCGGCCCTCTGACGCGCCCACGTCTCGTACGAGAAGCCGTCCTCGAGCGCGCGCCGGTCACCCTCGCACGCCGAGCCGTCGCACGTGGCGCGGCTCGTCACGAACGCCGTGCGGCCCATCCACGCCGGCCCGTCGGCTGCCGCTTCGACGCGGAAGCGGTAGTTGGCTCCGTAGGCGGAGTCCCAGCCCTGACAGCCGAACGCGGAGTTGTTCTCGAACCAGATCTCGAGCTCGCCCGCACGCGGCAGCTCGAACGTCGGAAGCGCCTCGACGTCGTGGTCACGGCGCGGCGCCACGTGGACCCACGTGCCCGCGCCGCCGGCTTCGCCCTCGCCGCCCGAACGGATACGCCAGTGCGCGCCGATGCTCCACGCTTCGCGGCCGTATCGCGTTCCCCGGCAGGTCGTGAGCCGCGCCGGGTCGTAGTCGAGATGGACCCGGCCGCCTTCCACGAGTCGCCCACGCACCTCGATCGTCCAGTCGGCCCGGAACACGAGCGTGGCCTCGGGTGGGCCGAGCTCCGCGCGGCTCTCGCCGAGCGGCGTGGCCCCGAGCGGCGTGGTGGGCTCCGCCTCGGCCGCACAAGACGCGAGCGCGAGGACGAGCGCCGGGATTCCGAGGACTGGGCGAATGGGCATGACGAGACTCCTAGTGACTCAGGCACGAGTGACTAGCGCATTGTTCGAACGCGTCCACCCGTTCGAGGGGGTCGGATGTTCTTCCGTCCATGCGGAGGGAGGCGACACTGGAACGTGACCCCGAAGTGAGTCACAACCGCACCCATGGCGAACCCACCGCTCGTCGCTGCGCTGTGTGAGCACGGTTTCTCGCTGAACGAGGCACGCGCCTACGAGATGCTCCTGCGCAACGGTCCCTCCACCGGGTACGAGGTCGCGCAGCGCGCGCAGATCCCGCGCTCGGCCGTGTACGCCTCGTTGCGGCGGCTCGTCGCGCAGGGCGCGGCCCGGTCCGTGGCGGGAAGCCCGGAGCGATTCGTCGCGGCGCCGGCCGATGGGCTGCTGTCGTTGCTGCGATCGCGCTTCGAGGCCTCGACGGGGGCGCTCGAGCTCGCGATTCGCGAGATCGCGGTGGAGCCGCCGGTGCCCGACGCCTACTCGGTACGTGGGTACGATCGCGTGCTCGAGGAAGCGCGACGTCTGATCGACGAAGCGGACACGAGCCTCGTGGTGAGCGGCTGGCCGCGCGAGGTCGCGTCGCTCTCGAACGCGCTCGCCGACGCCGTCAGGCGTGGTGTGCGCACGGTGCTCTTCTCGCACGCGGCGATGCCCGCCGACGTGCCAGGCACGCACTTCAACTACGGGCTCGACGAGAGGGCGCTCGAGGCATTCTGGAAGCACCGGCTGGTGCTCGTGGCCGACGATCGCCGCACGCTCGTCGGCGCGGCCGAGCGTCGTCCGACGGATACCGCGGTCGTGAGCGAGACGCCGGCGATCGCCGAGCTCGCGACGAGCCAGGTGACGCTCGACATCACGTTGCTCGCGCAGCGTTACG
>JADZFZ010001075.1 GCA_020854145.1 Deltaproteobacteria bacterium | reverse complement strand
CTCGACGCCGCCGATGCCGGGATCCATCACGTAGCGGATCTCTCCCGCCTCGGTCGTCAGGTACGCGCCGGGCCGGGCCTCGCCGCGGATCTCGGTCAATCGACGCAGAGCCAGGACGGGGTTGCGCGCGCCGCCGCGCGTGCCCGCCGCGACCTCGTCGGCACGCTCGACGCCGCCTTGCGCGTCGAGGGTCAGCTGCACCCAGCCGGCGGGCTCGCCGCGCAGTCGCACGTCGTCGAAGTGCTTGGGCACGATCGTCGTGTACGCATCGTTGAGGAACAGCAGGATCCAGCCGACCACGACGGCGCTCGTGACCGCGCCGACGATGATCGCGACCTGCTGCTTCCATGGCGTCGCGCCCACGAGGAAGCCCGTCTTGAGATCCTGGGAGGTCGTGCCTCCGTTGGACGCCGCGACGCACACGACCGCGCCGACCGAGAGCACCGCCGCGCGCGCCCAGTCGTCGGTCCATCCGAGCGCGAGGAAGATCAGGCACGTCAGCAGGACCGCCGAGATCGTCATGCCCGAGATCGGGTTCGAGGAGCTGCCGATCTCGCCGGTGATGCGCGAGCTGACCGTCACGAAGATGAACCCGAAGACGATCATCAGCACTGCGCCGACGAAGTTCAGGTGCAGGGGCGGCGCGAGCCACATGACGAGCACCAGCACGAGCGAGCCGATGACGACGAAGCTCATCGGCATGTCGCGATCGGTGCGGTCGCCCTGCGCCGCGAGCGCGCGGCCGCCGAACAGATCCGCGATGCCGGATTTCAGGGCGTTGGCGATGCTCGGCAGGGCGCGGCCGAGGCTGATCATGCCGCCCATCGTGACGGCGCCCGCGCCGATGTAGAGGATGTAGTTGTTGCGGATCTGGTGAACGCCCATGTCCCGGATGAGCGTGTCGGCGGGGAAGACGTTGACGTCGATGTACTGCCCGAAGAACTTCAACGCCGGGATGAGGACGAGATACGAGAGCACGCCTCCGGCGACGGTCACGCCCGCGACGCGCGGCCCGATGATGTACCCGACGCCGAGCAGCTCGGGGCTGATCTCCGCCGCGACGGAGCCGCCGTTGAAGCCGGCGACCTTCGAGGTCACGCGCCCTGCGGCGTCGCGCACGCGCTCGGTCCAGTAGAGCAGCGTCTCGGGGGCCTCGCTCCACAGTCGGAAGCCGGCGTTGAGCAGCTTGTACGCGACGCCCACGCCGAAGCCGAGGAACACCATCTTCGCGTCGGTGCCCCCCTTCTCGCCGACCATCAGCACCTCGGCGCACGCGGTGCCCTCGGGGTAGGCGAGCTTGCCGTGCTCCTTGACGATCAGGCCGCGGCGAAGCGGGATCATCATCAGGATGCCGAGCGCGCCGCCGAGCACGGCGACGAGCATCACGAGCCACGGGTTCATGTCGTAGCCCATGATGAGGAGCGCCGGCGGGACGGTCGCGACCGCGAACGCGATCGACTCGCCCGCCGAGCCCGCCGTCTGCACGATGTTGTTCTCGAGGATCGTCGCGCGCGCGAGCGCCCGGAACAACGTGATGGACAGGACGGCGATGGGGATCGACGCGCTCACGGTCATGCCGACCTTGAGCGCGAGGTAGACCGACGATCCCGCGAACACGATCCCGAGCACGGAGCCGAGGACGAGCGCCTTGATCGTCATCTCGGGGATGTTCTGGTCGGCCGCGATGTACGGCTTGACCTTCGGTCCTGCGTCCGCGCCGGCTGCCTTCGCCGCGTCTTCGCTCACGTCGTCCTCCCTCGCATCGGAACCCGTAGCCACCGCTCGCACCCCGCTCGTCGAGGCGCACGATCGCGCTCCACGACTGCGCTCGGGTTGCTCGGCGGGCGCGATGATAGACCGATCGCGTTCGAGCGCCCGTCCTTCGTGCGGCCGGTCGCGTGCCGCGTGCGTTGTACTACGCTCCGCCGCCACCGATGGGACACCAAGAGCCAAACGAGCAGCCGCGAGGCCGCTACCTTCTCACGTTGTCTCTCGGCGCCCTCGGCGTCGTGTACGGCGACATCGGCACGAGCCCTCTGTACGCATTGAAGGAATGTTTTCACGGCGGCGCGCCGCCCGGCTCCGAGCACGCGCTGCACCGGCTCGCCCTCTCGCACGACAACGTGCTCGGCGTGCTGTCGCTGGTCTTCTGGGCGCTCGTGCTCGTCGTGAGCATCAAGTACCTGGTCTTCGTCATGCGCGCGGACAACCGCGGCGAAGGCGGCATCCTCGCGCTGATGGCGCTCGTCGCACCCGGCAAGGGCCTCAAGCCGGCTTCGCGACGGCCTCTCCTGATCGTCCTCGGGTTGTTCGGGGCTGCGTTGCTCTACGGCGACGGGATGATCACGCCCGCCATCTCGGTGCTGTCGGCCGTCGAAGGTCTCGAGGTCGTCAGCCACGACACGCTCAAGCCCTACGTGCTGCCCATCACGGTGGCGATCCTCACGGGCCTCTTCGTCGTGCAGCGCACGGGCACCGATCGGGTGGGCAAGATGTTCGGCCCGATCATGATGCTCTGGTTCGCCACCCTGGTCGCGCTCGGCCTGCCCTGGATCCTGAAGCGCCCCGAGGTGCTCGCAGCGGCCAACCCCGTCTACGCCGTGCGCTTCATGATCGACAACCACTGGAAGGGTTACGTCGTGCTCGGCAGCGTGTTTCTCGTCGTCACCGGCGGCGAAGCGCTCTACGCCGACATGGGCCACTTCGGACGTCGTCCCATCCG
>JADZFZ010001074.1 GCA_020854145.1 Deltaproteobacteria bacterium | reverse complement strand
TCCGTCGCGTTCGGATCCCGTCGCCTCTACGTGGAGTTCGATCCCACCAAGACGAATCGAGAGGCGCTCCTCGCGGTCGCGTCCAAGGCGGGCATCGTCTCGTTTGTTGAGGCGGCGTCTCCCGCGGCGGCTGCCGCCGAGCGCGAGGAGCATGAGCATGAGCACGGAGGCCCCTTCGGCGAGCGCTCTGAGCTGGTCTTCAGCCTCGCGTGCGGCGCGCTGACGGGCATCGGTTGGGGCCTCGAGAAGGCGGGTGTGACCTCGCTCGTCACGACCAGCCTCTTCGTGGCCGCGTACGTCCTCGGGGCCTGGTTCACGGCCAAGGAGGTCGTCGTCGCGCTCCGTGCGCGCAGGTTCGAGATCGACTTCCTCATGCTGCTCGCCGCGATCGGCGCGGCCATCCTGGGCGAGTGGTTCGAGGGTGCTCTGCTGTTGTTTCTCTTCACCCTCGGTCACGGGCTCGAAGGCTACGCGATGCGCCGCGCTCGCAACGCCATCGGCGCGCTGGCGAAGCTCGTCCCAGAGACCGCGCTGCGGATCAACGACGACGGTCGCGAGGAAGAGGTGGCGGTAGCCGAGCTCGTGGCGGGCGACCGCATCCTGGTGAAGCCAAACACGCGCATCCCGGCAGACGGGTTCGTCAGCGCAGGTTCGAGCAGCGTGAATCAGGCGCCGATCACTGGAGAGAGCGTCCCCGTCGACAAGCGACCCGTCCCTGAGCCGGATGCTGCGCTCGTCGGCCCTGAGGCACTGGGCGCGGAACATCGCGTCTTCGCCGGCACCATCAACGGGACGGCGGCTCTCACCGTCGTCGTCACGAAGACCGCGAGCGAGAGCACCCTCGCCCGTGTCGTGAAGCTCGTTGCCGAGGCCGAGACGCAGAAGTCGCCGACCCAGCAGTTCACCGACCGCTTCGAGCGTGTGTTCGTCCCTGTCATCCTCGTGTTCGTCGTCGGCCTGCTCTTCGCCTGGGTCGTGGTCGACGAACCCTTCGCGCGGAGCTTCTACCGGGCCATGGCGGTATTGGTGGCCGCGAGTCCGTGCGCCCTCGCGATTGCGACACCGAGCGCGGTGTTGTCGGGCGTCGCGCGAGCCGCGCGTGGAGGCGTGCTCGTAAAGGGCGGCGCGCACCTCGAATCGCTCGGGTTGGTCAGTGCGATCGCGTTCGACAAGACCGGGACGCTCACCGAAGGCAAGCCTCGTCTCACCGACGTGATCGCCGTCGACGGCGGGCCCGAGGACGAGCTGCTCGCGGTCGCGGTCGCCGTCGAGAAGCAGTCGGACCATCCATTGGCGAGCGCGATCGTGGCGGGCGCGGACGCGCGGCGTCCTGGTCTCGCCGCAATGGAAGCCTCGGGCGTTGAGGCCGTGGTCGGTTACGGAGTTCGCGCGACGGTGGGCGGCGCCGACGTGGCGATCGGCAAGCCGGGCCTGTTCACGCGTGACGGGACGCTGCCGCAGAGCGTAGCCGACGCCGTGAGCAAGCTTCAGGGCGAAGGGCGGACGGTCATGATCGTGCGGTCGGGCGCTCGCTTCCTCGGCGTTCTTGGGGTGATGGACACCCCTCGTGAGAGCGCCCGGGCGGTCGTCGCGGAACTACACGCCCTCGGCATCGAGCAGACGATCATGCTGACCGGGGACAATCAGCGCGTGGCGGACGCCGTCGCGAAGCACGTCGGTATCCGCGTCACACACGGAGACCTGCTGCCCGAGCAAAAGGTCGCTGCCATCGTGGAGCTGGCGAGTTCGAAGAGCCGGGTGGCGATGGTCGGTGACGGCGTGAACGACGCGCCGGCCATGGCCAACGCCACGGTGGGGATCGCGATGGGCGCGGGTGGGTCCGACGTCGCCCTCGAGACCGCGGACGTCGCGCTCATGGCAGACGACCTGCGCGCCTTGCCCTTCGCCGTGGGGCTCAGCCGCGCTGCCCGCAGCATCATCCGGCAGAACCTCTGGGCCAGCCTCGGCATGGTGGCGTTCCTCATCCCCGCGACCATCTTCGGCTTCGCCAAAATCGGCGTCGCGGTCGCGCTGCACGAGGGCTCGACCTTGCTCGTCGTCGCGAACGCGCTGAGGCTCCTGGCCTACGAACATCGACGGGGAGCGATATGACGGACGGGGACCGCAGCTACTGGGACAAGCACGCGAAGAACTACGACCGCTCGATGTCGCTTCTCGGGCGGCCGATCCCCCGGATGGTCGAGCTGGCCGGGGAGGCGACGCGCGGCCTTGGCCGAGTGCTCGAGGTTGCGGCTGGCACCGGGCTCGTCACACCCGCGCTCGCCGCGGGCGCCGGGGAGGTCATCGCCACCGACTATTCGGACGCGATGGTCGCTGCGCTCGAGCAGCGCGTGCGAGACGCCGGGGTGGCGAACGTGCGATGCGAGCAGGCCGACCTCTACGCTCTCCGGTTCGACGCCGGGACGTTCGACGCGGTCGTCGCGGCGAACGTCCTCCACTTGGTGCCCGACCTGCCCGGGGCACTGGCTGCGCTTCGACGCGTGGTGAAGCCGGGCGGGCGGATCGTCGTAC
>JADZFZ010001073.1 GCA_020854145.1 Deltaproteobacteria bacterium | reverse complement strand
GCGCGCTCGGCGCCCGGGAACCTCAACGACGCCTCCATCCCCGTCAGCGCGTCGGGGGACATGCTCACGCGCTCTTCGATCGCGACGCGAATCTCGTCCTCCCAATCGATCTCGTCGGGTGCGGCGGTGACCAGCCCAGCGCGGTCTGCCTCCTCGGTCTCGAGCGCCTCGCTCCGCCCGACGAGCGCTTCGAGACGCGCAGGCTCTCCCGCGAAGCGGACGGCCAGTCGGGTGGGCCCGTGCGCCATCGGCAACGCGCCGTGCTCGAGGGCCGACAACGCGACCTTCACGGTGCCGTCGTCGTCGCGCAGCATGTAGATGCGGTCGGCCGCGAGCGCGAGCTCCAGCAACGATCCTGCGAACGCGGAGCCGCGGTCGACCTGCGCGAAGAAGCTCCGCGCCGTCTGGTCGACACGCCGCAGCACGCGCGCCATGTGGAGCACGATCTCGTGGGCGAGCCACGACTCTTCGCGCGCCTTCGCGAGCGCCTCGTCCGTGGCGCGGACCGCCTCGAGATCCCCCTCGGTCCGGAGCACCACCAGGCCCGCCTCGGGGTAATGGAAACGGGCGCGCAAGATCGCATCGTCGAGCTCGCGAAACGCGCGGAGCGACCACTGCGTGCTGCCCGCGGCCTCGATCTCCGCCGCCGTCCTCGGCACCGCCTTCGGCTCCGGCCCGCGCACGAGCAACGTCGCGACGCGTGCCGCGCGATCGACCGACAGCTCGACGAACCGATACCGCACGACGTCGCCGTCCACGGTCGGTGCGATGGGCTCCAGCGTCACTCCGGGCCCCCGTCTGGCGTGCTTCGTCGGGCGGCTCGCGAGCGCCTTGGCGCGCTCCGTCGTGACCGCTGCGAACCTGCTCTTGGGCGCGACGGCGTCGACCAGTCGCCACTCGACCGCACGTTTGCCCTTGATGCCCTCCGCCGTGGTGCAGAACACGTCGGCGCGATCGCGGCGCACCTTGCGCTTGTCCACCACGCGCGTGAGCCCGCCGGTACCGGGCAACACGCCGAGCAGCGGCACCTCGGGAAGCGAGACTGCGCTGTTGCCGTCGTCGACCAGCAGGATGTCGTCGCACGCGAGCGCGAGCTCGTAACCGCCGCCCGCCGTCGTGCCGTTGCAGGCCGCGAGGTAACGCTGGCCGCTCTCGCTGGACGCATCCTCGATCGAGAGCCGCGTCTCGTTCGTGTACTTGCAGAAGTTGACCTTGAAGGCGTGCGTCGAGCTCGCGAGCATGGGGATGTTCGCGCCGGCGCAGAAGACGCGATCCGTCGCGGCGGTGACGACCACGGCGCGCACCTCGGGATGCTCGAAGCGAAGCCGCTGCACCGCGTCGGCGAGCTCGATGTCGACGGCGAGGTCGTAGCTGTTGAGCTTGAGCACGTACCCGGGGCGCAGCGGATGCGCCTCGTCGACCTTCATGCACAGGGTCGCGACGTCACCGTCGATCGACAGCTTCCAGTGGTGGTAGCGGTCGGGGTGCGTCTCGAGCGAGAACGACGAGAGCGAGGATGCGGCGTCGGCTTCGGCCATGGCGGCGCAGCCTAGTACGCGGCCCGCGCGCGTGGCCGTGCGTCGCATCACCCCGCGCGGCTCGCGTCCGTGGCCGTGCGTCGCGTCACCCCGCGCGGGTGCTGCCGCAGCCCGACCCGCCGTCAGTGGTTCTTCGTGTCGGGCAGGTACGTTCGCGCGCGCGGCTCCGCAGACGCGAACCGGCGCGCGACGGCTCCGGTGTGCTGCGAGACCGCATCGCGGTGCGCGCCGAGGTGCTTGCGCTCCTGCTCCGTGCGCGGGACGTCCGTCATCTTGCCCACGCTCGTGGCGCTACGCTCCGTGCCTGCCCAGAGACACGCCCGCGCGACCTGGGTGGTGCCTGCGAGCGCAAGGAACGAAACGACTGCAGCAAGGACGAACGGCTTCACGACGACCCCTCTTCGCCCGCGCGGAGTGACCGCAGGCGCGCGACACATCTCAAATGCGCGCCGTAGGGTCAAGTTCGCGGCGGCCGGGTATCCTCGTCGCGCATGTTCGCGAGCGGAGCTTGGGTGGTCACGGGCGCAGCGAGCGGTTTCGGCCGCGAGATTGCGTTGCAGCTGGCGTTGCGCGGCGAGGCCGTCGCGTTGTGGGACGTCTACGCAGAAGGTCTCGAAGAGACGCGACGCTGGCTCGGCTCGGCGCGTTCCGTCTGCGTGCACGCCGACGTCACCGATCCCGACTCGCTCGCGCAGGCCGCCGCCACGACTCGCGCGGCGCTCGGTCCGATCGCGCACCTGGTGAACTCCGCCGGCATCCTGCGCGTCGGCCCCACCGCGTCGATGCCGCTCTCCGAGTTCCGCCGGCTGATGGAGGTGAACTATCTCGGCAGCGTCTCGGTCGCGCTCACCCTCCTCGACGACCTCACGCGGGCGGCCAAGTCGGGCGGCCGTGCGACGCTGCTCCTCATCTCGAGCGTCGCAGGATTGCGGGGTTTCCCCGAGCTCGCTGGGTACAGCGCCAGCAAGCACGCCATCGTCGGGTTCGGGCAGGCGCTTCGCGACGAGATGCGCGGCACCGGCGTCGATGTGCGGGTCCTCTGCCCTCCGACCGGCGACACGCCGATGTTTCGCAACCTCTCACACCGTCCGAAGATCTACGACCTGGCGCCCGCGCTTCCGGCCGAGAACATCGTGCGTGCGGCGCTGGCCGCGCTCGAGGACGACGACGATCTGCTCGTTCTCGTCGATGCCCGATCGCGCGCGATGCTGCGAGTCCACCAGCTGATCCCCGCGCTCATGGATCGCATCGTGGCGCGCACCATCCGCTGAGCCCGCGCGGCGCGCCGCAGCGGCCGCGACGCGCGCGAGCTCACGGGCATCCCCACCCCCCACCGCCGGGAGTCTCCACGATCACGCGGTCGCCAGGCTCGAGCGCCAGCGTGCACTTGGCGGGGATGGGCTCGATCCGTCCCGTTCTCCCGCGGACGAGCCAGTCGGCGCCGCGGGCGCCTGCACGTCCGCCGGAGAGGCCCCACGGTGCGTGGCGCCTGCGCTCCCCCAGCAGGGAGATGGTGGCCGGCTCGCCGAGCTCGTACTCGCGCACGATGCCGTCTCCTCCCCGGTGACGACCTGCTCCCCCCGAGCCGCGTCGCAGCCCGTAACGCACGATGCGCAGGGGGTACGCGCGCTCCAGCACCTCGACCGGCGTGTTGCGCGTGTTGGTCATGTGCGTGTGCACGCCGCTGCGGCCGGGTCCGTTGGGCGACGCTCCTGCGCCGCCCGCGAGCGTCTCGTAGAAGGCCCAGCTCGAACCGTCCGCTCGTTCCCCGCCGAACGCGACGTTGTTCATCGTGCCCTGCGACGCCGCGGGGATACGGTCGGGCATCGCCATCGCGAGCGCGCCGAGCAAGACGTCCACGATGCGTTGGCTCGTCTCGACGTTGCCTCCCGCGACCGCACGCGGCGCCGTGGCGTCCACGACACTTCCCCGTCGCGTCCGTAGGTCGATCGCGCGCAGCACGCCGCCATTGGTCGGCACGTCGCGATCGAGCAGCGCGCGCATCACGTAGAAAGCTGCGCTCACCGCGATCGCACGGGGCGCGTTGACGTTGCCCTCGACCTCGTCGTGGCTCTCTCGCAGGTCGATCACGACGCCTTGCCCGTCGATCACGATACGCGCAGCGATGCCGATGTCGCGCGTGCCTGCGCCGTCGTCGTCGAGCACGTCGCGGAAAGCGAAGCTCCCGCGCGGCATCGTCGCGATCGTGCTCCGCGTCCGCGCTTCGGAGTACGCGACGAGGTCGGAGGCGGCCGCGAGCATCGCCGCTTCGCCCATGTTGGCGGCGATCTCGCGAAGGCGCGCCATCCCCGCCTCGTTGGCCGCGACCTGCGCGCGCAGGTCCGCGAGACGCTCGTCCGCTCCGCGTGCCCGCTCCAGGAACCGCTCGATCAGAGCATCGTCGAGGCGGCTCGGAGGGATGACGATGCCCTCGTCCTCGAGCCGAGTCGCGACACCCATCGACCCGGGCGAGTGTCCGCCGACATCCGCATGGTGCGCGCGGTTGGCGACATAGAGCCGCGGTCGATCGCCGGAGCCCAGGAACACGGGCGACACGAGGGTCAGGTCGGGTAGGTGGGTGCCCCCGGCGTACGGATCGTTGACGAGCGCGTGCTCGCCGGGACCGAGCTCGAGCGCCGCGATCACCGCTTGGACGGACAGCGGTGCGGCGCCGAGGTGCACCGGGATGTGAGCGGCCTGCGCGATCATCTCGCCCCTTGCGTCGAACACGGCGCACGAGTAATCGCGTCGGTCGCGAACGTTCGGCGACAACGCCGCGCGGCCGAGCACGGCGCCCATCTCCTCGGTCACCTGCGCGAAGAGGTGGCCGTGGATCTCGAGAGTGAACGGATCGATGGGCATCGTGCGTGTGGCCTCGGACGGGGACGTGAGGATACCCAACACCGGCGTTCGGGCCGTTGGCAGACTGCTTGCCCATGTGGGCTCGGTGATTAGCTTCCGGCCAACTGACGAACACGCTCCACCCCGGCGGGGTGGGACGCTGCGATCTCTGCAGCGTGTGTTTCAGGTGCCCGTGTGGGCTCGGAGGAGAAACAGCGATGGGAAAGATTGTCGGAATCGACCTCGGAACGACCAACAGCGTGGTGGCCGTCATGGAGGGCAAGGAGCCCAAGGTCATCGTCAACGAAGAGGGCGACCGGCTGACCCCTTCCATCGTGGCCTGGGACGACAAGGGCGAGGTGCTCGTCGGTCAGGTCGCGAAGCGCCAGGCGATCACCAACCCGACCAACACCGTGTTCTCCGCCAAACGGTTCATCGGCCGGCGGATGGGTGAGGTCGCCGAAGAGAGCCGACGCGTGCCCTACGAGGTGGCGGCGCTGCAGAACGGCGATGTCGGCATCAAGGTGCGCGACAAGGTGCTCGCGCCGCCGGAGGTCGCCGCGCACGTCCTCCGCAAGCTCAAGCAGGCCGCCGAGAACTACCTCGGTGAGCCCGTGACCGAGGCGGTCATCACCGTCCCGGCGTACTTCAACGACTCGCAGCGCCAGGCGACGAAGGACGCCGGCAAGATTGCCGGTCTCGAGGTCAAGCGCATCATCAACGAGCCGACGGCTGCGGCGCTCGCCTACGGTCTCGACAAGAAGAAGGACGAGGTGATCGCGGTCTACGACTTCGGCGGTGGCACGTTCGACATCTCGATCCTCGAGGTCGGTGACAGCGTCGTCCAGGTCATCGCGACCAACGGCGACACGCACCTCGGCGGCGACGACATCGACGCACGGATCATGGACTACCTGATCGCGGAGTTCCGCAAGGACGCGGGCATCGACGTCGGCGCCGACAAGATGGTGATCCAGCGTCTCAAGGACGCCGCCGAGAAGGCGAAGATCGAGCTCTCGAGCAAGCTCGAGACGACCATCAACCTGCCGTTCCTGACGGCGGACGCCTCCGGTCCCAAGCATCTCAACATCCGCCTCACCCGCGCCAAGCTCGAGTCGATGATCGAGGATCTCGTCGAGCGCTCCATGGAACCCACGCGCCGAGCGCTCGCCGACTCCAAGAAGAAGGCGTCGCAGATCGACGAGGTCGTGCTCGTCGGTGGCTCGACCCGCATCCCGATGGTCATCGAGGCGGTGAAGAAGTTCTTCGGCAAGGAGCCCCACCGAGGCGTCAACCCCGACGAGGTCGTCGCCGTCGGTGCCGCGGTCCAGGCCGGTGTGCTCGCCGGCGACGTCAAGGACATGGTCCTGCTCGACGTCACCCCGCTCTCGCTGGGTGTCGAGACCCTGGGCGGAGTCATGACGCCGCTCATCCAGCGCAACACGACCATCCCGACGCGCAAGGAAGAGGTGTTCAGCACGGCCGACGACAACCAGAGCAAGGTCGAGATCCACGTCCTGCAGGGCGAGCGCGCCGAGGCTCGCTACAACCGGACCCTCGGACGCTTCCATCTCGAGGGCCTGCCCGCCGCGCCGCGCGGAGTGCCGAAGATCAAGGTGACCTTCGACATCGACGCCAACGGCATCCTGTCGGTGACCGCGAAGGACGAGGCCACCGGACGCGACCAGAAGATCACGATCACCGCGTCCTCGGGCATCACCGAGGCGGAGATCGATCGGATGGTCAAGGACGCTCAGGCGCACGAGGCAGACGACAAGAAGCGTCGTGCCGAGGTCGAGGAGCGCAACCGTGCGGACCAGCTCTGCTACGCGACCGACAAGCTCCTCAAGGAGCAGGGCGACAAGATCCCCGCGGGCGATCGCGCCGACATCGAGTCGAAGGTCTCCGACCTCCGCAGCGCGATCGAGGCCTCCGACCCCGAGCGTATCCGCATCAAGATGAAGGCGCTCGAGGAGGCGAGCCACAAGCTCGCGCAGGTCATGTACGACGCGGCCACGAAGCAGCAGGCCGGCGCGGCGCCGCCCGGCGAGGGCCCCGCTTCCGGCGGTGCTCAACCCGGCGGCAAGAACGGTGGCAAGTCTCGCGACCCCGGCGTGATCGACGCGGACTTCGAAGAGTCGAACTGACGGGGTGACGGTTGCTCGTCACGCCCCCGAGCTTCTTCTCGTGGGTCGCACGCGAAGCCCCCGGTTCGTCCCGGGGGCTTCGTCCCTTCTCAGCTTCCGACCACGCTCACCCCGACCCTCTCCCCATGCGGGCAGAGGAGGCCTGGTCGTGAATCTCGCCTGCCATCCGTTTGACGCGGCGCTCCCGACCGACGATGCTCGGGGCGCCTTCGCGTTTCGCGCGGGGGTCCCCTAGGCGCAGCTCTCGAGGGAGCGTGGAGCAAGGCTGGTATCTGCACGCCGACGGCAAGACCGTCGGGCCGCTGGACGAGGACGAGATCGTGCAGCGCATCGCTTCGCGCACTTTGGGACGCGAAGCGATGGTCTGCGCCGTCGGCACGTCCGAGTGGCGGCGCATCCGCCGCGTCCCGCTCTTCGGCGCGGCCTTCGAGGCGGCCGCTGGAAAAGGCGCGAACGAGGACCATCGCCCGTCGAGCCATCCTCCCGAGCCCGAGCCGCCCCCGCCGCCCCCAGCTCCGCGTTCCTTGCCTCCGCCGATCCCGCGCGACGCGCGCAAGCCCAAGCCCGCGCCCGGCTCGGCGCCGCCGCCTGTCGTGCCCGCGGCGCCCACGTACGAGTGGTACTTCGAGGCGGGCGGCCGGGTCGTCGGCCCCTACGAGCATCGGCGCGTGGTCGAGGGCCTCCGTACGGGCGGCATCGCACCCGACGATCGCGCCTGGCGCGCTGGGATGGCCCATTGGGCGCAGGTCGTCGAGATCGCGGAGCTCGCCGCGGAGCTTCCGGCATCACCCGCTGCCGTGAGCCCGCCGACCTACCCCCGCACGCGCGCGGGCACATCGGGCTCCCCGCCGCAGCCGCCGCCGACGATGCGACCGCCGGCGGCCCTCGTCGCGCCCGCACCCGCGGTCGCTCCGTCGGTGGCTCCCCCGGCCGCTGCGGCCACGAGCCTCCATCCGCTCGGTCCCACGGGCCTCGTGCTCGGTGCGCTCGCGCTCGTACGGACGGGTCGTGCCGGCAGCTACGCCTTCTTCGCCAACGTGCTCGGCAGCGGCCGTGACGGCGGTGTCTCGGTTCGCCTCTGCAACGGCCAACGTGTCGAGGTCCAAGAGGCCGACATCTTCCGTCCCGAGATCCCCCACGGCGCGCGTGCCTCCGCGCTTCGAGCCGGTGAGGAAGGCTGGTGGCGCGTCACGGTCTCCGCCATCGACGGCCGCCGCGCCCACGTCCGCTACGAGAACAGCAAGCAAGCCTGGGTCGACCTCGCCGACGTCCGCGTTCGCGTCTGACCCGTCGCCCGGGGACGGGACCGACCGATGCGAGCGCGTGCAACGCCGAGTGAGCCGAGCCCCGGCGAGCCCACCCCGACCCTCTCCCCATTCGCGGAGAGGGGGCCTGGTCCCGAGATTCGCCTTCCGAGCCTCCCACGCCCCACAACCCAACCACTCTGGTCGGAAGGCGAAATTCGCCACACGCCCGAGCGTCCAGCGACGCGCGTGAATTGTTTGCCTTTTGAACGAGCACGCACAATCCTTCGTTTCCGCCTGAGAAACAGGCTCTTCCAGACACCCGCTCGGCCGTTCGCCCCGCGTGTGCTCGGAGGCCAAGTGACGTCCTCGTCCCGAATCGCGGTCGTGCTCGCCTTTGTCGCGTCGGCGTTGACCGTCGTGGCTCCGCTCGCGCTCGGCGTCGCGGCACCCTCCGTCGCCTTGGCGCGCCGAGCGCGTCGACTGCCGCCCATCTTCACCACCACCCACGCTGGCCCGCTGCTGCGCGTCGTCGGCGAGGCACCCACCGGCGTACAGCCGAAGAGCGTCACGATCTCACCCGACGGCGCCACGCTCGCCGTGTGCATCTTCGGCCGACTGAATCACGACAACGTGCGCTTCTACGACGCGCGCACCCTCCGGCCGACCGGCTCGGTGTCGTTCCCCGGGAACGCCGTCGAGAGCGCCTGGTCCGCAGACTCGCGCACGCTCTACGTCTCCAACTTCCGCCGTCACAACCTCCACGTCATCGACGTCGCCGCCCGCCGTCTGCTCGGCACCGTGCGCGTCGGCCGCCATCCCAAAGTCGTCGTCGCGGCACCCGACGGGCACACGGTCTACGTGGCCAACTGGGCCGGTCGCAGCGTGTCCGTCGTCGACACGCGTACGATGACCGAGGTCCGCCGGCTGCCGACCGGCATCCACCCACGCGGAATGGCGGTTCGGCGCGACGGCCGGCTGCTCGTCCTGTCCTTCGAGGAGAGCCTCCTGCACGAGTTCTCTCCCGACGGGCGCGAGCTACGCCGCGAGCCCATCTGCACGTACCCGCGCCACATCGTGCTCTCTCCCGACGAGAGCCGCGCATTCGTCTCGTGCACCCTCCGCGGTCTCAGCTGGTACGAGACCGACACCCTTCGGCGCATCGGCACCGCGCCCACCGGCCAGAACCCGCGCACCATCGCCTCGACGCGCGACGGTCGGTGGATCGCCACGGCCGATTTCGACACGAGCACCGTCACGATCGTCGACACGACGGGAAGCACGCATCGCTCGACGGCACCCGAAGGCGCCGATCGAATCGTCGGCCTCGCCGTCGACCCGACGGCCGCCCTTCGCGTGTACATCACCAGCTGGCAGACCGATCGCGTCATGGCCCTCGAACCGAGGCAATGACTCCGAGGGCTCGCCCTCCACGCCGAGCCGTCCGATTCGTGCAGAAGCAGCCGATCGCCCCGATCGCTACTCCCAGCCCGGCAGGTCGAGTCGCGTCGGCGCTCCGCACGCCAGCCATTCGCCGAGCAGCTCACGCTCCTCGGGTCCCGGACCGCCGGCCGGCGGCATCGTCTCGTTCTGATCCCCGGCGCGAACCCAGACGCGTTCCAGGTGCTCGCGGACACCCTCGATGCTGTCGAGGTTCACGTCGATCGGCGCTTCCTCGCGGCGCTCCTCCGCGAGCAGGCTCGAATGGCATCCCGTGCACCAGCTCCTGACGAACGGATCCCCGAAGCTCTCCCAATCCAGGTAGCTGTCCTCGGGGCACGGCCGCTCGGTCAGAGACGCCCACGGTCCCTCGTTCGGCGCCACGTCCGTCGGTGCATCGTTCGAAGCGCAGCCCGCGAGCGCGAGCAGCCCGATCGTCGCCGCGAGCCGCCGCGCCATCATCGCCCTCCCGGTCATCGCGTCACGCCCTGAACCCGCGAAAGGGCTCGGTCGCCGGCAGGTACGGCTCCGGATCGACCCCGAGCGATTCCAGCACGCCCGCCACGAGATTCGACGCCTGCAGCTGCTTGCCGCCCGGATCGAGCTCGCCTGTAGCCAGGTCCATCGACAATGCGCCGAGCTCGTCGCTCGTTCCGCCGAGCACGCGTCCGCCCCGCACCCCGCTGCCCAGCAACATGCAGCTCGTCACCGGCCAATGGTCCTTGCCCATCTGGTCGTTGAGCATCGGCGTGCGGCCCATCTCGGACAGCACCAGAACGAGCGTCGAGTCGAGGAGCCCGTTGCTCTCGAGCTCGCCGCACAGACCGTCGAGCGCGGAAAACAGCCCTTCGTGGTAGGCGGACTGCTGCGCATTGCCATCGTGGGTGTCCCAATCGAATCCCGATTGCAGCAAGGCCGTGTGGGACAGACCCTCGCGCAGCGCACGAACGGCGAGCGGGATCTGGACCGCGATGTCCAGGGTGTACTCGCGCGCGCCGAGGTCCGTCCCTTCGCTGGCGAACCCCGCCAACCGAGACGCGCGTTGCAGCGACCTCTCGAAGTCTTCGACGCGTGCGGCGTTGTACCCTCGTTGACCGCGTGTCGCGCGCAGACGCGCCGCACCCGCTGCGAGATAGGCGCCCACCAGCGCAGACTCCGCCTCGGTCGGCTGCAGTCCCGGATCGGGCAGGTACGCGCTGGCGGGAGTCGCATAGGCCGCCTCCGGGTCGACCAGGGCGATCAATTGATTCGTCGTTCCCGTTCGTCCCGTGATGGACGCGAGCTGTCCGCTCCGGGCTTGCGCGCCGAGGGCGAGATACGGCACCGGAAGGTCGCGGCCCCTCTCGAACGCAGCGATGGCCCCCATGTCCGGCGTGGTCTCCGACGGGCTGCCCGTCATCACGCGCTTGATGCAGTCGGAGTGCACGAACGACCGCACCTGCACGCCGTGGACGAGCGCCGTCAGCTCGCCCCAACGCTCGAAGAAGCGATCCACCGAGGGCCGCGACTCGTGCGTCCACACGGGCAGATCGCCGAACCGCCGCAGCTCACCTTCCGGTGCGTCCACGCGCGGCAGACCCGGCTTCGGATCGAGCGAGTACGTGGTGTCCCATCCGCCGTAGTTCAAGACGATGAGCAGATGCGCCGCCGTCGTTTCGGCGCGTGCGCGCTCGAGCGACCAAGGCAACGAGGCACACGCGGCTGCCGCGACCCCGCCTCGAATCAAATCTCTTCGTGTCAGCGTCACGAGATCCTCGCTGTCGAATGGGCCGAGCGCGCCGCGCGCGCGGAGGAAGAAGAGGGTTCCACCCTTCGGGTGGGATTCATGGTCAGTAATAGGCGACCTGAATGTCCTGGAGCATCGCGTAGAGCGTCATCGTCCACGCCCGCCGTGTGGACGAATCCGGCTCCGTGAGGGCTCCGGACCACAATGACCACAATGCGTCGACGGCTGGATCATCCACGGCGACTCTCTCGCCGTGCACGCGGCGGGAGAGCTCCGCGAGCTGCGCGCGTACGCGCGTCTCGTCCGATTCGCTCTCGTCGATCGACGAGAGCAGCCACCGACGCGCCGGATCGGATTCGTCGAAGTCCGCGTCCACTGCGAATGGCGCGGCGTGCGCAGCCAACCCGCGGAGCGCGAGCGCAGCGGTCGCCGTCATGGTGAATGCCGGTCGGGTCACGCTCTGCGAGTCGGTCCCACCGGCGAGGACCTCGAAGCCGAAGAACGCGTCCGTCATCAGATCGATGTCGCCGACTCGGCCGTACCCGAGATCGATCGGCAGCCGCGTCGTCCAGCGATATCCGGTCAGGTCCTGCACCATGCGCGCGATCTGCGTCGGTCGCGCCTTGAGGAGCCCGCGTGCCTCCAGGGCCTCGGTCTCGTCCGTCGCCGACGCCACGCGGAACTCGTCCGACAGCACGATCGCGCGGAGCAGCGCTTTCGCGTTCATCCCGCCGAGAAGGAACGTGTCGCTCAGCCTCGATGCCAGCTCGAGAGGCACGTCCTCGGGAGCGACCTGCGCGAGATACCCGTAGAACCGCCGCGCCGTGCACAGCGCGAATCGGGGATCCGACGCGACCAGCACTCCCAGATCCTGCGCGTTGCTCGAAGGTGTCCCGAAGAATGCCGGGTCCGTGACCCGCATCAGGCGACTGTAGGGGTGCCCGTAGAATCGAAAGGGGTACTCCTCGATCTGGGAGGGAACGAAGATCGGGGTGTACTCCGCGAAGTGACTCGCGAGCGGGTCGAGCGTCTGGTGACAGCTCACGCACGCTTCGTTCTCCCGAATCGCGTGGGCGACCGCCTCCTCGTCGGCCAGGTCGATGTTGGAGTCGATCTCGACGTGCCGGTCGAGGAAGTCGTAGCAGAGGAACGCTCGCGCAATCGCGTTCGCGCGCCCGCGATTGCGGTTCGAGAACGTGCTCGAGTGCCTCGTGAAGACGAAGGAGTCCGAGAGGACCCCGGCGTGCGGCCGTCCGTCCTCGTAGTGGGTCACCTGCCATTCGGGACCCTCCGCGTCGTGCGGGATTCCGAACACGATGGACGTGATCGGATCGGCCAATGTGTAATCCGCCGTCACGACCTCGTGGTACGGACGATCCTGCGTCACGACGTGCTCGATCAGCCGCAGGGGGGCCTCGACGATCGATTGATTGATTCGCTGCACGTCCATGTCGGCGAGCTCGCCGACGGCCGGGAATCCTGCCGGGTAGATCGACCCATCGACGTCGACGAGCAGCTGCTCGGCGTGCATCTCGCGAATGGTCGCGCCGAGCTCCGGCGAGTCGAGGTAGTGCTCGACGATGGCCGGCAGCCACACCGGATCCTCCTCGACCGCATCGAGCTCGGCGAGCGCCGGGCGCGTCCCTCGGAGCGCCATGGAGATTCGGACGAGGTGCTGGACGGGAGTCAGGTACTCCACCGATGCCGGGATTGCGGGCTGCGGCGTCGGGTCGCGCGATTGGTCGCAGCTCGACGCCCACGCGAGCAGCGCGAGGCCACCGACCGCCGGAGCGCACCGGATTGCGGCAAGTCGGTCGCTCACGACGCCCCCCCGTCCTCGGTGGCTCCGGCATCGGGCTCGACAGGCTCGTCCTCGGCCGCGTAACACATCCCCGCCTCGCCCCCGATCACGTCGATGCACTCGGGCGTCTCGGCGATGCCGCACCCGAACATCGCCTGCGCTTGCGCGTTGCACATCTCGTCGATGCAGCTGTCCCCGCCGGTCGCGCACTGGTCCACGATGCAGCAGAAGAATGCGGCGACCTCGGCATGGCACGGGCCGCGGTCGATGCAGCCGATCACCTGGCGGAAGATGCAGTCGTTGCATCCGACGTCGTCGGGCGGGCCGGTTCGCGGCGTGGGATCGGCTGCCCAGCACGCGTCTCGGCATTCGTCGCCACCCTCGCCGGGACAGCCCATCACGCAATCGCGCGTGGTGCTCCGGCAACGCGGCAGCTGCTCCTCGCTCAGGGTGCCGAACTCCAGGCATACGCGCACGCCTCCGTCCTGCTCCGGGGCGGCGGCTGCGTCGGGTCTCGGTGGGATGCCCGCGTCGACCGGCATCCAGACCCGCGGTCCCATGTCGGCAACCAACGGGGGCGATTGCTGACGACTCTCGGTGTCGTCACAACAGCCCGACGACCAGGTGACCACGACGAGAAACGACCAATGGAGGTGTCCGACCCGCACGGTGCCAGACGTCGCACGACGTGTGCCCGCGCCCCGCGCGCCTTGATCCTCGACAATTCGCGGGTCGGCTGCGAGACGTCCGAGACCCCCAGGTCTCACCCGCTGGTCTCGCCTCGAGGCTTCGACGCGGCGTTCGCCGACGCCCCCCGCCGGCCCAGGACGAACACGCATGGAAGGCAAGGTGAGGGGCCCGAACGGTCGTTCGTCACCCTTCAGCTGATGCCGAGGTCGCGCAGCTTGTTGTAGAAGGTCCGGCGGCTCAGGCCGAGAATGCGCGCCGCCACGGTCCGGTTGTCCCCGCTCTGCTGGAGCGCGTCGAGAATTGCCTGCCTCTCGACCGAACGCCGACGATCGGCGAGCGTCGCGGCCTCTTCGCGCGAGGCACCCGGGGACGACGGTCGCTCGCCGGCGACACCCGGGTAGGACGGACGATCCCTGGCCGGGCCGCCGGCGTGGGAATGACGCTCCGACGGTTCCGCGAACGATGCTGCCCCACCGGCTTGAGAGGCCGCCGGATTGACCACCGGTGCCGGGATGGGCTGCCGCCCGAGCTCTCGCCGGACGTCTTCGTCCTCGATGACGGGACGGTCGCCGAGGATGACCAGCCGCTCGATGAAGTTCTGGAGCTGGCGCACGTTGCCCGGCCACCGCTGCGTACGCAGCAGGGCAATGGCGCCGGCGGACAACGAGCGTGCGCCCCGCCCCTGCTCGGACGCCGCCGTCTTCACGAATCGATGCGCGAGCATCTCGACGTCCTCGGGCCGATCGCGCAGCGGAGGCACCCAGATGGGCAACACGCACAAGCGGTAGAAGAGATCCTCGCGGAACTCGCCGGCGCTGACCATCGACTCGAGATCGCGGTGCGTCGCCGCGACGAACCGGACGTCGGCCTTGAGCGTCTCGGTTCCACCCAATCGCTCGAAGGAGCGATCCTGCAGGAGCTGCAGCAGCTTCACCTGGGTGGCGGGCTTCACCTCGCCGATCTCGTCGAGGAAGAGCGTGCCGCCTTGCGCGAGGTCGACGCGTCCGAGCTTGCGCGCAGCCGCTCCCGTGAACGCGCCCTTCTCGTAGCCGAAGAGCTCGCTCTCGAGGAGCGTGTCGGGAAACGCGGCGCAATGCACCTTCACGAACGGTCCGGCGGAACGGGCGCTCTGCTCGTGGATGGCGCGCGCCGCGACGTCCTTTCCCACGCCCGTCTCGCCGCGGAGCAGGACCGTCGCGGTTCCTTGGGACGCCCTGCGGACGAGGTCGAGACACTCCGACATCGCACGCGAGCTCCCACCGAATCCTTCCGGCGACTGAAGGCCGTGCACGGCTTCGCGGTCGTCGTGGTCGGCGCGCGTGAGCGCCTTTCGAACGGCGAACACGACCTCGTCGCGATCGAAGGGCTTCAGCAGATAGTCCGCGGCGCCCGCCTTCATCGCATCGACCGCGCTCGCGACCGTTCCGTGAGCGGTCAACACGATGACGGGAATCTCCGGCCACTGCGTCGTCACGGTGCGCAGGACCGCCATGCCGTCCATCCCCGGCATGCGAATGTCCGTGACGACGACCTGGTATGGACGGCGCTCGAGCGCGGCGAGGGCGAGCTCACCCGAGAGCACGTGATCGGCCGCCATCCCGGCTTGACCCAGCAGCGCCACGAGCACGCGCCCGACCGCGGGCTCGTCGTCGACGACCAGAATGACTGGCTCCGTCATCGGTTCCCCCTCGTCTCCTCGACGCTTGCCCTCGACGGCAGCGAAAGGCGCACGACCGTACCATGGCCGGGGACACTGAAGATGGAGACGTCTCCACCGTGTGCCTCGGCGACTCGACGCACGAAAGGGAGCCCGAGCCCGGTGCCGCCGGACTTCGTCGTGAAGAACGACTCGAAGATGCGTTCCCGCGTGCCGGGGTCCATGCCGATTCCCGTGTCCTCGACCGTCACCACGACCGCGCGCCCGCTTCGCCCATGACCCTCGAGCGACGTCGTGACCGTCAGCGTCCCGCCCGTCGGCATCGCGTCGCACCCGTTGCGCACGAGATTGTGCAGCGCTCGCGTCAGCAGCTGTCGGTCTCCCGGAACGTCCGGCAAGCCGTCGGCGAGCTTCGACTCGACGACGACCTGGGTGTCGGCGAATCGCTGCAGCGAGAGCACCTCGCGCACTACGTCGTTGACCGAGAGCGGCGCGACGGCCGCCTCGAGGCTCACTGCGACTTGGTAGTGCTCGATGATCGACTTCATCCGGTCGAGCTGGTCGGCCATCAACGCCAGGAACTCGTCCTGCCCGTCGATGGATCGGCCCGATGCTCGCTCCTCTTGGAGGAACTGGACGGTTCCCTTCACCGCTGCCAGCGGGTTTCGCAGGTCGTGCGCCATCTGCGCCGAGACCCTGCCGAGCGCGGCGAGCTGCGTCTGCCGCGCCGCGCGCACTGCGACGTCGCCAGCCACGCGGCGAGCCGCGGCCAGGACCCCCAGGGTGACCGACACGGTGCCGACGACCAACATGGTCGTGCTCGTTCCCAGCGTCCGAAACACGAGGACGTGCGCGAGGACGCCGAGAGTCGCCAGCCCGACGGCGTGGACACCCACCATCGTGTCGACCGGTCTCCCCAGCAACGACGAGCGCAAGGTGGCGAAGCCCACGATCGCTGCGCCGACGGCCGCTCCCGTGGATGCGAGACGTGGGACGCCGACGCCCAGATCCGCCACGAGCTCCGTGATGGCGAACACGACGGTCGTCGCCAGCGCGAGAAGGAGCAAGGACGCTTGGAGCCGCTCCTCGATCCCGTCCACGCGTCGGCGATGTCGGATGAGGAGCCACGCCGCGATGCCCAGGACCGGGAGCATCAGCGCCACCGCGACGAGCGCCCACGCGGGAGTGCCCACGAAGGTCTCCACGGCGGGTGACACGAGCGCAGCTCCCGAGAAGGCGCCGAAGGCACCGAGGAGGAGGTAGCTCGCGATCATCACGCGACGCAGCCTGCGCAACTCTCCGACGACCACTGCGACGAGATGAAGGACCATGGGCGTCGTCGCCGGCGAGATGGCCATCTCGAGCCAGTGCCACTGCACGTGGCCCGATACCGACCAGACGAGCGCACAGGAGCTCCACGCGAACAGCGACAGTGCGAGCAGGGCGAGCGGCATCGCCGTCGGGCTTCGTCCGCCCCGGAGGACCGCCAGGAGCGCGACCGACAGCTGGACCACACAAGCCGCGAGGCGAACCCAGTCGAGCGCGGTCAACGTGACGATTCCCGGCTGGCCGTCGACATGAGGAGGGGTCCAGGCAGTCACCGTACCACGCACCTTCCTGCGTATCGCCGCCGCGGTCGGTCTCCGGTCGCACGAGGCGTGTGCAATCGATTGCACACTGGCGTGCAGCGACTGGCATCAGGGCTCGATCCGCTCGGTGATGCGCGCGCCGTCGGAGACGCGCCTTCCCTGGAGCACGATGTGGTCGATCGAGTAGAAACCGATCTCGGCCCACACTCGATCGAGGCGCGCGCGCTGGCCGCCGATCGTCGTGACGGCCCGAGCGACACATCCCGTGGGGCCGCGCGAGACCTCGATGGTGATCACGCGCGTCGCAAACGCCCTCATCCGCAGACGAATCGTGGAACCGGCATCCGAGCGCCGCACGTGCTGCGCGCCGATCCCATAAGCGGGCTCCTCGCGCGAGAGCAGCTCGGAGCGTGCGTTCGGTCCGTCCTCGTAGTCGCGCCAGTAGGCGTACACCGGGCTCGAGCCCATCGGCGAGCAGGCCGAGTCCAGACGAATCCCATAGTGAATCTGATTGCGATTCTCGCTCTTCGCGATGTGAAAGACGCTCTCCACGTCTGCACGGCCCTCGCTCGCTCGCGCGTGTGACGCGCGGACGAGCAACATGGCGGGAGCCGCCACGAAGAGAGCGCACAACAGCGGTGCGAGATCGTCCACGGCGCTCAACACTCGACCCGAGACGTTCGAACGATGCGTTCCCATGAGTCCTCCTACCCCCGAAGGGTCGAAACCGCGGCGCCCGCACAGGCGCAGAGCAATGCGACGGCAGTGCCGCGCAACAGCCAGCGATCGAAGCTCGGTCCCCACTTGCGCGACAATCGGGCGACCGCGACGCCGAGCAGCGACATCCAGGCGAAGACGCCCACGCTCGCGCCCAGGGCGAATCCGATTCCGGCCGCGACGTCGGTGTCGACACCCAGGACGGACACGACGAGGCCGAACGTGGTGGACCACGACGCCAGAGGCATTGGATTCGCCAGCGCGGCCGTTGCGCCCCAGACGAGCGCTCGTCGCCACGAGAGCTCACGCCAATCGGGGCCGCGACCGTCGGTCCGAGCGCCCGTCGCGCCTGTACCGCGTCGGGACGCCATGACCGCGCATTGCACGCCGCACGCCGCGAGCGCGACGAACCCGATGCCTGCGACGATGGGCGAGACGAAGGGGAACCTCCCGACCAGCCAGCCCAACGCCGTGGTTCCGATTGCCGCGTAGAGCCCTTCGCCTGCGGCACATCCGAACGCGAAGGCCACCAGCGATCCGGGGCGCGACCCCCGGCTCGAGAGCTGGATCAGCAGAGCCGATCCCGGTCCCGCGGGCGGGACCGAGCCCGCGAACCCGAGCGCAGCTCCGAGCGAGATCAGCAGCAGGCAGATGCTCATGACGTCCCTCGCAGATGCGTCAACGCAACCGCGATGCCGCAGGCTCGTCGCTGCCCTTTCCCCCGACGCTCTCCCCGTTCTCGGAGAGGGCCTGGTCGCTGATTGGGCGGAGATCGTGGACGCGCGTCACCTCTGCCCGCATCGCGGGGAGAGGCAGCGTGAGGGGCAGGCGCGCGAGGAGCTCGTGTGCCGTCGCGCTGCGAGGTGCACGGGTGTGCACGACGTCGTGTGCCGACCGCTGCGCAGGATCAGGGCAGGCCGTCGCACGCCGCGAGATCGAGCGTCAGCGACGCGACGCCGAGGGTCGCGGCGGTGGCGCGATCGCGAACGATCTCCGGCTCGCACCGGAATCCGGGACACGGATCGGTCTCTGCCGCTCGACCGCGAATGCGCGCGCCGAGGACACGGGCCGCCTGTTCGCGTCTCGCGCGCATCGCGACGCGCCGTCCCGTCAGCTCCCACGCGCGCAATCCGGCGCGCGTGAGTCGGCGCGCGACGTCGGCAGGGACCCCATCGTCGTCGAGCCGCGCGACCACGCAGAACCAGGCACGGCGATCGTCCGGCAGGTCGCACGACGGCGGGCTCGGACGATGGACCCTCGCCGCGACCGGAACGCCCGCGGCACGCGCCGCGACGCCGTCGCCCGCGTGGGACGACTCCAGCAGGAGCACCGTGCGTTCGTCGGATTGCGGCAGCACGAGCCCGGCCGTGAACACGGCGACGACGACGCTGCCGATATCGACGCCGCCACGACGATCACAGATGCACGGTCCGGGCAGCGCTCCACGCGAGACGCCACGACAGGATCCGGGGATCATGGGGATGGAGAAGGCGACGTCCGATCCGGGCCATGGCATGTCGAGGGCGCGATCCGCCGCCGCCGGAACCTCGCCGGCCAGCACGAATGTCCGTCCCTCGAGCGGATAGAGCCACCAGCTCTCGGGCTCGCGCGTCTCGTCGAATCGAGAGATTCGGAACTGGCGAGCTCCTCGCTGCACGCGGCTCTCGGTGATCGCGAGCTCG
>JADZFZ010001072.1 GCA_020854145.1 Deltaproteobacteria bacterium | reverse complement strand
TGGTCGCGCTGTTCGACCCCAAGAAACGCGCGCTCCACGACTTCGCCGCGGACACGGTCGTCGTCCATCACCTGGGCCAGCAGAAGCGGCGCGCCACGAATCGCGCGACGCCCTCGCAGCGAATCGCCAAAGAGTCCTCGCAGCGCACGACCAAGCCCTGAATTCGCCTTCCGAGCCTCCCACGCCCCACAACCGAAGCACCCTGGTCGGAAGGCGAAATTCGGGACCCGTCTTCACGGGGGAGTCGCAAGAGGGGGCAAGCTCGTAGCGCAGCCCCCTTTTGCCGCGAGGGGCCGCGGGGGCGAGCGCAGCCCCCGCCAGCCAGCACGGAGGCGGGGTTGATCACCGCATCGCGGTCTGGCGGCGGCGTGGTCGGTCGGTCTCGCGCGCAGCGGGGCGCAGGAACGCATCCGTCGTGACCGTCAGGCCGAATCGGAACTCGACGGCCTGAGCGACGCGATTGGCTCCCGACTCGCCTCGAGCGATGGCGTGCAGCCCGAGCGGTCCCGCCAACCGCATCGCCGCGCCGACGCCGGCGCCGAACGCCGTCGCGGTCTCGCTACCCTCCGGCACACCGCCGAGCGCATCGACGGGCGGGCTGCCATCGAAGGTGACGCGGAACACCGGCTCCAGATAGAGGAGCGCGGTCGAGCTCAATCGCACGCCGGCACGCGCGCGCAGCGCCAGGGAGAAGTCGGCGTCGTTGATCGAGTCGGGCGCGATGTCGCGATCCTCGAGGTAGACGGGCAGCGCCGCTTCGAGCGAAGCCGCGATGAAGAGCTTCGACCAGCCAATCCCCCACTGCAGGCGCGACGCGAGGCGCAGCGTCGATTCGACGTGATACGAGACGTCGGCACCGAGCGCGAAGCCGCGACCGAGACCGAGGTCCGCCATCCCGTACACGACGGGCACGCCGCTGCCCGCCTCGAACACGAACTGCCCCGGTCCGAGCGACGCCGGATCCGCGGCGCCTGGATGCGGCGTCTCCGGCTCCGCATCGGCCGGGATGGCGCCCGCGTCCACCGGGGGCCCCATCGGCGTCGGCGCCGTGAAGCCGCGAACCGGCGCGGGCTGCCACTGCGCAGCCGCGGCCGCAGGGCAGGCCAGAGCCACCACGAGCGATGCGATCTGCCAGCGCGCGAACGTCATGGCGTCCGAACCAAGCAGAGCACGTTCCACGCGCGCTTGGCGAGGGCGACGTGGCATCGCGACTCGCGCGCACCGGCGGTGACGCCACGGGGCGACAGCCGACCGTTGCCCCGAGGCAACAGGCGTCCCGCTCGCGGTCGGGCGCCCGCTACCCCGCGATGGCCTCGCCGCCGTCGACCTGGATCACGTTGCCGGTGATCCAGTGCGCGCCCGCGTGCGAGAGCGCGACGATGGCGGAAGCGACGTCCTCGGGTCGCGTCAGACGGCCCGACGGGTTTCGCGCGAGCGCCACCTTCATCATGTCTTCGTTGCCCGGGATCTTGCGCAGCGCGGGCGTGTCGGTGACGCCTGCCATGATGGCGTTGGCCGTGATGCCTTCCGGCGCGAGCTCGGCAGCCAGCTGGCGGATGTGCGACTCGAGCGCGCACTTGGCTGCGCTGACGGCGCCGTAGCCCTTCCACACCGCACGGCTGCCCCAGCTCGTCATCGCGAAGATCCTCGCGTTCTTCGCGAAGAGCGCGCGCCGCCGCGTGTCCTGCGTCCAGTACACGAGGCTGTGCGCCATCACGTCGAGCGTCATGTCCATGTTCATCTTCGTGATCGCGGCTTCGTCGGTGTCGGCGGCGTAGGGCTTGAGCGTCCCGAACGCGAGCGAGTGCAGCAGCACGCGGACCGACTCGCCCTTGCCGCGCTCGGCGAATCGCGCGCGGACGGTCTCGAGCACCTCGCGCCGTTTGCCCTCGTCCGACGCGTTGACGTTGAAGAACCACGCCTCGCGACCCGCGGCCTCGATGTCGCGAACCACCTGCTCGACGGCGGGCATCGTGGCGCGGCGATCGAGGTGGACGCCGATCACGTTCATGCCCGCCTTCGCGAGCGCCACGCTGGTCGCGGCGCCGAAGCCGCTCGAAGCGCCCAGCACGAGCGCGAAGCCGTCGAGTTGCGATCCGTTCGATGACGTCATGGCCTCTCTCCTCCGAGGGAGGCCCGTATACCACCGACGCGCCCGAGGCACCTCCTCGGCTCGACCGGGCCTCGTCAGGAACTGGTCCGATCGACCCATCTCGTCGTAGGCAATCGGTCTCGGCGCCATGTGCAGGATGATCGGCGTGATCGCGGCGAGCCCGATGCCCGTGCGGGTGTTGATGCGCGATGCCCCGCGGAGCCTCGCGACCCTCTCGGCCGAGCACGGCGACGGATGGGGCGTCGCGACGTTCGCCGAGGGCCGCTGGCACGTTCGCAAGGCCCCTTCGCGTGCGGACGGCTGCGCGCTCTTCGACGCGGTCGCGTCGGAGACCCGCGCACACCTCGTGATCGCGCACGTACGCCAGAAGACGGTCGGCGAGAGCTCCCTCGTCAACACGCACCCCTTCGAGCGCGACGGGCTCGTCCTCGCGCACAACGGCACCGTCCGCGCGACGGCGCGATTGGCCGCGCGCACGTCGAGCGAACGCTCGCGGCAGATCGAAGGCGACACCGACAGCGAGCGCCTTTTCGCGTTCCTGCTGACCCGCATCGACGAGGCACGCGACGTCGCGTCGGGCTTGCACGCCGGCGTGCGCGAGCTCTGCGCGATCCCCGAGGTCGGCGCCGCGACCTTCCTGTGCTCCGACGGCCGGACCTTGTTCGCGTTCGTCCTCGGCCGCAGCCTCTACGTCCTCGATCGTGTGCCCGACGCCCGCGTCGGCGCGTCGCGCCGGACGCCCGCGGTGCTCGTCGCCAGCGAGCCCCCGACGTCCGAGCCCTGGCGCGCGATCGAGCCGGGAACGCTCGT
>JADZFZ010001071.1 GCA_020854145.1 Deltaproteobacteria bacterium | reverse complement strand
GCTCGAATCGACGCCCGGCCCGCCGGCATCGTCGGCGCGGTCGGCCGACTCGGAGCACGCCACCGAGAACGACAGGAGCGCCGCGAGAGCAACTGGCAAGGATCGACACAGATCGGTCATCGATCCGGAGACCCAGCAGGCCCCGTGCCGTAACGCGCCCCGCTCGATCGCACCCACGGTGGTTTGTCACCCTTCGGCCCGGACCGCGGGCACGAATCACCTCTTCAGCTCAGACCGAGGCCGAGGCGCATGTCCGCAGGCAGATACTTGGCACCTTCGCGCAGCGTGAGACCGGCGACCTTCGCGCGGTGATCGCGCAGGAACGCGAAAGCCAGCTCGGGACGCTTCTTGGAGACCTCGCGCAGGATCCATCCGATGGCCTTTCGGATGAAGAGCTCTCGCTCGACGACCATCGGTCCGGCGATCTCGGCGAACAGCGCGAAGTCGCCGGCACCTCGCCGCAGGGAATCGAGCTGCGAGAGCAACGCGGCCCGCCGGACCCAGAAGTCGGGGTCCTTCGCCCATTCGCGGAGCCTCGGACCGAGCAGCTCCGGGTGTCGCCCGAGGACGTCGCCGAGCATCTTGGGCGCAATCCAATCGACGTGCGCCCAGCAGCCGGATCGGCGGACGAGGTCGACGAGCCACGGCAGGTCGTCGGGCTCGAGCGCATTCACGCGTCTGCCCATCACCGACAAGGCTGCGGATCTGAGGTCGAACCACCCGCTCGCGTACGCCGCGTCGACCAGGGCGTGAATCTGATCGCGCGTCGGCGGGGTGTGCGCGGCGAGCAGCTCGCGCACGGCATCGACGACCTGCGGGCTCGTGACGCCGTGGAATCGCAGCGCGCTCTTCATGTACGCCTTCTCGTGCTCGGCGCGCTCGGGGGAACCGATCTCGCGGAATCTCTTCGCCAGGGTTCGGAGCGCCGCGTCGGGGTCGAATGGGGCGCGTGTGCCCGAAGCGTGGGAGGGCTTTCGTCGGGTCGGCATCGCGCGCGATGGTGGCAGGATCCACTCGCCGCGTGCACTCGCGGCCGTGCTCGGGTCTGCAGGATGCGCTCGCCCGCTCTCCCTCGCGTGCGAGACGATTCCCGTCGAGCTCGGAGAATGAGATGAATACGCGCGTACCACTCGACATGCGAGCCTCGACCACGCCCTCGCGCTCTCTCGCTCTTCTCGTGATCGTGGCGTCTCTCTCGCCTGCGCCCGTGGGTGCCAACTGCACGCCCGGCGCTCTGGACCTGCAGGACGTGTGGCCGCGCGACGGCGCGACGGGCGTCCCGACCAATACCCGTCTGCTCATCCACCGTCATGGGACGGACGCGTATCGGAGGCAGACCCCGCGGCTCGCGCTCTACGATCCGGGCGGCCGCGCGACGCGCCTGCGCATCGTGCTCGACCTCGAGAGCCGACAACGAACGCTCGTGCTCCGCCCGACGCGTGCCCTGGCGCCGAGCACGCGATACGAGCTCTCCACCCTGCCACGCTCGACGCGATTGGCGTCCATCACGACCGGGGTGGGCCCGGACTCCACGCCGCCCGTGGTGCGCGGCATCGAGCCCGAGTCGTTCGTCCGGACGGAGTTCGGATGTGGCCCCGCCGACCAGATCCCGATTCGCGTCTCCGCGACCGACGACTCCGACGCCGTTTGGCTCCGGCTGCGCGTCGCACGCAGCGCGGCGGACGTCCAGAGACGCTCGTTCGTCGGCGACATGGTGCTCCCGGTCGAGCACGGGCTGGCGGAGTTCGGCCACGGGATGTGCATCGGCAATTGGGCGCTGCAGCCTGGGCAGCGATGGTTTGCCGCGGCGGCTGTCCTCGATTCCGCCATGCACGCGGTGGCGGCGGGCACGATCGAGCTCGATTCGCACGCGCGTTGACCGCACGCCGGAGATGGCCCGGTCAGGGCTCGTCTTCGGGTGTGGATTGCACGAACTGCCAGCCGAACCGGCCTTTGATGCACAGGTGACCGCTCGTGACCGAGTGGTCGGAAGGGGAGGTCACGCGCACGATGCGATTGTCCTGGGCGCGCACGGTGAGCGTGCAGCCGACTCCACAATAGGGGCAGATGGTGTCGGCCTCTCGCTGGCGCGTCTCGTCCCACTCGCCCTTCGCGCGCAGATCGTGCTCGGTCTTGAACATCAGTGCGCCCGTGGGACAGACACCGATGCAGTTGCCGCAATACACGCACGCGGAGTCGGGGAGCGGCACGTTCAGCTCGGTGGAGATTCGCGCCTCGAAGCCGCGACCCGCGACCGCGATGGCGAACGTGCTCTGCGCATCGTCGCCGCAGGCCTCCACGCACTTGTAACAGAGGATGCACTTGGCGTAGTCGCGCACGTACAGGTCGTTGTCGACCTTCACGGGCTGCGCGACCGTCTCCGCCGAGGCGCCGTCGGTCGCATGGTGGTGCCCGGCCTCGGCACGATCGCGAGCGTCGGCGGCGCCGGGCGTCGCGCGCGGCCCGAATCGCGAGGGATCGGCGCCGTAGCGGGCTGCGAATGCCGGGAACGCCGGTGTCGTCGAGACATCGACGGAGGACGCGAGCAGCTCGAGCACCAGCTTGCGGCTCGTGCGGACGCGCTCGCTGTCGGTGTGTACCACCATCCCGCCCTCCGCTCTGCGGGAGCATGCCGGGACGAGCACGCGTGCACCTTCGACCTCGACGACGCAGACGCGACAGACGTTGACGGGAGTGAGGTTCTCCGCCCAGCACATCGTGGGTGTGTCGATCCCGAGCGCGCGACAGGCATCGAGCAACGTGGCGCCTTCGGGCACACGGGCTTTGCGTCCATCGATGGTGAGCTCGACGGAGCGGCGGAGCTGCACCAGGTCGTCGTGATCGCTCATCGTGGTCCTTCGAAGACGTCGAGCTTGGCGACGGCCGACTCGATGGCGGAAGAGGCCGTCTGTCCCAGACCGCAGATGGAGGCGTCTCTCATGGCCTGACCGAGCTCCCGGAGAAGCACCTTGTCGTGCTCGACGGAGCCGAGAGGGGACCTGCGTACGATACGCGTCACGAGCTCTTCCTGGCGCACGGTGCCGACGCGACAGGGGACGCATTGACCGCACGACTCGTCGCGGAAGAATGCGGCGATGCGCGCCAGGTACGCGGGGAGATCGACGGAGTCGTCGAGCACGAGGACGACCCCGGATCCGAGCGTCGCACCGGCTTTGCGGGTGTCCTCGAACGTGAGAGGCAGGGTGAGCTCGTCGGGGGTGAGGAAGGTGCCTGCCGCGCCGCCGAGAAGGACGGTGGACAATCGACGTCCGCCCGGCACGCCTCCCGCCAGCGCGAGGAGCGCGTCGAGGCGGGTGCCGAAGGGAACCTCGTAGAGACCCGGGCGCTCCACGTGGCCCGAGAGGCAGAACAATCGTGTTCCGGGCGACGCCGCGGTGCCCAGCGCGCGATAGGCGGCCGCGCCCTCCACCAGGATGTCGAGCACGTTGACGAGCGTCTCGACGTTGTTGACGACGGTCGGCTTGCCGAAGAGGCCGACCTCGACGGGGAAGGGTGGTTTGCTCCGGGGCTCTCCGCGGAAGCCCTCGAGCGAGTTGAACAGGGCGGTCTCCTCGCCGCAGATGTATGCGCCCGCGCCGCGACGCACCTCGATGTCGAATCGGAGCCCGCGGCCCATCACGTCGTCCCCGAGCAAGCCGCGGCTGCGTGCGCGCTCGATCGCGGACCGGAGGCGTTCCGCGGCCGCCGGGTACTCCGCGCGTACGTAGAGGTAACCGCGCTCCGCTCCCACCGCGAAGCCGGCAATGGTCATGGCCTCGATGATGGAGAACGGGTCTTCCTCCATGAGCACGCGGTCCTTGAAAGTGCCGGGCTCGGACTCGTCCGCGTTGCAGACGACGTAGTGTGGGCGAACGGGTTGCCGCGCGACCGCCTCCCACTTGCGACCGGTGGGGAACGCGGCGCCGCCGCGCCCGAGCAGGCCGGAGTCGGTGATCTCGCGAACGACGGAGGTGGGTCCGGCGTCGAGCGCGATGCGCAGCGCGCGATAGCCCCCTTCTCTGCGGTAGTCGTCGAGGCTCGCGGGGTCGATTCGCCCGACGCGACGCAGGAGGCGCAGAGGAGGTGCGCCCGGCACGTCGCGCTGCGGGATGGCCGCGGGCCGCCAATCGGGCGCGATGGCCGATTCGAGCGCACCACGGACACGCTCGACCGTGGCGTGACCGAAGCCGCGCTCGACGGGCTCACGGCCCGCGGACACCAGCAATGCAGCCGGGGCTTGCTCGCAGAGCCCGAGGCACGGCGAGCGCGCGATGTGGGAGGCGAGCGGCTGCTCCGGAGCGCGCGAGAGGGACTCGAGGAGGGAATCGGCGCCGCGGGCCTTGCACGCGATGTCGTCGCAGACGTGCACGACGGTCGGCGGGCGCGG
>JADZFZ010001070.1 GCA_020854145.1 Deltaproteobacteria bacterium | reverse complement strand
TCGTCGACGCCGAGCAATCGCACCGCGTCGAGCACCGCAAGATCGAGCTCTCCGCAGCCCGCCGCGACACCGAGCTCGACCGGCAGCAGAAACACTCCGAGCGCGCGCTCGAGCACGAGCTCCGCACCGCGAAGGCCCGCTCCGAGGCCGCCGGCAGCCGACGCATCGCCGAGGCCGACGCCGACGCGACGGCGAAGAAGCGCGTCCACGAGGTCGCCGAGTCGCACGCCGCGCGCACGGCCGAGATCGACGCGGGCTACGTCCGCTCCCTCGCCGAAGCCGACGCGCTGCGAATCCAGGCCATCCAACGCGAGCTCGTGGGCGCTCTGCACGCCGCCTCGGACAGCGAGGTCATGAAGGCCGCCGCCGCGAACATGAATCTCGTGTCGCTCCTCGGCGGAAAGACTCCGCTCGAGCTCATCCGAAACGTCGTCGCGGGCACTCCCCTCGAGCGCTCCGTGAGACAGATGAGCGCACGCGCCGGCGGTGACGGTGAATCCGGCCCCGCCCCCGTACCGCCCTCCGCCGAGGAGTGATAGTTTCCCTCTCGGAGAGCGCTGCCACGTGGGCGTTGGCCTTCACTCACTAGCTCAGTGGTAGAGCGTTCGGTTATGGATCGAGATGACGCGGGTTCAATTCCCGTGTGAGTACCCAAAGGGTCTCGTCGGGCAGCCTCTCCGGTCATCCACGCACGCGTCGGGTCGAGCCGCCGCCGCCGACTTCGCGGAACCCCGACCGGATCGGGCCGCGCGAGGGCCTTCGTCGATCGGAATACACCGATCGCGGAGATTGCGACAGACTGCGCCCGTGCTCCGAAGTCGCCCGACCCTCGCCGTCCTCGCGCTCGCGGTGACGACGGGCTCGGCGTGCAGCGCGCTCACGGGCTTCGGTGATCTGACCTTCGGCTCCGAAGGCTCGGACGCCCGACCGCGCGAAGAGGGCGGGCGCGACCGCGACGGCGCGTCCGAGGGCGACGCCGCGCTCGACGACGGAGGCGCGTCCGATGGCGCATCGAGGGACTCGGGCGCGCCGACGGACGCCGCCGTCGACTCCGCGATCCCCATGGACGGCGGGCTCGACGCGCGCGTGCCTTCGGATCTCGGTCCGCTCGAGGACGCAGGCCCGCCGCCGCGCGACACGTCGATGCTCGTGTGCTCGTCCGCCCTCGACTGCGACGACTTCAACCCATGCACGGAGGACAGCTGCACGGACGGCGGTTGCGTCACCCGTTCGGTGGGCGATGGCACGACGTGCGGAGCGGCCGACGCGTGCTCGACGGCAGCGACGTGTCTCGCGGGCGTCTGTACGCCGGGCATGACGCTCGCGTGCTTCGATGCGGGGCCCTGCATCCAGGAGACCTGTGATCCCGTCGTCGGATGCGGCGTCCCCTTGCCTGCCGGCGCCGCGTGCGACGACGGCGACGACTGCTCCGCCGTCTCCATGTGCGACGGCGACGGCAATTGCGTGGCGACGGCCGGGTGCCTCGCAGACATGGATCCGTGCACCGTCGAGGCCTGCATCATGGGAACGTGTGCGACCATGCCGGCAGCGAACGGCACGACGTGCGCGGGCGGTCAGTGCTGCGGCGGCGTCTGCGTCAACACGAGCTCGAGCAACACGCACTGTGGTCGGTGCGGTAACGCGTGCCCCGGCACGACCTCGTGCCTCTCGGGGATCTGCGCGGCGTGCGACGATCGCGAGGACTGCGACGACGGGCGCATGTGCACGACGGATGCGTGCGAGAGCGGACGCTGCGTTCATCGCGTCGATTCGGGCTGCTTCATCGACGGCGTGTGCTTCGCCGTCAACGAGCACAATCCGAGCAACGATTGCGAACGTTGCGCGGCCAACGGGCAGACGACCTGGGTGCCGCGCATGAATGGCGCCAGCTGCGAGGACGGGATCGCCTGCACGGTAAGCGACACTTGCTCCGCAGGCATCTGCCAATCGGGCGACGACCCCTGTGCCGGCGCAACGCTCAATTGTCGACCGCTGTATTGCGACGAAGCCGCCGGTGGGCTCTGCAGGGTCGAGGTGGGCGACCCCTGTCCTGGGACGCTCGTCTGCTGTGCCGAGCTTTGCTCGACGCCGGCCGTCTGCGGAGGCGGCTGAGCCGACCGCCTACCAGTCCGGCGCCTCTTCCATCGGCTCGCCTTCGAGCTCGTAGCGAATACGGCAGGGCAACATCGGGAACTGGCCCTGCTCGACGCCGATTCGATCCCGACAATCGGCGCCCGAAGCCACCGAGAAGCTCACCGAGTTCTCGCCCGAGAATCGATAGATCGGCGCCGGAGCGCCCGCGTCTGGATCGGAGGCTCCGGCATCGGAAGCGGGAATCACCGGGGCGCTCGGGTCGGTCACGACCTCCAGACGGCCGCCGATCGTCTCTTGCTGCATGATGCGACAGGGCCCGAGCCCGTCCGCGGGCGACGCCTCGCGCAACAGGAAGCTCGAGGTCGCGCTCAGCTCGAACGACTGATTGCGCTCGCTGAAATGACCATCCATCGCCGGAGCGCCGGGACGCCGCCAATAGATGGTGCTCCCGTCGCGCCGGAGCTCGACCTCGAAGTCCAGCGGATCGTTCGGCATGACGATCGACACGCCGCAGCTCTGCTCCACGAGCGAGCCCCTCACCTCGAAGCCCCCGAGCGAGTCGCCCGGATAGGCCTGATCACAACCGGCCCACCCCGCCGCCAACAAGGACGACGGGACCAACAGGGCGAGTGCCGCTCGAGCACGACGCATGG
>JADZFZ010001069.1 GCA_020854145.1 Deltaproteobacteria bacterium | reverse complement strand
GCCATCCGCGCGTACTCGTCGGCGAGCCTGCGCTGATCGTCCGCGGTGACCCGCTCGCGCAGCACACGCTCGGCCGTGCGCACGGCCTCTTCGACGATCTCGTGGCGCAGGTCGATGCGAAGCTGCTTGAGCTCCTGCTCGACCAGGAACTCGGTCTCGCGACGCATGCGCGCGGCGGTCTTCTCGGCGTCCGCGACGATGCGGTCACGTTCTTTCTCACCGGCCGCGACGATCTCCTTCTTCAGCTGCGCGAGCTCCGTGTCGAGGCGCGCGAGACGCTCCTTGTAGTCGCGGTGCTTGGTCTCCGCCTGCTCCTTGATCCGCTTGGACTCGAGCAAGCCCTCTTCGATCTCGCGTCGTCGCTCGGTCAGGTAGCTCGACAGCGGCTTTCGCGCGATGAAGTAGAGGATCGCGCAGAGCGCGAGGAAGTTGACGATGTTGGCCAGGAAAGGCGGCGTCTCGGCCCCGCCGAAGAGGTGATCGGCGAAGTTGAAGTGGCCGTGATGGCCACCGCCATGCCCACCACCATGTCCGCCCTCGGCTTCCGCGGCACCGTGCTCCGTGCCTTCGCCGGCAGGCTCGCCCCCACTGCCCTCGGGCGCTGCCGCCGTGTCGCCGTGCTCGTCCTGCGCGAGCGCGGGGACCGCGGAGAACGCGAGCACCGTGAGGAAACAGCCCAGGATGGCCGCGCGCTTCATCCGACCACCTCACGGCCCAGGACCGTCGTGGCGATCTGCCGTCCGAGCGCCGGCACCTCCGTGTCGAGCCGCTGGCGAGCTCGGACCTTCTCCTCGCGCAGCTCCGCGCGGCGACGGTCGAGCAGCTCGGTCGTCTCGGTGCGCACCTTCGCGAGCAACGTCTGCTCGAGGCGCAGGCCCTCCGCACGCAACCGGTCGCGCTCGTCACCCGCGAGCGCCTTGACCTTCTTCATCTCTTCCTCGAACGCTGCAGCCTGCTTGGCGGCGTCTTGCTCGAGCTGCTCCGCCTCTTCACGCGCGCCGTGGATCCCCTTCTCCCGCGCATCGAACAGCGCGAGCACCGGCTTGAAGACGAGCGCGCGCAGCGTGAAGAAGACGACGAAGAAGAGGACGATCTGAACGAAGAAGGTGATGTCGAGGTCGATCATCGCTCCGGGCCTCCCGGCGAGCGCTCCGCGTCGTGAGCGACGACGCCCCGGGCGCGAACGGCGCGGCTCTGTAGCAGTGCCCCCGAGGAGCGTCAAGCCACGGAAACCGCCAAAAAAATGGGCTACGGGCTCACCGCAGTCCTAGGGCGACACGCGTGCGGAGGCCAGGGGCGCGCGTCGCTCTCGCCACCAGGGTCGCGGCGCGGTGCGGGCCTCCGCCGTCGGTCAGTTCGCGCTGGCCTGCGCCGTCAGCCGACGTTGCACGCGCGTCCGCAGGGCGCGTGCCGCCCGGGCGGCCCACCGCTCGTTCTCGCTCGTGACCAGGCTCGAGGGCGCGGGGAAGCTCGGATCCACGAACATCTCGAAGCTCACGAGCGTGCGGGCACCCTCGTCGACCGGGGTCAGCTCCCATCGCGCCCACAGCCCATCGACGTTGCCCTCGACCATCTGGCCTTCGATGATGCGGGTCTCACCCCGCGGCGCACGCTGGAAGAATCGCGTGAGCGCCCAGATCTCGGCGCGCCCGCCCAGGATGGTCACCTGCATGTAGACCCTGCGGTTCGCGCCGCGTCCCGAGATCGCGCGGCTCTGCCGGAATCGCGGCATGAAATCGCGGTAGCGGCCATAGTCCGTGACTTCGCGCATCACCGCCTCGAGCGGTGCGTTCACGAGCACGATCGCGCGGCCCGACCGGATGTCGTTGCCTCGCACCTCGCGGGTCGAGCTCTCGATCCGTCCGGATCGGAGACTCGCCGACACGTCCTGAGCGCTCGCGGACGCGGCCACCGCCGACGCGAGCACGAGCCCCACGAGACCCGCGCGAATCACATGCCCCATGGGCTCTCCTTCGACGTTCCGTCCGCCACTACGACGTGCGCACCCCGCTCGCGCTTCATCGGCACGTGAGGCGTCCACGGGCGCGTCGAGCCCAGCAAGGCACACGCCACTCGACTTAGGGCCGGCCACGCGAGCAGACCAGCGCGTCGCCGCGCGGCTGCGCGACACGGTGGCGCGTAAGCGTGGCGTTCAGCCATCGCTGGTCGCGACCTCGGCGCCGTCGGGTGTCGTCATCTTGCACTGGCCCTCGAAGATCACGCCTTTGTCGATGAACAGCTGGGGTGCGGCGAGGTTCCCGTAGACGCGGCCTGGCGCCCAGATCTCGATGAGCTGCGAGGCGCGAACGTTCCCCCAGACGGCGCCGCCGCGCACGATCAACGTCCCGACCTCGATCTCCGCGCGCACCTCACCACCCTCTCCGATGATCAAGACGTCGTCCGAGAAGATCTCGCCCTGGAACTTCCCGTCGATGCGTACCCGGCCGTCGAACGCCAGCTTGCCGGTGAAGTCGGTCCCGCGTCCGAGCAACGCGTTGATCTCCCCCAGCCCCGTCAGGTCGTTCTGCGCCATCGCCGGATCGGGTGTACCACGCTCCGAGACCGAGCCGCGCGATGCGTGGTACGAGCGTCCGCATGTTGCTCTCGCTGCCGCGAATCCCCCTCGTCCACGGGCCGACTCCCCTCCGTCCGCTTTCGCGTCTCGGCGCCGAGCTCGGCATCGACCTCTGGGTCAAGCGCGACGACATGACCGGCGGAGCCGACGCGGGCAACAAGCTCCGCAAGCTCGAGCTCCTGTTCGCCGAAGCGCTCGCCCGCGGGGCGACCCACGTCGTCACGTGCGGCGGCATCCAATCGAACCACGCCCGAGCGACGGCGCTCGTCGCCGCGTCGCTCGGGATCCGTGCGGTGCTCCTGCTGCGGACGACCAGCGACGCGGAACGCGGCGCCCGACCTTCGGGCAACGTGTTGCTCGATCGGCTCGCGGGCGCCGAGATCCGATGGGTGACGCCCGACGAGTATCGTCGTCGTGCCGACGAGATGGCGTCGGTCGCGGAGACGATCCGGCGCGACGGCGGCACGCCCTACGTCATCCCCGAAGGTGGCTCGAACGCGCTCGGCGCCATGGGCTACGCGCTCGCGATGTGCGAGATCCGCGAGCAGGTGGCGCGCGGCGAGGGACCGTCGTCGCGTAACGGCATCGCGTTCGACTCGATCGTGCTCGCGTGTGGATCGGGCGGAACCGCTGCGGGCGCGATGCTCGGCGCCGCACGCGAGGGAGTCGCGGCTCACGTCGTCGCCATCGCCGTGTGCGACGACGAAGACTACTTCCGCGCCGCGATCGACCGACTCTGCGGGGAGGCCGACGCGCGCTACCGGCTTCCGGGCCCGTCGCTGACGTCGCTCGACGTGATCGACGGCTACAAAGGCCCCGGCTACGCGCAGAGTTATCCCGAGATGCGCGCGACCATGTTGCGCGCGGCGCGCACGGAAGGCCTCGTGCTCGACCCCGTCTACACGGGCAAGGCCTTCCACGCCCTCTGCACGGAGGGACGCGCGCTCGGCAATCGCGTCCTCTTCCTCCACACCGGTGGCTTGCCGGGGTTGCTGGCGAGCGGAGCCGACCTCGCGGACGACCTGCGCTCCTAGCGTCGACACGCCTTCTCGGTGCGGCGGCCACACTCGGAATTGCGTACCATGGCCCGCATGCAGCATCGCTTCGCTCGGACCGCCGCGCTTGCCGCGCCCGGCCTTCTTGCACTTTCGATCGGCTCGTTCGGCTGCGGTGACGGCGGCTATCAGTGTGGCCCCGGCACCATGGCGGTCAGTGGCGTCTGCTTGCCCGAAGAGCTCGACGCGCGCCGTCCTCCACCGCCCGACGGCGGGATCGACATGGGCCCCCCGGTCCTGCCCGATCTCGGCCCCACCCCGCCACCGCCACCGCCCGATCTCGGCCCGCCTCCCGATCCGGACATGGGCCCGCCGCCGCCGCCCATCGACATGGGCCCTCCGCCGCCGCCCATCGACATGGGCCCTCCGCCCGACCCCGACCTCGGTCCGCCGGACATGGGTCCTCCCGTCGACATGAGCATCGTCGATCTCGACATGGGCCTCCCGGACACGGGCCCGATGGACTCCGGCCCGATGGACATGGGCCCACCGGACACGGGGCCAATCGATTCCGGGCCTCGCGACACCGGCCCCGCGACCGACGCCGGACCGGGAGTCACCACCCCCGTGCGACTGCTGATGAGTCGCGTGATCGTCGGTGGCGACCAGCGAGAGGCAATCGAGATCTACAATCCCAACGACGTCGCGGTGGATCTCTCGCGCTACTTCATCACGAACTTCAACCGCTATGGCGAACGCCCGGGTGGGGTCACGCCCCCGGAGGGAGCTGGGGAGCTCGATTTCATCATTCGCTTCCCCGGGATGTCCGTGGTCGCACCGCGATCGTACGTCGTCGTGGCCAGGTCGGCGGTGGGTCTCGCCGCGATGGCGTCGGGCGCCACGGCTCAGTTCGAGATCACGAACTCCAACGCGACGGCGGACATGGTCAGCTACGGCAATGCCATGAACGGTCGCCTCAGCAACTCCAGCGATGGCTTGATGCTCTTCTATTGGGACGAAGCGACGGACCTGGTGACGGACATCGACTACGTCCGATGGCGTGGGAGCAGCGGAACGGTTCAACCGGCAATCAACAAGACCGGCATCAGCGTCGACGGAAGTGACCCTGGAACCACACCGAGCACGTACGCCACGGACATGCCCGCCGACTCCATGGTCCAGCCAGGCTACGACCCGACCAATCCCCGCGATCACTTCCTCGTCCGGTGTGATTACACCGAGGGCTCCGAAGCACGTCGTGCCGACGCGAACGGCTTCTCATCGGGGGGCATGCGCGACGACGAGACGTCCGAGCCCATCGCCTCGACGTGGCGCGCCGTCGTGGACATGGGCGCAGCGGCCGTTGCGCTGGGCACGGTCCCGACGGCCGCGGTCTGCCCGGGCGGTCCGACGGGGATCTGACGACGCCGGGCGCGCGACCGATCAGGCGCGCGCCTTCGTCGGTTGCAGGTAACGCACGACGACCGCGGTGACCTCGTCCACCAGCTCGGGCCGATGCAGGAGCTCGGGGCGCAGCAGGACCGCGGCGTGGGTCAATGCCTCGACCGTGTGCACCACCACGAATGCGGCGATGTCGAGATCCTCGGGCTCGATCTCGTCACGCTTCGCGGCGAGGAATGCGCGCGCGAGCGCCTCGCCTTCGTGCTCGACCTGGTGAATCCGATCGAGGTCGCCGACGCGCGGCAATTGCTCGCAGAGGACCCGGTGCAGCGCCGGATCCACGCGGTGCGCGTCGATCATCATCTCGACGAACCGGCGGACCGCTCGCTCCACGGGCATCGCGAACAGCGACGGCGCTTCGGCGCGAATGGCTCCCAGTGTCTGCGTCACGTGACGCTCGACGAGGGCGGCGACGAGCGCCTCCTTGGACGGGAAGTACTGGTAGAGGGAGCCGACGCTCACGCCCGCCGCCACGGCGACCTTGTTCGTGCTCGTGTG
>JADZFZ010001068.1 GCA_020854145.1 Deltaproteobacteria bacterium | reverse complement strand
CGACGCCGACGCGTCTATCGAAACCCCATTCAGTAGTACAGCGTGCCGCCGCCGAAGATGGTGAGGTAGCCGCCGCGCTCGCCGCTCGCGCCCGCGAACGGGCCGGGCAGGAACTGCAGGTTGTACTGCGCGCCGACCTCGATGGAGACGTCGTGGGTCAGCTCGTAGATGATGCCGGCCGACGCATTCGCGAGCAGGCTGACGCCGCCGAACGTGTCGTACGTGCCGCCGTCGCCCGAGTCGCAGATGACGTCCGAGCCGCAGTACACGAGACCCGAGCGGCCCTGGTAGGCGGTCGACCCGCCGGCGACCCAGTAGTTGAGGCCGAGCCCCGCGCCGACGAACGGCACGATCGCCGACGGGTTGAGGAACCCGTAACGAGCACCGACGCCACCGTAGAGCGAGCCGATTCCCGCGACCTCGTCGGCGTACGCGGTGGCCTCGGGATCTTGAGCCGTCATGTAGAGGAACCCGAGGTTCATCTCCACGCTGAACCCGCTCGGCAGCTCCCACCCGATGCGCCCGTGGATGCCGAAGCCGGGACCGAAGTCCTGGGCGAAGACGCCGTGCAACGGAACGGACACGAGCAGGTGACCGCCGTACTCGATGCCGCGACCCGCGGCGCGCTGCTCGTACACGGGAGCCTGCTCCGTCACGGGCACCGGCTCGCCCGTGGTCCCGGCGGCCACGTAAGCGCCTTCGCCTCCGTGCGCGACCGGATCGAGCTGCGTCCCTTCGGCCAGCGCCACGGCCGGCACCATCGTGCACGCGGCTCCTACGACCCCTCGAAGCATGAACTTGCGAAAACCCATGAGAACCTCAGCTCCTCCCCGCGACCTCCCGTCCTACGGCCGCGGCAAGACTCTTTCCCCTCGACGCCTATTCGCGGATTGCGAACCGGAGCACCCGGCGCTCGGCGCCGCGTAGATATTCGACGCGGACCTCGCTCGCCACACGAAGCTCCTCCCACACGCGAAACGCCTGCTCGGGCCGCTCGATTGGCATGCCGTTGACGGCGACCACCGTGTCGCCGACGCGCAGGTCGACCGAGGCGGGCCAGGCGTTCTCGGCGTCGATGCTCGTGATGCGAAAGCCCACGAATCGTCCGTTGCGCAGGTCCTCTTCGACCCCGACGGCCTGGAAGAACGCGGCGATGCCGCGAACGAGCACGCGATCGAGGTCGCCACGATCGAGGGCCGTCGGCGTCGCGTCGGACGACGATGCGCGTACCGTTGCACGCGGCCGTGCGCGGCCCGGCGATCGTTCGTCGCCGCCGCTCGGAGCGTACAAGCCCGTCGGCTCCATCCCCGGTCCGCTGACCTCTCCGCGCGTGGACGCGCACCCTGCGCTGCCCGCGAGCAGCGCCACCATCACCCACCGAGTCACCCGAGCCTCCTCAGGTCCTCGACCGCACGAAGCACGTCTGCGGCCACCTCATCGACCGACCGGTTGGCGTCGATGTGGACGATGCGGTCCGTCGGGAAGAACGCGTCGATGTCCGTGTAGAAGCGTGCGAGCGCGGCCTGGAGCTCGTCGTCGTCGTAGATCTCGACGCGGCCCTGTCTTTGCCGGCGGCGGCGGTTGGCCTCCGCGACGGGCACGTCGAGGACGAGGGTCAGGTCCGGCCGGCGTGCACGGGAGTTCACCGTCCGTATCCAATCGATGACGGATGCGTCGAGCTCCAGCCCCGACGAGATGCTCTGATAGGCGACCGACGACGCGTCGTAGCGGTCGCTGATCACGGTCACGCCATCACGCAGGTTCGGGTGGATCTCGGCCTCGAGGTGGTCGAGCCGGTCCGCGGCGAACAGGCAAGCCATGGTGGACCACGACGGTGCGCGGCCCCCGGTCGAGCCGGGCACGACGAGGCGACCCGTCAGAACCTGGCGGATCAGCATGCCGATGGGTCCGTCGCTCGGCTCGCGCGTGGTGTGAGCGGGCAGGCCGCGCGAACGAAGCGCGTCGGCGAGACGCCCGGTCTGTGTCGTCGTGCCCGAGCCGTCGATCCCTTCGAGGACGATGAAATGCCCCTCGATCATGCAGCCACGCTAGCCCCGACCGCCGGATTCGTCACGAATTCGCGGCCAGGCCCCTCACCCTGCCTCTCCCCGCTGCGCGGGGAGAGGGGACGCGCGTCGATGGGCGCGGGCGGAATTCGGGACCAGGCCCCTCACCCTGCCTCTCCCCGCTGCGCGGGGAGAGGGGACGCGCGTCGATGGGCGCGGGCGGAATTCCGAGTGAGCACCGAACAGGCGTGGCATCGGGCGTGCGTGGTAGATCGAGGTGTGGTGGATCGGGCCGAGACCCGACCGTCGCTCGTGCCGCCGGCGCCGGGCCGCTCCGTGCGCTCGGTGGGTCGGGCCGCGCGTCGTCGCGGCCACGCGTTGGGTCGCGTGGGGCGTTGGCTCCTGTTCGCAGGCGTCCTGCTCGTCGGCAGCCCGGTGCTCCTGCTGGTGCTGCTCGTGCGTACCGAGGCAGGCAAGCGCGAGATCAAGCGCTTCGCGGTCGACGCGATTCGTGACGAGCTCGGTCTCGTCGCGCGCGTCGGAGACGTCCAGCTCGACCTCGTTCCGCTCGAGGTGCGGATCACGAACGTGGTCCTCGACGATCCCGTCTACGGTCGATTGGGCCGCGTGCGTCACCTGGCGCTCCGGCCGAGCGTGTTCGCGATCGTCACCGGAGAGGACCGCGTGCTCGAGAGCATCGAGGCCGAGGACGGCTCGGTGCGTCTGGTCGTGCGCAACGGCGAGCTCGTCAACATGCCCCGACCGCGCAAGCCGTCGTCGGGCGGCGAGATCCCGTTCGCGGATCTCGCGGCGGCCGGGGTGCGGGTCGAGGTCGACTTCGCGCCCCACGGTCGCGCGGTGCTCGAGGACGTGGACCTCGACGTCGTCGCCGCTCCCGGCGGCGCGATGGACCTTCGCGCGCTCTGCCTTCGCGCGCACGTGCGCCACCCGGGCGGCTCCGACGACGTGCGGCGCATCGAGGTGCGCGGTCGCGTGAGCCCGAGCGCGATCGCCGTGCACCAGCTCGTGGTCGAGTCGCAGCCGCTGAGCCTCCGGGTCGAGCGCGCCCGCGTCGCGCTGCCGTTCGCGGGGATCTATCGCGGTCGCGTGACCGTCAACGGCGACCTCTCGCGGGTGAACACGCTGACGCTGCCGTTCGAGCGGCCACCGCTGTCGGGACGCGTCTCGGTCGTGGCGGAGGTGCAGGGCCGCTCCGATGGTCCCTACGCGCAAGGTCGCGTGCTCCTCGACGACGTCGTCGTCAAGCAGTTCGGCGTCGGCGACCGGGCGGACATCGTGTTCGATGCGAACCCGCGCAGGATCACCACGCGTGGCACGGTGCAGATCGTCAAAGACGGCGGCCGCGTCGAGCTCGAAGCGGAGGTGGGGCTCGGCGCGGGGTTCCCGATCGAAGCGAGCCTCATCCCGCGCGACCTGCAGTTCGCGAAGCTCCTCGATCAGCTCGGCGTCTCGGAGAACGCCATCATCCAGTGGACGCTGAGCGGCAGCATCCGGCTTCGCGGCACGGCCGATCCGCTCCGGCTCGAAGGGCCGATCGAGGTCGACACGCGCGACATGCTGGTCACGCGCGGGCCCTACCACCATCCGCGCGGCCGCATCATCGGCGTGCCGCGCGCGACGCTCCGAGGCCGCACGCGCGTCACGCCCGGCGCCGTCGAGTTCCTCGACGTGCGCGGCGCGTTCGGGCGCTCGACGATCGGCGGCGACATCCGGCTCGGCACGGACAACACCGTGCGCGTGCACATCGAGTCGCAGCACCTCGACGTCGCCGACGGCTCGCCGCTCATGGACTTCCAAGTCGCGGGCGCCGGACGCGTCGTAGTCGACGTCGGCGGTCGTTACCAGGATCCGTCGCTCGACGTGCGCTTCGCGCTCGACGACTTCGCGTTCGACACGTTCGGCTTCGGCAACATCCAGGGACGCGCGGAGCTCCACGGCCTGCGGGTCGTCTTCCCGCGCACCGACGCCGTCAAGCGCGACAGCCGCTACCACGTGACCGACGGCTACCTCGACTTCGAGAACGATCGGTTCGCGGCAGGCGGCCTCGTGCACGCGCACGACATCTGGCTGCGCGACGTCTTCCACATGTTCCACTACGAGAACGACGAGCGCTACGACGACTACGACGGCAGGCTGAACGGACAGGCCGACATCCGCTACACGCGCAGCTTCCCGGGCGACGGTCCGAACGGGACGATGCGCATGGCCTTCGGCGGCGACCTCGCGGACACGACGATCCTCGAGGAGCGCTTCGCGAGCGGGCGCGTCGACGGCACGTGGCACTGGTTCGACTGGGTGCAGGGCTACCGCGGCGGCGAGCTGCGTCTGGCGCGCCTCGAGCTGCGCAAGGGAACGGGCACCATCACGGCGGAAGGCACGATGCGTCGCGGCGACCTCGACATGCACGCGGTCGCCGACCGCATCGCGCTCGCCGAGCTCGACAAGGTCCGTGCGCGCGAGGCTCCCATCGAGGGAACCGCCGCCGTGCTCGCGACGATCCGCGGCACCCTCGCGCTGCCTCGCGTCGACATGGACCTCAACCTGACGGGTGTGCGCGTCATGGACACGGACGTCGGCGATGCGCGCGCCTACGTGCGGCTCACCGACGCCGACGATCCATACGTCACCTCCGCGCTGCAGCCGCCGACGGGCGACCCGGAGCGCGACGCGTGCCGGCGCGCTCGTCGCGGGCTCGCACGACACGGCTGGCCCGAGGACCCACCCCTGCGCACGCGCGACGGGCCGGTACGCGCGCTCGATCGCCCGCAAGCGTGGATCGTGTGCGGCCAGACGCTCGACGGCCGCGTCTTGGCCGACCTCGCGCTCGGACGCACGGAGGACTACCCGATTCGCGGCCGGATCACGATCGACCGGATGTCGCTCGATCCCTGGTTGCCGCGCCGCCCGGGCACCGAGCCGCTCACGGGGCTCGTCAGCGGCACCGCGACGTTCACGCGCGGCGCGCTGTTCGAGCCGGAGACGATCGGCGGCGAGATCGAGCTCGACGCGCTGCACGTCGCGCAGGGCGCCTTGTCGCTCGCGAACGTCGGGGTCGTGCGCGTGGGCATCGAGCGCGGTCGCTTCCGCGTCGCGCAAGCGCGTTTCGCGGGCACGAGCACGCAGCTCGAGCTGAGCGGCGGCGGGACCATCCGTGGCGACCTCTCGCTCGACGTCAACGGCGAGATCGATCTCGCGTTCTTGTCCGGGTTGTCGCCGTCGCTCGAGGAGTCGTGGGGGCGCGTACAGCTCTCCGCCGACGTCGCGGGCTCGATCACCGACCCGTCTTTCTACGGGAGCGCGCGCGTGCGCGACGCGGGTCTGCGCGTGCGCGACTACGAGCACGCGATCACCGGGCTGCGCGGCGACGTGACGTTCAGCGCACGACGCGCGGTGCTCGAGGGATTCCGCGCGGACTTCGCGGGCGGCGAGCTGTCCGCACGCGGGTTCCTCGAGATCCAGGGCGGCGGCCTGCACGCGTACGACCTCGAGATCGGCGCGCGCGAGGTCTCGCTCGAGCTCGCCGAGCAGGTGCCCATCAGCTTCGGCGCCGAGGGCCGCCTGACGTGGACCGAGGGCGAGCGGCTGCCGACGCTGCGCGGCGACCTGCACGTCGCGCGTCTGTCGTACGGGAGGTCGATCGATCTCGGCGAGACGCTGACCGATCTCGGTCGGAGCGCGAGGCGCGTCGAGGTCGACGACTACGACCCTGCCGAGGATCACGTCGCCCTCGACGT
>JADZFZ010001067.1 GCA_020854145.1 Deltaproteobacteria bacterium | reverse complement strand
GGCCTCGACTCGGGCGACGCGCTACCCGGTTCCCCCGTGACGGCGGCAGCCTCTTCGAGCCTCCGCTGCAACTCGTCGAGCGCGGCCTTCGTCTTCTCGAACTCCATCTCGAGCTGGGTCGAGTCGACGCGCTCGGCCTTGGCCTCGAAGATCTTGCGACGCAGCAGCTCGTACTGCTGTTGGAGAATCGCATACGACTTGCGCAGCTCCTCGAGCTGCCTCAGCGCGAAGCCATTCTCCTCCTCGAGACGCTCGCGCTTCTCACGCTCGGTGCGCGCGCGATCCTGCTCCGCACGCAACAGCGCTTCGAGTGCTCGACGCTCGGTCTCGAGAGACCGGTTCCTCTCGATCAGCTCGTCGTACGAGAGCACGACCGAAGCGTGCAACGATTCACGCGCGCTGTCTGTGCGCAGACGCAGGATCGCGCCTGAAAACAGGCTGATTCCCTGGTGCTCAATGCCGCGTCGGAAGCTCGAGGTCCAGGCCGGCGAAGAGATCCTCGAGTTCGCGCTCGCTCAACACGACGGTACGCGATTTGCCGTCGAACGACCGTGGCAGCTTGAATGTTCCCGCGTCGAGCCGCTTGTAGAAGATGCACAGACCTCCTGGCGCGCGGATACCCGAGCGTCACGAGGTCGAGAAGACGCCGCTCGCCGAGGGGATACCTTGCAGCTGCCGTGCGGTGGTGGTCGCGATGGTTGGGCAACTATGCACTTCGCCGATGGTTGGGGCAGCGGGATGTCCACACGCGAACCGCGACCGTGCCGAGTCGCACTTCGTATCGTCGCGCGGCTACAAACAGTATGTGGTGTCGGGGAAAGACGCGTAGCCACACTGGCCGACACCATCGCCGCCGTCACCCGAGCAGATCAATGGGTAGAGGCACCCCGAGATCTGCAAGCATGGCTGGTTGGGACCGGGCAACCACTCGCAGGCGCCATTAACGCAGCTGGCGCCGATCGGGCAGTGCCCCCAACCCGCCCCGTCGGGCGGTTCGGTAACGCAGGCTTCCCCAATGGCGAGAGCAGGCGCGCAAACGCCGGCATTGCACCAAAGCGAGTGTCGACACCGCCGCCGCGGCCCGCAGGCGTCGCCGATCGCCCCGATAGGGTGACACTCGCCCATCCCGCCGGCCTCGACGGTCTGGCAGTACAAAGGCTCGAGGCAGGACAAGTAGTCCGGGGGACAATCGGCGCCTTCGACGTCGATCCGCGGAGCGCAAGCGCCTGCCGAGCAGAATAGCCCCGGCTCGCAGTCAGCAGACGTCGTGCAAGCCGAACCGACCGACGACAGCGTCGGTGCGGTGCACACGCCGCTCGGATTGACGCCGCAGGCGGAGGGACCGCAGGTCGCAGGGAGTCTGCACTCGAGCGAATGATGACAAGGCTCACCCTCGGTCCTGGTTCCGACTAGCGTTTCGTTGCACGCAGGCGGCAACGAGACGCCCGCGCCCAGCAGGCACTCTGCGCGCACGGCTGCCAAACATGCCGCAGCCGCCTCGGCGTCATAGCGAATGCTGCCCTCGTCGACGCTCATGCGAATTCGTAGCGACAAGGGGTCGTTCAGTGGATGAAGGCTACGGCAAACGGACTCGCTCCGATACCAACCGCACGCGACCTCGATGGCGCACAGCTGTGCCCTGGGAAACTCGCTGGCGGTTCGGGCCTCGCTGCTACACCCCCAAGTGGCGATCGCAACCAACACAGACGAGAGTCGCATGGCATTCATGGCCGCTCGGCCCCACGGACAACACGGCGGTAGTTGCGTACTCGCTCGACGAGCGCATCGAGGACGGCCTCTACTGTGCCGCGCGCTCGAGCTGTTGCGCGACTTGAGCCCCTCGCGGCGGATGTCGCCGCTGGCGAGCAACTTCGCCACAGGACGCGCGAGGTCCTTGGTCGCCTGCCCGAGCCCGGTTCCGATGTGCTCCATTCGCAGCCCGGATTTGCCGCCACGAACTCCTTCACCCGGGGGAGCGTAACCGATTCGAACGCGGTGGTGCGACCTGGTCGTCGAGGGCGAGTCGTACCGGTCGCGTCTCAAGCCCGCTGTTCGCGACGACGACCCGCCACCCGCCTCGCCGATCGCGAAGAAGCCCACCGTCGGAAGACGCCGCCGCTGAGAGGCAGACGTCGACCCCCTGCGGGGGTCTTCGCTGAAGCTCGACGACGCGCCCCGCGATCAGGCAACCTCACCCCACGGTCATCGCACTTTCCCTGGTCCCATGATCCTGCAAATCAAGTGGGCCCATGAGGGTGAAAACCGGCAGGTGGTGGCGTCGCGGGCGACGGCGTTGCCGGAGGGAGCGCGGTCGCGTCGCAGTTCGGCGGGGCCGCGCTGACGCGGGCTGGAGCCTGGATGCGCACGAGGGTGGTCTACGAGTGGAAGAGGTCGCGCGTGTCGTCGTGCCGGTCGGCCTGCGCGTGGGTCTTGCGGCGCATGACGGTGCTGTTCCAGAACGGAGGCCCGCGAGCCGGGGCGATGGGAGGACGCGTACGCCAGGCGTCTGCCGTCGCCGACCGCCGGCGTCAGCGATGCGCACGGGATCGCGGTGGGCTCCAGCTTCGCGTGCGTGCGGCGCCGGAGCGCCACCGGGCCGGTGGCTTGTTGGGGCTCAAACGATCACGGCCAGCTCGGCGACGGCACCACGCAACCTCGCGCCGACGCTCGCGACGTCGCCCTGCCGTGAGCGACTGAAAGGGCGCCGATGACGCGGACGATCCCACCTTCGTGTGCCCTCCTCTTCGTCGCGCTCTTCGCTGCGTGTGGGGATGACGATGGTGCGGCGCCTCGGCCGAGCGGACCGCCCGATGGGGGCGTCGATCCGTCGTCTCGTGCGCTCGTCGTGCGCGACTCGTACGGCGTGCCGCACATCGCAGCCGGCGACGTGCGCGCAGCGGGCTCGGCCAGCTGCTGGTCAACTGCTACTCATGTGGGTTGGCGGAGCGCTGCTTCTCAGGGCGGGGCTGGAGGAAGCCGCGAAGGACCTCGTGAAGCTTGCGGAGACACGCCACTCGGAATTCGACGATGCCGCGGGCGCGGCAAACGGGCGTCGGCGACATGCGGCGTTCGCGGAGGATCTGGGCGTCAGCGCCGCAGCGATCGAGCGCCTTCTCGCGGGGTAACGTAATAGGCACAGCGGTCGCCGCTGGTGATCGGCGGGAGCACCTCCAGCTGGCACCGAGTGACTGCCGCGGACGACCGCCGCAGCCGAGACGGGCTGCGACGATCATGTGTCGACTGCAAACGGCTCGGCAGACTCATTGATATTCCTATCGGCCTCTAACCCCAGGGATCACCTCGGTTGAACCGGATAGCTGACCTCATGCGCGTGGTGAGTTGGAACATGGGCTGCGCGATGGCGCCGTACCGGCCGTCGCACGAGGAGGCATGGCGCTACCTCATCGCAGGCCGCCGCCGATCCACAGGCTGGCGCTCGGCGCGT
>JADZFZ010001066.1 GCA_020854145.1 Deltaproteobacteria bacterium | reverse complement strand
TCGAGATGGGCGAGTGGGATCTCGCGCGTGCCGTGCCGCTCGAGCACGTCCACGCGTCGGGCTGGGCCACAACCATCGCCTTCGACGACGCCGTCGGGTACGACGTGCACTACAAGTTCGCGCTGCGTCGTCGCGGACGATGGCACCGCGAGGTCGGTCCGGGACACCGCCGCCGCGTGCCTGCAAGCCCGCCCGCGATGGTCGGCGCTCCCGCCGGCTGCGTGAGCGCCATCTGGCACGACAGCTGGCGCGGCTGAGCGCAGGTCGAGCCGTGACCCGCGACGCCCCCGGAGCAACGCAGCTCGCGAGGCTCGTGCAGACGAGCCATGCGATCGAGGAGTGGGACGCCGAGATCTCGCTACCCGAGCGTCTGCAGGCCGAGTACCGAGAGATCGCGCGCGAGCTCGCGTCGCTGGGCGAGCCCACGCGCCCGCTGCTGAACGACGCGCTGACGCGACACGAGCCTGCGGTGCGCTACGAGGCGGCCCTTGCGCTCGCGCGGCTCGGAGGGCGCGGCTCGACGGATGCGCTGCTGACGGCGCTCGGCGGCGACGCGGTGCTCGACGTGCGCGTCGCGTGCGCCGAGGCGCTCGGGGCGTGCGGCGACCCGCGTGCCGCGTCCGCCTTGCGTCTCGCGCTTCGCGACGAGGACGAGCGCATGCGACGCGTCGCGGCCGTCGCGCTCACCGCGTGTGCGCCCGACGTCGCGTGCGACGTGCTCGACGAGGTGCAGCTCGGGAACCTCCTGCCCGAGCCGCTCCGTCTGGACGAGGCGCAGCTCGCACAGCTGGCCTCGTGCCTGGTCACGAGCACCGATCCGCGCGCGACGGCGCACCTCGTCCGTCTCGCGTGCGACGCGAGCGGCAAGGTTCGCGGCGAGGCCCTGCGTGCGCTCGCACCGCGGCTCGACGGTCATCCCGAGCTCGCGGAGGAGCTGCTGCGTCCGTGTCTCTCGGCGCCCGGGGTGAGCGAGTCGGCCGCAGCGCACATCGGCCTCGAGCTCGCGCAGCGCGGGCGATCGATCACCGACGCGATGATCCCGTACACACGCTCGACGTCCCACGTCGCCGCGGTGCTCTCGTCGCGGGCGCTCGTACGTGCGGCAGGCGCCGACGGGGCCCACGGGATCGAAGCGGCGCTCCGCGGGCCGAACGCCGGCGCACGCCACCTGACGACCCGCGAGATGCTCGAGCGTCCTCCCGAGCTCCCGCGCGACGAGCTCCGCAGGCTGCTCGCCATCGCGCTCGCGGACGCCGATCCACGCAACGTCGCGAGCGCCGTCGAGGTCGTCGCGCGGCTCGGCTTGCGCGACGAGCTGGTGCTCGAGATCGTGGCGACGATGGCGCGGGCGGACGCCGATCACGCATGGCTCGACCGTGCACGCGCGATGATCGCGGACCTCGGACCGAGGGCGGCCCCCCCTCTCGTGGCGCTCCTCGGACATCCCGACGCCGACGTGCGCGCGCGCGCAGCGCGGCTGTTGACCCACGCGGAGTCCCCCGAGGCGCTGGCGGCGTTGCGCGGCGTGCTGGCCGATCCGGCCGACGCCGTTCGCGCGGCCGCCGAGCGTGCGCTCGCGTCAGGGCGCGATCCGAGCGTCATGGCGCGGCTCGTCGAGCGAGCACGGTTGGCCGAGGACGGGCTGGCAGGACGCACGGAGCGATCGAGGACCGACGCGCTCGATCTCGCCGACGAATGCACGATCTGCAACGCCGCGATGGACATCGGCCACGTCGGTCATCCCGACGCGTTCGAGTGGCTCGTGGGGCTCGCCGATCGCGCGTTGGCGGCCCCACCGGACGCGAGGGGCCAGGTCTCGCGCGCCGCCTACCACCGCGCCACCGGCGCCATCCAGGGGCTGGGCCTCCTCGGCGATCCACGGGGCGCGCGGTGGATCGTGCGCGCTTCGGAGCACCCGGACTTCCGCCTGCGTCGCGACGCCGCGGACGCGTTGGCGGCGCTTGCCGATCCCTCCTGCAAGGGCGCGCTGCAGCGATTGCTGAGGGACGCCGACGAGCGGGTGCGCGACGCCGCGCGACGCGCGCTCGATGGGCCGAGCAAGCGGCGAGGCTGAAACGATGACGACGACCCGTGGGTGCTCAAGACCGATGAGCACCTCGTCCGTTCGCCCGAGCGACGTCGAGGGGAGCGGTTGGGGGCTTCGTCGTCGAAATGGAGCTGCCCGCCCCGCGGGCCAACGATCATGCGGGGTTACGCACGTCGATCCTGTCCCCTCGTGCAAGTGATGAGCGGAGACCACGGGCTCGAGGAGGCAGGGCGCGATTCCTCTGCGGAAGATGCGGTCGCGACGAAGGCACGTGCCTTGCGGTGCGCTCACCCATGCGCGTTTCGACGATGCTCCTGTGTGTCGCCCTGTGCAGTGTCTCCGCGTGCTCGACGGAGCCCGCGCCGTCGGCGACGGCCGATGCGTCCATCCCCGACGCGGCTCCGTCACCGACGCCACCGACGCCGGGACCGACTCCGACCCCCGTGCCACCGCCTCCGTACGACCCCGACATCGACGACTGCGACCGTGCGACGTCGTGCCCCGCCGTCATGCCCGCGGAGCGGGCGCCGTGCTCGGGCACCTTCACGTGCACGTACGGATCGCGGCAGCTCCGGTGCAACGGCGAGGAGATCGACGACGTCGCAGCGTCGTTCGACGCCGGCGGGATCCCGTACCTCGCCGAGTCGTGCCCTCTGCCCTTCGAGGGAACGATGACCGGCGCGCGCATCGAGCTCCTGCCCGGCTTCGGCGACGCCCGCGCGTTCGAGCCGGGCGAGCGCGTCGCCCCGCAAGTCGGGCCGCAGGGCGGAACGATGCTCTACTTCCGCGTGCGCGTCGTCGGCGACGACGTTCCCGACTGCGTGCAGATGAACGCGACCGTCGCGCTCGACGGCGGCGAACCCGCTCCCGCCATCGTCGCGGTGCGGCTCCACTGCGGCCAGTCGTACCGGCTCGTCGCGATCCTCGCGGACAACCCATGTGCAGCAGGCGACCACGCCGTGTCGCTGACCGTCGAGCTCGAGGGCATCGGCACCACGACGGTCGACCTCGTGATGGAACCGGTGACGGACCCGCGCGCGTGCATCCCAGCCGGGTGACACCGTGGCCTGGCGCGAGCGTCAGCGTACCGGGTGCTCGGCACCGGCGAGCTCGCGACGGTGGGCGGCCAGCTCGCGACCGAGGAAGTAGTTGAGCAGCGTGCGCACGACGGCGATCGCGGCCATGCGGCCGATGTCGCTCCAGGTCGGCGCCATGGCGGTGGAGACGACGTCGGCGGCGAGCTGCAGCTCGAGCGCGATGGCGAGGTGGCGCGCGAGCGTCAGGCGCATCGCCGTGTCCGCCATCGGGGTGCGCAGCCGCCGGATGGCCGTGGTCACCGACGCGATCAGGCCCACCGCGATGGTCACGCCGGCCGCGCACTCGAGCAGCAGGCGCAGCCAGAGGAAGAGCTCGCGCAGGAGGTTCTCGACGTGGGCGTGCACGAGGGACG
>JADZFZ010001065.1 GCA_020854145.1 Deltaproteobacteria bacterium | reverse complement strand
GCCTCCCCGAGGGTCTCGACGCGGTCCTCGTGCGCGCGATGTCGCGCGAGCCCGAAGCCCGGTTCCCGTCCGCAGCCGCGTTCGCCGCCGCGCTGCTCCCGTTCGCCGACGCGACGACGCGCGCGCAATGGGCCGCGTCGCTCGACGTCAGCGCCGCGCTCCTCGACGTCCCGGAGCCGGTGACCGAAGTCCACGCACAGCAGAGCTCGTCTCCCCTCACCCCGGCCCTCTCCCCAGGGGGGAGAGGGAGCCTGGGCCCGAGCTCGCCCATCGACGCGCGTCCCCTCTCCCCGCGACGCGGGGAGAGGCAGGGTGAGGGGGCCGCCGTCACGCCCGTCGCGTGGTCCGCGTCGCGCTTCGGGACGGCGCCGCCGACGGATCGTCTGGGACGCGGCCTCGCCATCGGCGGCGTGGTCGGTGGCCTCGTCGGCGCGCTCGCCGGCGCCATCGCGATGGCGCTCGTCGCGTCCGGCGGCGCGCGCCACGGCGAGCCGCTGCGCGCCGTCGCCCCGGAGCCCGTCGAGACGCGTGGGCCGGCGAACGTGGGCGCGCGCATCGCCGAGCCGGAGCCGCCCGCGCCGAGCGCAGTCGAGGGGCTCGCTCGGCCCGCGCCACCCGCTGCCCGAGCGGAGCCCGCCCCGCCTCCGCTCGTCGAGCCGCTCGCGACCCCGGCGCTCGGGCTGGACGCGGGGCACGCGAGCACCGCGGCGGACGCCGGTGTGACCCCGAGAGCCGCCCTCGTCGCGGAGCGACGCGTACGTGCGGCCCGGACGTCCGCTCCCCCGCCGGCGCGTCCCTCGGGCGGCCCGCCGATCGGGTCCAACCGCGCGCCCATCCTGCGGTAGCCGGCCACGAGGCGCGCCACGTTCGCCCGGCCGCGCCCGTCTATGATGGCGGCATGCATGCCCGCCTCGCGCGTCAGGCTCGGATGGCCTTCGGCTGCCTTCTCGCCGGCACAGTGGCCGCCGCGATGGCCGCGTGCGCAGACGACGACGACGACGCACCGGACGCGGCGATGGACGCTGCCCTCGACGCGCGCCCGCCGGACGCCGGCCCGCCCGCGCCCGATGCGCGGCTCGACGCGGACCCCGCCGAAGACGCCGCGACACCCCGCGTCGCGAGGATCCTCGCGTTCAACGACTTCCACGGAGCCATCGCGCCCGGCGACGCGCGTCCCGGCGCCGGAGCGCTCGCGGCGACGATCGCGATGCTGCGTGCGGAAGCGACCGACTCGATCGTCGTCTCCGCCGGCGACCTCGTCGGCGCGAGCCCGCTCGAGAGCGGCTACTGGCACGACGAGCCGACCATCGAGGCGATGAACGCGGTCGGGCTCGCCATCAACGCCGTCGGCAACCACGAGCTCGACGAAGGTCCCGCCGAGATCCTGCGGCTCGTCGAAGGCGGGCGTTGTCACGCCGACGGCTGCGGGCCGTTCGGTGCGCACGACGGCGCGAGCTTCGAGATGCTCGCTGCCAACACGTTCACCGACGAGATCGGCGGCGAGACGTTGTTCGCGCCCTACGTCGTGCGCGAGCTCGGCGGCGCGCGCGTCGCGTTCGTCGGGCTGACCCTCGAGCGCACGCGCAGCATCGCGGCCGGGGCGGCGACGCTCGCGTTCGGCGACGAAGCCGACACCGTCAACGCTCTGGTCCCCGAGCTGACGGCGATGGGGATCGAGACCGTGGTCGTCCTCGTGCACGAAGGCGGCGCGCAGATCGGCGGACCGAGCGGCTGCGACGGGCTGAGCGGGGCCATCGTCGGCATCGTCGAGCGCATGGACCCCGAGATCGACCTGGTGATCTCGGGTCACACGCACGAGAGCTACCTGTGCGAGCTCGATGGGCGCGTCGTCACCTCGGCGGGCGCCAACGGCCTCTTCGTCACCTCCATCGACCTCGAGCTCGACGAGACCGGCGAGCTCGCGCACGCGGTCGCGACGAACGTCGAGGTGCCACTCGACATGGCACCCGAGCCGACCGTGGCTGCCGTCGTGGACGCGTGGGTCGAGGCCACGCGCGACGTCCGCGAGCGCCGCGTGGGCACCGTCACTGCGACGCTCCGCCGCGAGGGCCCGGAGACGTGCAACTTCATCGCCGACGCGATGCTCGAAGCCGGCGCTGCGCTCGGCTCCGCCGTCGACTTCGCGTTCATGAACCTGGGAGGCATCCGCGCCTCCATCCCGTACGCGCCGCCCGGCGCCGTCACGTTCGGCGAGCTCTACGACGTCCATCCCTTCGGCAACCGCATCGTCGTCCTCTCGTTGACCGGCGCCGAGGTCGTCGCCGCGCTCGACGAGGGCCCGCGCCCGCTCTGCCCGAGCAGCCGCCTCGCCTACCGGTGGAGCGCCGCGCGCACGGGCCCCGAGCCCGACTCCGTGCGGCTCGACGACGCGCCGATCGATCCGGCCGCCACCTATCGGGTCGTCGTGAGCGACTACAACTTCGCGGGCGGCGAGGGCTACACGGTGTTCAACGAGCGTGGCACCGACACGATGGCGGGTGGTCTCGTGGTGGACGCGATGGAGCGCTTCCTCGCCGCGCACGACGTCGCGATTGCGGCGATCACACGACCGGTGTCGGGCTGAGGTGAGCCCGTGTCCGGCTCTGCGATGTCGTGTTCGGTGTCTCCTCCTTCGTCACGATCGGTTGT
>JADZFZ010001064.1 GCA_020854145.1 Deltaproteobacteria bacterium | reverse complement strand
TGAGTCCGCCTCGATCGCGAGCCCGTCGGGCTCGTCGTGGTTCTCGTCCCATACGAGATACGCCCTCACGACCGCACCCATCGGACGCCCGAGAGAAAACCGCGAGTCACGCACGGACTTTCCCGTGCGACCACGTGGGTGTGCCGCCGGTTTCCTAAACCGTAGGTCGGCAATTCGAATTTGCCCGGGGGCGCCATGATGCCGGCTACTTGCCTTCGCGCCTCGCTCACGACCGCACCGCTACGCCTGCCCGCGCGAGCACAGGCCGCAGCACGCGCGTCGCCCTCTCCGCGACGTCCCCGGGTTTGGCGAGCGCCTGCCAACGCGGCATCTCGTCTGCGAGCGCATTGAACACGCGGCGCACCGCCGCGTGGCGACGCGACCCGATTGGGAGCATGAGTCCCGATGGGATGTGCGTGATCTGCCAGTCGTGCTCCGACACGGTTCCGTCGAACAGCGTGGTGCGATGGAGCGCCCACACGCCGCGGACCTCCCGGACCTGCACGTAGACCGGCCCCTGCCATATCGACAGCCGGATGATCGGCCCCCATCGTTCGCTCGCATCGCTCACAACACCCTCCGAAACGAGACGACCCACACCCACGGGTTCGCGTCCCACGACGCCCCTGTGCGCTTGCCGTTGATCGCGCCCCAGAGCGCAACGAACGCATCGTGTGCAGTCGGAAGGGCGGTGCCCGGGAACGCGAATGTGCCTACGCCTTCTGCGACGGCGCCGTCCTGGAGACGCTCGACGCGAACGTCGGTCACCTCGAGGGTGATGCGCGAGGCCCATCGCGGCATGTGGATCGATGGCCGCTTTCGGAGCGTGTCCCAGTTCCACGAAGACAGGTCGATCGGTCCGATGCGACGCGGCTCGCGTGCGTTGTACTGGATGGCAGAGCGATCCGCGTAGTACGCGATTACTCCGGGCGCCTCGCTCGACTCGCTGCCGTACATCACATCCGCGTCTGCCCATGCCTCGCGCACCCAAAGCCGATCGCCGATCTTGGTTCGACATCGCACGCGATGAACCGTGTCGTCCGCGGGGTCTCGCATAGGCGCTTTCAGGTAGGCGCCGGCACCCAGTCCCGGGTCGGCCCACGCGGACGCGAACGCCAGGCGGTCCCAGTACGACTGCGGGAGGCTGCCGATCTGGCTGTTGGACCTGGAGACGATGCGCCGCGTCTGCGACTTCGCGCCCGCGAGGATCGCTCGGACCATCGGCGCCGAGAACAAAATCGGCCGCTCTTTCACGTCTCCCCCATCCTGCCCAGCGCGACCCACCACATGGCGGCGAGCGCCGCGATCGCGACCGGCTGCAGCTCGGCGATGGCCAGCACCAGCGATGCTCATCGCGGCTCCGGAATCGGCTCACCGGGCAGAACGAACGCGAGCGCAGCGATGTGGCCCGGCAGCTCGCCCCACTCCTCCTCGTAGGAGAGACCGCAGTTGAGCGCCATATCCGGCTGCAAACCCTCACCGCGCCCGAGCTCGCGGAGATGACGATACAGCGCCTCGCATCGCGTGCATCGCTTCAGGGATTCGGCCGTCCGTTCGACGACGAAGCTCACGTAGGTGTAGTGCTGGCCCGGGCTGATCGTTTCGCAGCATGCGGAGCACCGATGCTCCTTGCGGGCTCGGCGAACCTTCTCGCTGTAGCCGTAGATCGGCTCGCCGTCGGCACTGTCGAAGCTCATCGCGTCGCCTCCGCCTTCTCGATCTCTGCCGCGCGTCGCGCGTAGTTCTCGGCGATGTCGCCGATGTCACGCGCATCACTCCAGCATTTTTCGCACGTGCTCATTGCTCCTCCAGCACGCGCACGTCGTCGTCTGTCTCGACGCCCTCGAGGATGCGTTCGGCCGCGTAGTCGCGGCGTCTGTGACCGGTGGCGTGGTCGAGCAGTACGCTGGCCATGTACCGGCCGGCCAGCTCCAGCCGCCGCACGCGCTCTCGGAGCGCGACAGTCTCGACGACGCGCCGATCAAGCTCGGCGAGCAGGTACTGCTGTGCCGCGATTCCGCGATCGCGCAGGACCATGTCGATGGCAGACGGTATCTGCTGCCACGCACACGCAGCAGCCCGCGCCCGCTCCACCGCCGCGCGGATCTCGTCGATGCGGTCGGTCATCGGGGCCTCCTCAGGTGTGCGTCGATGCGCTCGGCGACCTCTTCGTCCTCGTCCTCGTGGAGGATCCCGAGCACCTCCTCGGCGCCGTCGATGCCTGGGCTGGCATCCACCCACGCCTCGACGCGAGCCACGCGCTCGAGCAAGAACGCCAAGTCGGACCGCGCATCGGCAAGCAGCGCCTTCGTCGCCGCGTACATGTTGCCCGTCGGCACCGTTCGGCTGTCGGGCGGTCCGATGTCTGCGAGCGACGCGCGGATCGTCTCGATGCGGCCGGTCACGGCGCCTCCAGAATCGAGGCGACGTCGTACGGCCCACCACGCTCGCACGCGGCACACCACGACTCCTCCTCGGTGCCGAGCACACTGCGGACGCGTTCCCGCAGCCGATCGATCTCGTGCACCAGCGTCATCATGTCGCGATAGCGACGCAGCTCTTCCACGCGGTGGGCCACATCGACGTATGCGATACATCGTGCGCGGGCGGCCTCAACGTCATCGATGCGGTCGGTCACGTAGCCTCCGCATCCAAGCGCGATCCTCTTGCCAGCGCTCCTGTGCAGCAGCCTCGTACTGTTCGCGCTGCGTCTGCGGCCCATCGCCGCCGTAGAACGCTGCATTGGCGCGCTGCTCAGCGGCCTCGCCCGCGTCGCTCATCGCGTCGCAGCACGCCGTGCAGGCGGCGTGGTAGTCGGCGCAATACTCGCCGTCGTCGCGGTCCTCGGTGCCGCAGTCGGCGGCGCGTGTCGGTGTGGTGGTCATGGGCTAGAACCCGATGTCCTGATCGCTGAAGTCTTCGGGCGCGAAGTCGTCGTGGTGCTTCGTGCCGCCACCGCGTGAGCCCTCGCCCGGCTGCGACGCCGGACGCACGATCTCGTTCACGAAGATGTCCAGCCAAAATGATCCGTCTTTGCCGCACGCGGCCGCGTCGATCACGGTCCCGTCCGCCAGCCGGATCTTCACGCCATCGGCGAGCCTCAAGCCATGGAGGCGCCCGTCATCGCCGAGCCACGCCGCGCCGATGTCGAGGCGCTCCTTCGTCTCGCGATGCTTTGCACTGATCTTGATCGCTGGTCGTTTCTTGCTGTTCATCGCGCCCTCTCCTCGCTGTCCGCCGGCTCAGCGTCCACGTCATCGGGACCGCTGGCCGCGGCGATTTCGTTACTGGGGACCGCGTAGGTGCGGCCCATGGCCAGCCGAGAAATGCATGTCTGCGAGACCCCGTATGCGGCGGCGACCTCACGTTGCATCGCTCCGCGCGCCAACAGCGCGCGGATGTCCGCGGCCGACGAATTCGTCAGACTGGCATTGCTGTTCGTCTCGCCGCGTCGGCGATGACGCCGAGAACCATTACGGTCACCGTACGCCCGCTTCTCGGGGTGTAACCGGGACCAGTGTCGGTCCCCTGAAGGTGGCGCGCCTCGCCCCTTGTTCGCCATGTCAGCCATGTTGTCGGCGTGTGTTCCGAGGAACAGGTGATCGGGATTCACGCACGCGCGCACGTCGCAGCGATGCAGAACGTGCATCCCGCCTGGGATGGCTCCGTGCACAAGCACGTACGCATTGCGGTGCGCGAGGACGTTGCTTCGTGCAACGCCGAACCGGCCGTAGCCGCACGCATCGGTTGATGCCATCCACAGCCAGCAGCCGCTGTTCGGCTCGGGAGCAACCTTCGACCAGAACCGATCGTTCCAGTCGATCACGGCACGAACCTCCCGCGCACAGGGTCGTCGACGTCGTCCGGGCCGGACGCGGAGGCTATCTCGTCTTTGAGCTCGCGCAGCAGCTCGCCCACGGGCTTGGCCGCTTCGAGCGTCTGCAAGCCCTCGGGGTTCATCAGCGCGGCGGCGCGACGCTGCAGCCGCGTCCAAAGGCGCGCTTTTGCGTTCTTGTGCATCGAGCGCAGCTGGTATCCGTTGAACGCGCAGAATCGGACGAGCGCGGTGTCGTCCTCGCACGCGTCGATCATCGGGCCGTACTCCTCGGCAAGCTTGTCGGCGGCGACTCGCTCGCGCGCCTGCTCCTCCATGACCGCGGTGACGTGCTCGACGTCGGGCGCGGGCGGCTCGTCGAGCACCACGCGAGACTCCACACGCATTGGAGCGCGCTCGCCAATCTCCTCGAGTTCGTCGGGCGTGTAGACGCCGGTCACGATATCCGCCGCGTACGCTTTCACCGCAGCCGAAACGCAGCGTGCGCGCAGCATCGCCTTGGGGTGGTTGCGCCAGTTGTCTTTGCCGAGGAGCCCGGCTGTCTTCGCGTCATCGATCGTGTACGGCTGCGTGTGTGGGTCGAACCCGGGACGCTGGAGCCACAGCACAGCTCGCTCCCCCGTCGACTCCAGCCACTTCGTGCGGACGCCGTAACGGTGCAGGAGCCCGAGCTGTAGCGAGGCGTCGAGAGCCACGCGGCCTTGGATGATGTGGATGTTTCGGAGCGAGGCCATCGGGGGGATCCCGAGCTCGGCTCCGGCGAGCAGCGCCGCAACGATCTCGCCCTCAGTCTTGAGATGCGCAGGGACCATTCCGCGCGCACCGATCAGCACCTTGCCCAACTGGAGCAACGCAGGCAGTTGGCGCTCGACGCTGAAGGGCGCGAGCGTTGTCGTCCGCTCGTCGTCCGACGCCGGAACCACCGCGAGCGCCACCGTCTCTTTTGCCGCTGACATCTCGACCTCCATTTCGTCGCCGCACACATCCAGCATCTGTTCGCGCATGTGGTCCCCGAGCATCACGGCGCCTCGCCAGGAAACAGGTCCGCCTGCCGCGGGTCCTTCGGTATGACTGGCCGGCGTTCGTGCACGACCGCGACGCGCACCATGTTGACCGTCCCGCGGACCTCGACGATGCGCATGCGCGGGCCAGCGTCATCGAGGTCGAGGATCGTGTGCATGTCCGGGCGCGACTCGCCCATCGCGGCAACGAGCCACGAGCCGTCACGCTGCTCGACCTCGAGCGCGTACAGGCGACACGCGGGGAACTGGATGCGACGCTCGTCCTCGCGGATGGCGCGACGCATCGCCCGCTCCCACGGGCCGTCGATGCCGTCCTCGTCCTCGTGGGCGCTCATGGCTTCACCTCGCGCCGAGCGAGCATTTCGTCGGCAAACTGGTATGCCTCGTTCGCGGCTGCGTCCGGGTCGACGTAGACCCACTGCTGATCCTGCGCGCGTTTCGTGGTGGCCGACAGAATCCCCGTCAGCGCAGCCATCGCGAACTGATCGCGGAGGTCGCGCTTGCGATGCTCGAGCGCGCGGACCTGTCGCTCGAGACGGCCGATCCCCTCGATCGCACCAGCGCGCCACTCGCGCAGGCCCTGCAGCTCTCGCCGCTCCTGGTCGGTCAGAGCGCTCACGCTGCGCTCGCCTTCGCCGCCGCGACCGCCAAGCCCAGCGCGCACGTCGTGCAGAACCGGCCGCCACCGTCGCGGAGCGAGACCTCGTACGGACGCCCGCACGACTCCGTCTGACAGCGCTGCGCGCCGTCGATCTGCGAGCGCGCGTCGTCGAGTGCCTCGCGCATGGTCGGCCCGATGCCGCACACGGGACCCCAGCCGCGTCCGTAGAGGATCGCGGAGTATCGGCCCTCGCGCAGAGAGAGCGTCGCCGTGGTCGCGCCGAGCGCGCGGATCTCGTCTTCGAGGGTCACGCGGACCTCTTGATGGCGCGCACCGCGTCGACAAACTGCTGCGCCGTCGGCATCGAGGGCATCCGGATCCGGGTGAGGTCCATTCCGATCACGAGCGCGTCCTCGAGTGAGTCGGCGTGCTCGTGCGCCCAGATCTGCAGCTCGGGCGTGTCACCGCCCATGCGCTCGACCAGCCGCTCGTACGCCGCGTCGATGTCCGCCTGGTCGTGCGTGTCGCGACCCTCCAGCGCGAGCTCCGCGCCGTACGCCGACACCACCGCGACCGCCTCGATCAGCCTCGTCCGCTCTGCGCTCGTCATCGGGACCTCCTCGCTCTCGCCACCACCCAGCAGCCGCGACACCGCGCCGCGCCCACCTGACTCGAATGCCGCGCGGCATGCCGCGATCTCCGCGATGCACGCCTCGTGAGCGCGCGCCTCGTCGCCGGACACGCACGCGGTGCAGCCCGTGCGGTCCTCGTGCTCGACGGGGCTCACGCGGCCCCGCAAGGATCGCAGTGCGAAGCGAGCTCGGGACTCACAGGCCCACCTCGGCGCGAAGGATCTCGACGCCTTCCGGGTCATCCATCAGAAACTCCGCGGCCACGGCCCGAACGTGCTCCTCGGCCCACACTTCGGCCGGCTCGTCGTAGACGTCCACTAGGACCTCGCGAAGTCGCTCGATATCTGTCCTGAGGACAACGCGAACCACCAGCTGAACGCTCTTCACGCGACCTCGCGTTCGTCGGGCGCGTCGACCAGCGCCAGCGGCTCACCACAGCCGACGTTCAGGCTGTCGCGGTACGCGTCGCAGTGCGTGTTCGCCTCGTGCTGGACGCAGTAGGGCGTGCCGCACTCGCGGCAGTAGCCCGTGTCGCACCAGTCGTCGTTGCAGTCAGAGCATTCGGGGTGGAGCAGCGAGGGCATGAATGGATATTAGACGTTCACGCCTAGACGTCAACTGTTAGACGCATGCGTTGTGTCGAATTCCGCTGCGCCCTCGATTTCCGGCGATCCGAAGGGGTGCGTCGGACCACGCGAATGCACCTCGCAGATCGAGCGCGCTCCGACGTATCCTGAGCGCAAGGGGTCATGTGCGCGTCATTGCGCCGCCGTCTCCCGAGGAGTGGGAGGTCCTCGCCCGCCGGCGTCGAGAACGGCCGCGCCTCGCGAACCAGGCGGACCTACCCGCTTACATGGCCGAGCACGGCGTCGCAGCCACTCGAAGTCGACGCCGAGCACATCGGCGAGCCGGGTCAACACAGTGACCGACGCCTCCATCTTGCCGAGCTCGTACCGGCTGATGCTCTCCCCTGTCGACTCGACGAGGGCGGCGAGCTTGTTCTGCGACAACTTTTTCGCGGTTCGCGCTTCCCGGATGCGCGCGCCGATCGCCACGAGGTCATTGACGTTCACGTCCAGACCGTCGCGCCGCACTGGCGCTTGCGCAATCAACGTCACCGTCTAGCTCTTGACGTCTCAACGCATACGTCTAGACTGGCGGTTGACGCATGGAAGAGCACATTGGAGACCGACTTCGCCGCGCGAGAGTCGCTGCCGGATTCGAGAGCCTCGCCGCTCTCGCGCGGGTAGCGAACGTTCACACCGAGACGATCTGGCGGTACGAAGCCGGTCGCATCAAGCCGAGCATCGAGAAGCTGCACAGCCTCGCGAAAACGCTCGATGTCCGCATGGAGTGGCTCGTCAGCGGTGACGGGCCGATGCGTCCGACGCAGCACCCTCCGCCCGCCGACGAGGCGGCCTGATGCGCGATGCGTCTGCTGCTCACCGAGCTGCTCTGCCGTCTCCTCGCGTGGCTGGCCCGCGGAGAATGACGACCACGCCGACGTCTGAGATCGTCGCGCTTCGTCGCGATGTGCGCCGTCTCGAGGATGAGCGGGACGACGCCGTCGCATCGGCGCGCCAACACCACGCCGTCGCGCTCGCGTGTGCCGCGCTGTTCTTCGCTCTCGCCGTGATGTGGGCCATCGCGGAGGGCCCGTCGTGACCGGCTTGCCGGCGCTCTGGGCCGCACTGCGGCCGCGGTCACGTGGTCTCGCGCAGCATCCGCTCGAGACGAGCGCGCTCACCGGCATCGAGCGCGGAGACGTCGCCTTGCTCGCGCACCTCCAGGCCGATCCCGTCGTCGCCCTCGACGATGACCAGCACGAGGAATCCTCGGCTGCTCGCGCGGCACGCGAAACAGACCGTCGGCTTCTGCTCCGTGAACGTCCAGCACTCCGCGCAGATCGCGGCGGCGACTGTATCGAGGTCATCGAGCATACGCGCGGCACCCATATCACCATGACGGGACGCGCGCAGGCTTCGAAGGTGGCGTCATGAGTCGCTTTGCACCTGGACTTGTGGCGCCTTCAGTGGACGCGGTTCAGCGCCGGCGCGAGACGGCGAAGCGACTGCGCTCGCTCTTCGTCGAGCACGACGTCAGTGTCCCTCAGGTCGCCCTCGATCTCGGCATCGCGACGCAGGGTCTACAGCGCGCGCTCGACCCGGACGACGACGGCAAGCACATCCGCGCGGCCGACATCGTTGCGCTGCCGCCGGTCGTGCGCCGCGCCTTCATCGAACACATCGCACGCGGCCTCGGCTGCGTCGTGGCGGACTGTCCGCCGGCGGATGAGGACGCTGGATGCGATCTCTCGCTCATCGCGCACGTCGCGAAGGAGCTGGGCGAGGTCGTGCCGAAGCAGCTGGCCGCGCTAGCAGACGGACACATCGACGCGCACGAAGCACGCGCGGTGATGTCGGAGATCGACGATTCGATGAAAGCGCTGGGTGCGCTTCGCGAGTCGCTCATGGGTGTGGTCCGCGATCGGGTTCGAGTGGTGCGCGTGAAGTGACTTGGCGGCGCGCTGGGCAGGCGCGCGACGTGGGGAGGATTCTGTGGTTTGGATTCAGACGTACACGGGCAAGCGCTTTGAGCTGCTCGCGCCGACGGCGGAGATGGTGTGTGCGCAGGACATCGCGCACGCCCTGTCGCAGCTCTGCCGCTACACCGGCCACACCACTGCTCACTGCTCGGTCGCAGAGCACTGCTGTCACGTCGCGGCGTTCCTCGCGACCGAGGGCCACGACGCAGAGACCGTGCTGTGGGGCCTGCTTCACGACGCCGCGGAGGCGTACGTCGGCGACGTGAGCGCGCCGCTGAAGATGTCGATCCGACCCGCCGCTGGCGGTCCGAGCAAGTTCGACATCATCGAAGAGCGCGTCGCGGATGCCGTCGCATTGCATTTCGGCGTCACTCGCACCGAGCAGATGGAAGCGCGCGTGAATGACGCGGACATGCGCCTCCTCGCGACCGAAGCGCGTCAAGTCTTCCCGCGCGGAATGCGGCCCGACTGGGGCATCGACCACATCGAGCCCGTGCCCAACGGCGTGATCGGATGCTGGCCCGCGATGCGCGCGGAGACGCGCTGGCTCGAGACGCTGTTTCGGCTCGCGCGGGACACTGGCCGCACGGACCTGGCTCGTGAAGGGATTCGTTTGAATCCGCGAAGTTAACAACCGGAGAATTTAACGAGCCATGAAACTCTGTGTCCACGTAAGACCGCGAGATGACGGGCAAGGTTGGGCCGTTGACGTGTACGACGGTCGTCGCGCCTGGACCAAAACCCACCTCGGAGAGAGCCCTCTAAACAAGGCCGAGGCTCACAGGCTGGCTCACAAACTCCGCGACCCGAAATTTTACACCGCGCGAACGAAGCGCGCGGTTAACAGCCGAGGTGCGCTGTGAACGACCCCAAGCTGACCGCAGAAGAGTCGTGCCGACAGGTACTCAAGACCATCGCCGATGCCTGTGATCAGGAGTCGCTCGCGCGGGCTGGCGGCTACCTCTTTCGCTACGTGCAGGAAGAGACCGTGCTGCGCGACTGCGGCCAGCGTGGAGTGTGTCGGACGCCGCCTGGGTGCGCGCGGCACTGGGAAGAACGGAACCGCGAGCTGGTGCGCGAGAACGAGGTTCTGCGCTCAAACAGCGACCACCTCAGTTCCGAGAACGCCTCGCTGGCCAGACAGGTCGAGTCGATGGCGATGCGCATCGAAAGCCTCGCCGATGAGCTGGCGAAGCCAGAGGACGTGAGGTTGCGTGAGGCGATCGACGCGCTTGACGGGCGCGCGGTCATCTTCGACGGCCTTAGCGAGCGCGTTGGGCACTTGCTCGACGAGATGGACGAGTGGATCGAGAGGGCCGGCGCGGCCGAGCGGATGGTAGAAGCCGCGCGCCGCAGCCTGTCTAGCGTCGCGGAGGCCATGACCGAGCACGCATACCAGGAGCTAGCGTCGGCGCTTGAATCGCCTCCTCGCATCGCCGTCGTGGTCCCCGTGGAAGTCCATGAGCACGGCTGGCAGTGGCGACCTACGGCCACTGACACGGCGTTTGCCCCACCGTTCGGGACGATCCGGCAGTGCCGAGTTTGCGGCTGTCTGGTGGCAGGTGGCCCAACGGCTTGTGCGCGCTGCGCGGAAGCGGGGTCCTGATGGGCGCAGCAGCGTACAACCGAGGCTCACGGCTCGTTTCTAGGGAGGCGGACGAGCGCATGCCGGTCGCCGTGTCCCGTGCAGATCACCAGGCCCACAAGGACGAGATCGCCCGGCTCCGTGAGCAGGTCGCCGCACTGGAGCGTGATCTGCGTCGCGCCCGCCGATGCCTCGCAGCCGAGCGAGCCGGAAGGGAGGCCCTCCGAGTGCGCCTCGCTGACGAGGAGAGGGCCAACAGTTTTGGCATAGGCGTCCTGTGCAGACTCGCGTTCCCGGGAGACGAATCATGAGTTCGTGCAGAGCAACGAATGCGAAATCGAAGCCACCGTGGGTGCGCTGTGAAGGGCTGCGCTCATTGCGGGATGCCGCGCCCGGCGGTGGCGCTGCCGAAGAGCGTTGCGTTCTTTCTGCGCGAGAACGGCGCCGATGTTCGCGAGCCGACGTGCGAGCGCTGCTTGTCGGAAGCGCTCTCGACCGCTGGCCGCGCCGTGAATGCGAAGCGGGGTGCGCTGTGACGTACGAGTCATTCATCGCTCGCAAGAGCGCAGTCATGTCGTTCGACGGTATCGAGCCGGACGACCTTCCGAGCCATCTCTTCCCTCACCAGCGGGACCTCGTCTCGTGGGCGCTACGCAAGGGGCGCGCTGCGCTGTTCGCCGACACCGGTCTCGGCAAGGGTCCGATGCTTCTCGAGTGGGCGCGACAGGTCTCGCGGTTCGGGCGTGTCCTCATCCTCGCGCCGCTCGCGGTCGGCCAGCAGCTCGACCGCGAGGCCGCGAAGTTCGGTGTCGATGCGCACTACGTCCGCGACGACGACGCCAAGCATCGCATCACGATCACAAACTACGAGATGCTCTCGCACTTCGACGCCGCCTCATTCGTCGGAGTCGCACTCGACGAGTCGTCGATCCTCAAGTCGCTCACCGGCCGGACGCGGACCGCGCTCATCGACGCGTTCGCCGCGACGCCGTACCGGCTGGCGTGCACGGCAACGCCGGCGCCAAACGACTTCACCGAGTTCGGCAACCACTCGCAGTTCCTGGGCGTGAAAACGCATGCGGAGATGCTCGCCGAATACTTTGTCCATGACATGGACCAGACGCAGGACTGGCGCATCAAGGGCCACGCGGAGGGTCCGTTCTGGACGTGGGTCGCATCGTGGGGCGCGCTTCTCAAGCGACCGTCGGACCTTGGGCACGATGACGGTCTATACGCGCTCCCGCCTCTGCGGATGCACGAACACGTCATCAACGTCGAGCACGCGGACGCGCACGCCGCGGGGTTCCTGTTCGCCCCCGACGTCCGCACGCTCAGCGACCAGCGCGCCACTCGACGAGCGACCCTCGACAAACGCGCCAAGATGGCCGCTCGACTTGCGCAGGGCGACGACCCCGTCGTGATCTGGTGTGAGCTCAACGACGAGGGCGACGCGCTCGAGGCCGCTATCCCCGGCGCGGTCCAGGTGAAGGGCGCCAATTCTATTGAAGAGAAGACGTCGCGCATTGTCGGGTTCGCCGACGGTCTGCATCGCGTTCTCATCACAAAACCGAGCGTCGCCGGGTTCGGCCTCAACTGGCAGCACTGCGCGCGCGTCGTGTTCATGGGCGCGTCGCACTCGTACGAGCAGACCTACCAGGCAATTCGTCGTTGCTGGCGCTTCGGTCAGACGCAGCCCGTCGACGTGCACGTGCTGCGCGCAGAGACCGAGGGTGCGGTCATCGCGAACTACCGCCGCAAGGAAGCCGATGCGGCCCGGATGGCTGAGCAAATGGCGCTTCGCACGCGCGACGTGTTGCGCGCCGAGGTGCACGGCCACTCGCGACGCGAATGGAATTCGTACGAACCAACGGCACGCATGGTGGTGCCGACTTGGCTTGAAGGAGAAGCAGCGTGAACGTCCTCGACCAAACGATCGCCGAGCGCTTCGCGCTCTACAACTCGGACTGCATCGACGTGCTCCGCGGTTTGCCGGACGCATCGGTCCACTACTCGGTATTCAGCCCACCGTTCGCGAGCCTCTACACGTACAGCGCGTCTCCGCGCGACATGGGCAACGTTACCTCGCATGCCGAGTTCTACGAGCAGTTCCGCTTCCTCGTGCCCGAGCTCTATCGCGTGACGAAGCCGGGCCGGCTGCTCTCGTTCCACTGCATGCTGCTCCCCACGTCGAAGGCGCGCGACGGGTTCATCGGCCTGCGCGACTTTCGCGGCGAACTCATCCGCGCCTTCGTGGACGTCGGCTGGATTCACCACAGCGAGGTGGTGATCTGGAAGGACCCGGTCACCGCGATGCAGCGCACGAAGGCGCTCGGTCTGCTTTACAAACAGCTCCGCAAAAACTCCGCGATGTCCCGCCAAGGCATTCCGGACTACCTCATCACGCTCCGCAAGCCTGGCGAGAACGACGAGCCGGTCACCAAGACGCCCGACGGGTTCCCGGTCTCGCTCTGGCAGAACTACGCGTCGCCGGTGTGGATGGACATCGACCAGTCCGACACGCTGCAGCATCGCAGCGCGCGGGAGGCGGAAGACGAGAAGCACATTTGCCCACTGCAGCTCGGTGTCATCCGGCGGGCGGTGCGGCTCTGGACAAACCCCGGCGACGTGGTGCTTTCGCCCTTCGCCGGTATCGGGTCCGAGGGATACGTCGCTTTGCAGGAGGGACGCCGCTTCGTCGGCGCCGAGCTCAAGCGCTCGTACTACGAGCAGGCCGCGCGCAACCTCACCGAGGTTTGTGAGGAGGCGACACGTCAGGGCTCACTCTTCGAGCTGGGAGCTGCCGAGTGAAGGGCGTGGAGCTCGACGGGATCTGCCCGCTCGAATGGGCGCGTCGTCGGCGCGAGGCCGCCAAGCGTCGCGAGGAGAAGCGACGCGCTCGGCTCAGTGTTGACGAGGCGGCGGCCGAGAGGCGGCGCAAGCAGGTGGCCGCCGCCATGAAGCGTCACAAGCGGCGAGCCGCCGCGGCCGAGCGCATCGCGCGCCGAGAGTCGCGAGAAGCAGCACGGGTCGCACAATCCACACGCAATGCCGATTCGGAGCGGCATAGCACCGTTCGAGGCGCGTCATGAAAGCCACCCAGCTCCGCGCACACCTCCAAGCCTCACTGCGGTCGCTGTCCGCGGCGATCGTGGAGCTCCGAGCTCTGGGCGACGACGGACGCGCCGAAATGCTGACCACGCACCACGACGCGATCGCGCGCCTGGGCCGCTCCGCGCTCGACGCGAGCGACACCCGCCGCATTGTGGGCGCGGCGTCAGTGGGCGCGGCGTGGTCCGGCCTGCGCGTGATCGAAGGCGGGAAGCGGGGCCGCCGATGAGTCGCGAGTGGGACGACGAGAACACTGGGCTCCCGCCGGGGCACTGGTTGCGCAGCGAGTTCGACCGCGAGCCGCCAGCGAACCGCCGCCGTGGCGTGGGCGCGACCGCTCCGAAGGTGTCGATCCTTGACCGCGCGACGCCGCTCTTCGAGCGCGGCTACCAGGCGATGGACCGCGTGGCCCGGAACCACGCGAGCAGGACCGTGGTCGTCCAGGCCATCGGCCGGATGCGCGCCGCGTGTGGGCGTCTCCCTCACCCCGGCCGCATGGCCACGGATGCGCAGCTGCGGACGTACGTGGCCGGCCTTCGGCAGCGTGCGTCGCTCACGCTCCACGGCTGCATCCGCGAGCGTGACGACGATGTGGGTGACACCGGCGCTGTGGAGATTCTCTGGGAGGCGTTCCTGGCGTTCTCGGACTGCGTCGCGCCACTACTCGCGATCGACGCGAACGACGACACAGACGCCGTCCTGAGCCACGCCAAGTGGCCCGAGGGTCGCCGGCTCGACGACGATGGCCGGTGCATCGCGCAGATGCGCGGGCTGCCGGGACACGCGTGCGGCATCGAGTGCCGCGCGCTCGGATGTGATGACGGGGAGGCGGCGCAATGACTTGGTTCAAGGTCGACGACGGCTTCGCAGCCCACGCGAAGCTCGAGGTCTTCGACGACGACCCCGCGACGTTCGCAGCGGCGATCGCTGTGTGGACGCTCATGGGCTCGGACTGCGCTCGCAGAGAGACCGATGGGGTGGTCTCGCCGAAGCGCCTGCAACGGGTCGTTCCGCTTCCGCCGGAGACGATCGCGCGTGCCACCGACGCGCTCATCCGCTCAGGATTGTGGGAGCGCGCCGATGACGGGTTCCAGTTCCATGACTGGGCCGACTACCAGCCGACGAAAGCGGAGCTCGCTGACGACCGACGCGCAGCAATCGAGCGTCAGAAGAAGTGGCGCGCGAGGAAGCGTTCGGAGCGCCTGGCCGGGTCGACCGAACAAATACCGGCCATAAACGAAGATTGTAGACGCGTTACTAACGCGTCTCGAGACGCGTTGCATAACGGGGGACAGTCCGCGGAGACAGTCTCCGGAGACGGTCTCGACCTCGAGAGCGAGGACTGTAGACGCGTCTCGAGACGCGTGACCAACGGTGCCCCGACCCGTCCCGTCCCGACCCGTCCCGAAGAGAACCAGAACCGCGACGCCGTCGCGGGTGGTGCCGCGGCTGACGCCGCGGGTCGTGTTCGGGATTTGGAGCGGAGATACCCGGAGGGGCTGGCGACGAGGGCTCGCATCGAATGCGCCCGGCGTCGTGTTCGGGGAACCATTGCTGACGGGAAGTGGGAAGCCTTCCTGCGGCGAATCGCGGACCACCCCGCCGACCTCGTCGCCGATGCGATGCGGGTGTTCATCGAGCGCCATGCGGATGGGTCGAAGGATGAGAACTACCTCTTCGGCATCATCCGCCGAGCCGTCGACGACCGTCGGGGGCCGAAGTCCCAGCTCGCCCTCGCCGCAGCCGCGCCCCCTCGCGAGCCGCCTCCTGAGCCGCGCTCCGTGATCTTCCAGCGCCGCCTCGCGGCGGAAGCGGCGGCCGCAGCCGCCAAGGCGACCGAAGGAGACACCCGTGCTAGCTGACCACGAGACCGAACGACAGTACCTCGGCGCAGTCCTGAGCGACGAGGGTGTCCTTGATCGCTACCCACTCTCCCCGGGCGACCTCGACAACCAACGGCACGCGCTCGTCCTCGCCGCCGCGCAGGCCGTCTTCGCCCGCAAGGCGCCGCTCGACTTCCTCACGGTCATCGCGGAGCTTGAGCGCTCGCAAGACATCCGCACCGCGGGGGGCCACGACGGCGTCTACGCGAGCGCCAAGGCGCCCGAGGCTCCCATTGAGCTCATCCGCCAGCGGCTGGCCGAGCTCGCCTCCATGCGCCGAATGCGGGCCGCCTTCATGCGAGCCACGGCCGCGTGCGAGGAGCTCAACGCCGAGCAGGCGCTCTCCATCGCGCACCAGGTGGTCGACGAGTCTCAGCTCCAGCGACGCCGGAAGATCCTCACGGTCCGCGAGTTGGTCCGCGACGCGGTTGCGCACCTGGGACTCCGGGCTGACGCTCCGACGCGGCTCGTTCCCACGGGCATGCGCGCGATCGACGCGCAGCTCGGCGGGCTGCACGGCGGAGAGCTCTTCACGATCGGCGCGCAGACGAACGTTGGCAAGTCGTGGACGGTGCTCACGTGCGCGATGAACATCGCAAGGCAGGGATTCCGGGCGGGCATCGTGTCCCTCGAAGACCCCGAGCGGCTGTGGGGCACGCGCATCCTGGCGTCGATGGCGCGGATCGACACCCGCGACATGCGCTCCAGGCAACTCACGAAGGAAGACTTCGCGCGCATCGAGACGGCGACGCTCGCGGGGGCCGAGCTTGGCATCGAGCTCGCGATCGCGACCGGCGCGAACGTCCACGAGATTGTCGATACGATGCGCGTGCTTGTCCGAGAGCGCGGCTGTCACGTGCTCTTCCTCGACTACGCCCAGTGCCTTCGCGGCGTGAAAGCGCAGAACGATCACTCGGCGCTGCGAGAGATGTACGGGCTCTTGAAGAGCGCGGTGGAACGGCTCGATGTTCCGCTCATCCTCACGTCGCAGATCAAGCGTGGAGACAATCCCGACCGTGAGCCGTCGAAGTACGACCTCAAGGAGGGCGGCGACCTCGAGAACAAGTCGGAGTACGTGCTCATGCTCTGGCGCGATCAGCAGGAGCGCCACGTGGTCCACGGGCTACTCGACAAGAGCAAGACCGGCGGCAACGGGACGCGGGTCAAGTTTGAGCAGCAGCCGTCGGGTGCGTTCGATGAGGTCGAGGCGCCCGAGGTCGACATGGTGCGCGAGCCGCGCCGGTCGTCGCTGTACGACATTCGCGATCGACAGCGGCCGCGTTCGCGAGGTGAGTTGTGATGACTGAGGCGCTCTCGTTCGCGTGGCAGCGATCGTGGGCGCCCTGGGGAGGGCTGAGCATGGACGACGAGAGCGAACGGGATACTCCCGAAGAAACGCGCCCGCAGGCGCATGACGCCGACTACGGCGCGGCGGTGATCGCGGCTCGGGAGGCGCGAGGCTGGTCGCGAGAGCGCCTCTCGGTGGAGCTGGGCGTCGGCCTCAGCACGGTCGCGCGGATCGAGTCGCTCGGGCACGTGCCTTACGCGCGCATCCAGCGCAGCATCCGCGACATGCTCGGCGTCGAGTCGCGCACAGCGAGCGCGCTCGACGCGATCATCGATGCGACGACGCGGTACGAGGACGACATCGCGTGCCGGTACGTCGTCGCGCACATGGCGCCGTGCCATCTCGAAGTGATCGGGCTGCTCATGGGCGTGACACGCGAGAGGATTCGCCAGATCGAGGCGAAGGCGCTCAGGAAGATCGCAGAGCGCGCATCGGCGGAGCTGCGCGGGTGGCTCGCGGACAAGGCAGAGCGCGGTGGCGTGGAGATGCACGGGGTGCAGCGATGAGAGCGCGCGTCAACACGAGACCCGCGAGGAACCAGGCGATGCTCTGCACAGATTGCGGCGCGGTCTGCGAGAGAAAGAGCCCCGCGCAACTCTACTGTCCCACCTGCAGCGTCACGCGTGACAGGGCGCGCAAGGCGGCTTGGTCGAACCGGCAGCCTCCCAAGCCCAAGACCGCCGCTCAAAAGCAGCGAAGAATGGATCTGCAGAATATGCGCCGCGAACTGGCCGCCCGGTGGCGCGGGGACGGGACCATCGCCTGGGCTCCTGCAGAGGTTGGCGTTGGGATGGCGTGGCATGTGCGCGTTGCCATTCCGTTCGACTACGGTTTGTCGAAAAACGCGGTGTGGTCATCGGCCCGCGGTGGTGGCCACGTGTTCATGCGGCAACGCGCACGCGCCGCTCGCGCTCATCTCGCCAAAACCCTCCGGAGTGCTCTTGGTGAACGGAGGCCGGTGGAGGCCAAGGTGTTTGTGGACATCTTCGTTCAGAAGCCGGACCAGCGAGGTGACGCAATCAATGTGGTCGACGTGGTCTGCGACGGCGTGAAAGACGCTGTCGGCGTTGACGACCGCTGGTTTGCATTGCGCGCAGTCGACTGGGAGGTCGTGAAGAGCGGTTCGCCCACGATCTGGGTTGGCGTCGGTCAGGTGGCGACGGAGCATCAGCGCATCTGTTCGTACTGCGGACGGGCGCTTCCTCTTGTCGCCTTCAACAAGGCCAAGAGTCTCCCGCTGGGGGTGGGCCGCGAGTGCAGAGAATGTCGACACGCGCAGACATGCGCGGACCGAGATGACCGCAAGCGCAAGAGGGCGGCGAAGGCCGCGAAGGAGGCACGATGAAGCGTAGCTACGCACTCGGGTTCACGACAACGATGCTCCTCGCCTCGTCACCCGTCGCGACATCCGCGCGTCCCGAGAGCGACGCGACCATTCTCGCTCGGGCGCTGGTCTCCGAAGCTGGGCAGCGGCTCAACGCGGACCACGTCGCCGTGGCGCACGTCCTCGAGAGGCGCGCTCAGCGACGCGGCGAAACGCTCATCGACACGACCCGCGCGTACTGCC
>JADZFZ010001063.1 GCA_020854145.1 Deltaproteobacteria bacterium | reverse complement strand
TGTCGAGCTCCCCTCCCGAATCGCGTATTTCGCAAAGTCGCTCGCGAGCCTCGACCGACGCGAGGCCGCCGTGCTCCGCTTCGAGCGCGTCCGCTTCGCCCGCGCGAACGCCGCGCACGCGCGCGAGTCGGTAGTCCGCGAGCGCCTCGAGCCGCATGCCGAGCGCCGTGCGCAGCTTCGTTCGGCGGGGATCGGCCGACGTTCGTCCCGCGCCCACGGTCATGCGACGACGGCGAGCCTGCGGGGCACGTGCACGCGCGACTCGATCGCGCGGCGCCATGCCGCGAACGAGCCGCCGCTCCGCGCGGCTTCGAGCGCAGCGAGCCCGAGCTCGCGGCCCCCCTGCGCGAGCGCGTGCTCGACCCAGGCCCAGCGCGCGCTCGCCGAGCGCAGATCGACGCGACCCGCGAGGCCGCGACGGAGCTTCGCGAGCCGTCGCTCGACCACGTCGATCCCCGCGAAGGGCGAGCCGTCGAGCGGCGTGTTGCGCTTCGCGACGAAGGGCGAGACCGTCAGCGCGACCGGGACGATCGCCGAGAGGCGGCGGCCGAGCGCGACGAGCTCGTCGACGTCGTCGTCGTGCTCTCCGGGGACGCCGAGCATCGTGTAGAGCTTGAGGCGATCGAACCCGTGCGTGCGCGCGAGCGTCGCGGCGCGCTCGAGGTGCGCTTCGCGCGTCTTGCGCAGGATGGCGTCGCGCACGCGCTGCGAGGCGCCGTCGGCCGCGGTCGTGAGCGTGCGATAGCCGCCCCGACGCAGCGCGGCGGCGAGCCGATCGTCGAGCCGATCGGGACGCAGGCTCGACAGGCTGACCGACAGGCCGCGATCGGCGAGCGTCTCGACGAGCTGGGCGATCTTCGGATGGTCGCTGACCGCTGCGCCGACGAGGCCGACCTTCTTCGCGTGCGCGGGCACGAGCGCGAGCACGCGCTCCATCGGAACGATGCGCATGCCTCCATTGGTCGAGCGACGCATGACGCAATACGTGCAACCCCGAGAGCAGCCGCGTGCGGGCTCGACGAGGAACATCGAGGACAGCTCGGTGTGCGGCGTGATCACCTGGGAGAACGCGGGAAGGAGCGCGTCGTCGCACCGGCCGAGCGGTGGGAGCACGTCCGCGTGCAGGGTGGGTACCCAACACGAGTCGATGGCATCCGCGAGCGCGCGGCGCGCGTGCTCGCGCGAGCGCGCGCTCGTCAGCACGTCGAGCGCGATGTGGAGGGTCTCGTCTGCCTCGCCCAGCAGCACCGCGTCCGCGAACGGCGCGAGCGGCAGCGGGTTGGAGAACGTCAGCGGGCCGCCCAGCAGGACGAAGGGGTCTCCCGGCTTGCGGTCTTGCGCGAGCGCGGGGATCCCGGCGCGATCGAGCACCGAGACGAGCCCGGCGAGCTCGAGCTCGAAGGCCACGCTCACCGCGACGATCGGAAAGTCCCCGACCGCCTGGCCCGACTCGTACGTGCGCAGGCCGCTGCGCGCGTCGTCGCCGTCGTCCGGGAGGAAGGCGCGCTCGGCCACGAAGCCCGTGCGCGCGTTGATCGCGCGATAGAGCGTCTGGTAGCCGAGCGACGACATCGCGACGTCGTAAGGGCTCGGGTACACGAGCGCGACGCGGCCGGGCGCGTCCTTCCGGATCGTCCCGATCTCCGCCGCGAGACGCTCGCGAACCGTTCTTGCTGCCGCTGCCAACCGCTGGACGTCCCCTCACCCCTCTCCCCTCGGGGGAGAGGGGGACTTGCCGCGAGCTCCGCGCGCGCGGGCCCGCCTACTCGACCGCGCTGCCCATCCTGTCCCAGCGCGTGCCTGCGGTCGAGGTGTGCGAGAGGTAGATCCAGACGGCCGTGCCCTTGATGCGCGAGATCGCGACGGGCCCGAAGAAGCGGCTGTCGTTCGATCGATCGCGATGGTCGCCGAGCAGGTACACGTGACCCGGCGGGACCGTGACGTCGCCGTACGGGTAGTCCTGCGGCTCCGGGTAACGGTTTCGCGACGTGTGATAGACGTGGTCGCCGAGGCGCTCTTCCCAGACCTCGCACAGGCCGCCACACGATCGCGTGAAGCTGCGCGGCAGGCGCCGGCCGTTGAGGCTGACCTGATCGTCCTCGACCACCACGCGGTCGCCAGGGATGCCGATGACGCGTTTGACCACGTCGAGCTGATCGGCCGGGCTCGTCGCGATCACCACGCGGCCTCGCGCCGGCGTCCCCCAGGTCACGACGGCTTCGTGCGTGAAGGGAAGACGGAGGCCGTACTGATACTTCGACACGATCACGCGGTCGCCGTCGAGCAGGGTCGGCTCCATCGACGGCCCTTCGATCTGGAAGGGCTCCACGAGGACCATGCGGATGAAGAGCGCAACCATCACCGCGCCGACGATGGTGCGAAGGTTCGACTGCGTCTTGGACCAGAAGGAGCCGCCTTCTTCGCCCTTGTCGCCGTCCTTGCGGTCGCCCTTCGGCGCGCCCGCCTGCGGCGCGGCGTCCTTGGGCTCGGCGCGGTCCGCATTGCCCGCGTCACGCTCGGTCGACCCGTCCTGCGCCCCGTCCCGCTGCTTGGCGTCGTTGCTCATCACCCGCACAGCACCGCGCCACCGTTGACGTTCAAGACCTCGCCGGTGATGAACGTCGCGAGATCGCTGGCGAGAAAGACGATGGGCCCCGCGATCTCCTCGGGCTCGGCGACGCGTCCGAGCGGGATGGAGCCCGCGATGCCGTCGCGCTGCTTCGCATCGGCGAGAACGCCTTCGGTCATCGGCGTGCGGACCCAGCCGGGCGCGACGCAGTTGACCAGGATGCCGTGGTCGGCGAGCTCGACGGCGAGTGACTTGGCGAAGCTGACGAGCGCGCCCTTCGAGGCCGCGTAGTGCGCGTGGAACGCCTCGCCGCGTTGCGCGGCGGTCGAGGCGACGAGGATCACGCGGCCACGCGTGGAGGTCGCCTTCATCCGGCGAACGCCCGCCGCGACCACCGATGCGACGCCCGCCAGGTTGACCGCGAGCATGCCCTCGAAGGCGTCTTGCCCGATGTCCTCGACCGCGACGGGCTGCGTGTTCCAGATCCCGTGGTTGGCGACGATGACGTCGATGTGCCCGAGCTGCGCCCACGCGTCGTCGACCACGCGCTCGGCCACCTCCCAGACGCCGAGATCACCCTGAACCGTGATCGCGTTGGCCCCGAGCAACGCGGCTTCCTGAGAGGCCTGGTTGGCGCCCTCGGCGTCGCCGTTGAAGTGGATCGCGACGTCGGCGCCCGCCTCCGCGAACGCGATCGCGGTGGCTCGTCCGATGCCCCTTGATGCGCCGGTGATCAGGGCGGCCTTGCCTCGGAGGTTGATCATCGGGCGAGATTCGGGACCAGTCGGCTCCCTCTCCCGATTGGGAGAGGGTCGGGGTGAGGGGCGAGCGCCCGACGAGTTCGTTCCCCTTCGGAGGGCACGGGGCAGTGACCTGACACGCCGACGCGAGAGCTGCGCCAGTCGAGAAGGCCGACGCTAGTGCCCTGGACGGAGCGGGTCAAGCCGGCTCGCCCGACGCCCGCCTCGGTTGACGGCCGTCCAGTCGCGGCCAAGCTCGCGCGACCGTGTGGGTGCTCGCCATCGAGACTTCGACCGCCGTGGGCACGGTCGCGCTGCGCTCGCCCCAGGGTGACGTCGTCGAGATCGAGGTCACGGTGGCGGGACGACACGGCGACGTCGTCGTCCCCGCCGTACGCGACTGCCTGGCGCGTGCCGGAGTCGAGATGCGTGACGTCGGGCTGCTCGCGGCGGGGATCGGGCCCGGCTCGTTCACGGGCGTACGTGCGGCGCTCGGCGTCGCGAAGGGCCTCGCGCTCGCGACCTCGTTGCCTCTGCTCGGCATCGGCTCGCTCGATGCCCTCGCCGCGCCCGCGTTGCGCGATGCGCCCGATGCCCAGGTGATCGCGCTCGTCGACGCACGTCGCGGCGAGGTCTTCGCGGCGCTCGTGTCGTCGGGCTCGAGCCAGCGCGTGGATCCCTCGGGCGGTCGGCCGGAGGTGGTCGGCGCGACGATGGCGCGCGCGATCGACCCGCGGTCGAGAGTCGTGGTCGCCTCCGAGACGGACGACGCCGCCATCCTCGGCCCGCTGCTCGGCGCGCTCGCGGGCCACGACACGACCGTCGCGCCGACCTCGCCTCCGCGCGCCGGCGAGGTCGCCCGGCTCGCGATCGCCCGGCACGCAGGAGGCGAGCGCCACGATCCCGCGACCCTCGTTCCACTGTATGTGCGCCCCGCGGACGCGAAGCTGCCCGTGCCGCCGCGATGGAGCACGGGCAGCACCTCGTGATATGGGAGCGCCGCCGATGGAATCGATCCCGGACTTCGACGCGCGGCTCGCCGAGCTGCTCCGCAAGCACGAGCAGGCCAGCGACTCGGTGCGCGGTTACGGCTCCGAACGGTGCACCGCGTGCGTCGCGTGCATGTTCTGCCGCGAGTGCACGGCCTGCGTACGCTGCAACTACTGCGTGCGCTGCAAGAGCTCGAGCTCGTGCACGCACTGCGAAGGGTGCGAGGGATGCCACGGCTGCTCGCACTGCGACGACTGCCGGCTCTGTGTGTCGAGCAGCTACCTCGTGCGTTGTCAGTCGTGCACCGACTGCACGTATTGCTACGGGTGCGTCGGGCTGGTCGGCAAGGACTTCCACATCCTCAACGAGCCGTACGACCGCAAGACGTACTTCGCGCTCGTGGCGAAGCTGAAGAGCACCAGCAGGCGCAGATGAGGGCGGTCATCCAGCGCGTCTCGTCCGGACGCGTCGAGGTCGACGGCCAGGTCACGGGCGCGATCGAGCATGGGCTGCTCGTGTACCTCGGTGTCGGCGCCGGCGACGACGCGACGGACGTGGCTTGGATGGCCGACAAGATCGCCACGCTCCGCATCTTCCCGGACGACGCCGGCAAGATGTCGCGTTCGGTCGAGGACACGGGCGGCGGCGTGCTCGTCGTCTCGCAGTTCACGTTGTTCGGCGACGTGCGCAAGGGGCGGCGGCCGAGCTTCGACGGCGCCGCCCCGCCCGAGATCGCGGAGCGCCTGTACGAATCGGTCTGCGAATCTCTGCGGGCGCGCGGTCTCCACGTCGGCACGGGCCGGTTTCGCGCGATGATGGACGTCGTGTCGGTCGGCGACGGTCCCGTCACGATCCTCGCCGACAGCAGAAAGGGCCTCTGAGAGGATTCGTGGGCACCGCAGGACGCTTGCCTCTCACCCCGACCCTCTCCCCATTCGGGGAGAGGGGGACTCGCCGCTGAGGTCGACATGGAGCCGGCTCGTTACGAGATTCGTGCAGTCCTGCCGAGCGACGAGGACGGTCTGCTCGAGCTCTCGCGTCATCTCGACACCGTCAATCTTCCACACGACCGCGACGGCGTTCGCGAGATCATCGAGCACTCGGTGCAATCGTTCGAGGAGCGAATCACCGACCCTCGGCGCCGCCAATGGGTGTTCGTGCTCCGCGACCGCGTCCGCGAGCGCGTGATCGGCAGCAGCCTCGTGGTCGGTCAGCTCGGGCGTCGCGACGCACCGTACATCTATCTCGACGTGCTCACCGACGAGAAGTACTCGAGCACGCTCGACCGCCATTTCGCCCATCCGGTGCTCAGGGTCGGCTACTCGTACGACGGCCCGACCGAGATCGGCGGATTGGTGATGCACCCCGATTATCGCCAGGCGCCCGAGCGGCTCGGCACGATGATCTCGTACGTCCGATTCCTCTTCATCGCGATCTACCGGGATCTGATGCGGAGCGAGATCCTGGCGGAGCTGTTGCCTCCGCTCGAGCCCGACGGCACGAGCCATCTCTGGGAGGCGCTGGGTCGCAAGTTCACGGGGCTCACGTACTCCGAGGCCGACCGCCTCTCGAAACGAAACAAGGAGTTCGTCCGGAGCCTCTGGCCCGAAGCGGCCATCTACGCGTCGCTCCTTCCCGCCGAGGCACAATCGGTGATCGGCAAGGTCGGCCCGCAGACGCGCGGCGTCGAGAAGCTGCTCCGGCGCATCGGCTTCGACTACGCGTACCGAATCGATCCGTTCGACGGTGGCCCGCACTTCGTCGCGCCGACCGACCGGATCACCCTCGTGCAACAGAGCCGCGCGCTCCGCCTGCGCGCGATCCTGGGCAGCCTCGACGAGAGCCCCGTACCCGATCGCCCGCGCCGGCACCTCGTCGTCAACGAGCACGACGGCCCTCCCTACCTACGCGCGATGTCGGTGATGTCGGTCGTGAGCGACGAGGGCATCTGGCTGCTCGCGAGCGACTCCGAGGCCCTCGAGGCGAAGCTCGGCGAGACGCTCTGGGCACTGCCGCTCGACTGAAAGGACGCCGCCGGAGCACGAGCTCTCGTCGCCTTCCGCGGGTGACGAGCCCCTTCCGCGCAGGCGGGCTCGGGTACTGGGCTCCGCGACGACGAGAACGCCCTCGACGCGCGGGACCGGATCGCGCAATCTCGCGCCGAGGCTAGGAGCCCCCGTGCTGGAGCCGTCGGACGATCACCAAGTCACCGTCGTTCTGCGCGAGGACGTCACGCGAGATCAGGTGGACGACGCGTGCTGGAGCAACGGCTGGCTGCTGTCGGACATCCTGCCGGCGTCCGACGATGCGCCTTCGCGAATCGTGTTCATGACGCCGGACCGTCTCAACCTCGTCTGTTACTTCTCGGACCCGCGCATGGGCGCTCAGTTCTTCGTCCTGAGCGGCTCGGATCCGGACGCGGTCGCCGCGGTCATCCACGAGACGCTTCCTACGTACAAGCCGGTCCACCTCCAGCACCTGCTCGACCATCCCGAGGACGCCGATCGTTACCTGCGGGGCGTGGCGTACTCGGTGCTGTCCTTACCCAACGGATCCCCACGCATCGCGGAGATCCTCGGCGCCGCGCTGAAGCACCGGCTTGCCAAGGTCCGTGACGAAGCCCTCACCATCGCGTTCTGGAGCGGCGACTCCCGCGCGAAGAAGCTCGTAGCCGCCGCCTCGCGCAGAGACCCCAGCGCGAAGGTCCGCAAGCGCGCGAGGGAGCTCCTCGGCGCGTGGCCGAGCGGATGACCGATGCCGCGACCTCTCCCGCACCATCCCCGCATCGCGAACCACGTTCAAGCACGACGCCAGATCGTCGATGGCAAGGAGATCGTGGTCGTCACCGATGGTCAGGGAAACAGGGCTCGAGTCATCACACCCGAGCAGTGGGACATGCTGGCTTGCGCCGACGGCACGCGGACCGTCGATGGGATCTTCCTCGCGGCCGCCGGCAATCGGATCTACTCGCGCGCTTCGGCGTTCCGCGACCTGATCGAGGACATGAACGAGGAGGGCCTCGTCGACGAAGGGCTGGAGTCCCTGTCGCTGAAGAAGCCTTCGCCGCCGCCCGACACGCCATCCGACCGTCCCCTCCTGGCGCTGCCTGGGTACTCGCTGACCTGTGACCTCTCGGGTCGATGTTGTGGCGTGTATCCGAGCATCTCGTTCTCGGAGCTCGAGACGGCTCGCGCCCGCTCGTTGCGACCCGACGTGCTGGACGGTGGCAACAAGCCTTGGCAGGTGTTCACGCCTTACAGCGGCTCTCGTGCCCTCAAGACGTTCGCGGTCACCCTGGTAGACGGCAACTGTGCCTATCTCGAGCCCTCGGGCCTCTGCTCCCTCCACGCGTCGGCCGGGCCCGAGGCGAAGCCCTACGGATGCCGCCACTTCCCGCTCACCCATCACGACGACGGTGTGCACGTGCGCGTCTCGATTCGAACCGAGTGCCCGTGCACGTTCTCGAGCATCGGGCGCGAAGGCGGCGCTCCGCTCGTCCCGCCCGGCGCGCGGACCGCAGGAGATCTCCCCACCGACTTCGACGTGGTCCCCGAGAGAGTCGAGGTGACCCCCTCGGCGTCGTGCCCACGCGCGGAGGTGGTCGAATGGTCCAACGCGGCACTCTTGGCCCACAAGAGGCGCGCGGATGCGCTTTCGACGCTCTGGACGCTCGCGGCCGCGCTCGAGCAGGAGGGCCCGACCCCCACCGGTGTGACGCGCTGGCTGCTCGATCGAGAGCCCGTGCTGCCGACTCCGGCCGAGGTCCGACCATGGCTCGGCGCCGTGGCAGCCCAGATCCAGGAGGCGCTCGAAGGCCAACACGCTTGGCGGGGCCCGCGCGACCGGTGCCGCACCGGGCTCCGCTTGATCAGCGGAGCCGCCCGGCGGCTGATGGAGCTCGAGGCGTTGTCCGCGGCGCTCGCGCCTCGAGACGACCCCCAGGACGAGCGCTTCTACGTGAACGCGGCGCTCTTCGGTCATCATCTCCTGAGCGAGACCGTCGTCACGGCGCTGCGGGACCGTGCCGTTCGCGTGCTCGTCTCGCGCGCGTTGGTCCCGCTCCTGGCGCGGGAGAACGCGGCGGCCGACGCTGCGCACCCACTCGCCATCGTGGACCAGGTCTTCCGAGCCGCCGGGACCTCCGCCTACCCGGATCGCCTACCGAGCCCGAGTCGAACGACGTAGATGTGGAGCGCGCCCGGCAGCGGGCTCGAGCCGGACCTCGAAGCTACTCGGCGCTCAGCAGCACCGCCCCCCGCTCCTCGTTGGTGCTCGTCGCGTGAATCAGGCAATTGCGGGCGGCGGGATCACCACGCAGGAAACCCTCCACCGCTTCGGCGATTGCGGTCGGGATCGTGGCGGCGCCCAGATCGCCGAGATGGCGGTGAGGGTAGTCCACGAACGTCTGCTCGCTGGTGACGTCGTAGGAGGCACGCGGCAACGCCAGGAGAAACTCGTGAGTCCGGTACTCCTCGTTCGTCATGTCGGTGATCCACCAATCGACCTTGCGATGCTCCTGCGCGAGACGGTCCGAGATGCCGCGGATGGCGCGGGCCAGCCCGACCCCGGCGGACGGCAGATCGTAACGGAGGGTGTCGTGCTCCGTGCTCGTGCTGACCGACTCGATCCTCGCCAACGACGGCCAGCCACAGTGCACGGCTGTCTCGCGCCGTGACATGAGGAAGAACGACGCGCCCTCGCCCGGCACGAAGCTGTCGAGATTCTCGCCGTCGAACATCCGCCCCTCCACCGACAGGCAATCCACCATGTCGGGGTCGTAGCAAGTGTCGACTCCCCCTACGACGGCTGCCTCGATCCGGTGAGAGGCCAAGGCGGCGCCAGCCTCCATGATGGCATAGGCGCCCGAGGCGTGGCCGCGCGGGATCGAGAAGAGCTTGGTCTCGCCGCCACGCCCTTGCAGCCTCGACACGAGAGCCGACTCGATGCGCCCGCGATGACGGGTGAAGACGTCACTGTCGGAGCTCGCTGCCAGCCTGCTCGGCAGGCACAGAGCGAGACCCACCGGCGCGCGCGCAGGGAGGCTGGACAGAAGAGGCGAGAGGCGATCGAGAAGCTCCGAGGCGACCGCGATCATCCGATCGGCTCCGAAGCTGCGGGGTGGCAAGGTACGAATGTGGGCCATCGCAGCACGCTTGCCGTTGGCGCAGATGAATGGCGTCTCCGCGAAGCACGTGAGCTGCGCCCTGCGATTCGCCCAGGCTTGGTAGGCCGAGAAGCCGAGACCGTTCCACGACTCGGTCGCGGAGATGACGGGAGCGGGCTGCCCCGGACCACCCCAGTGCACGGCATCGGTAGCCATCAAGGAGCCGCCTTGTCGCGCACTTCGATCGCGCGTAGGTCGCGCGGTGGGTGGGGCATCCGCACGACGGCGCGCCAGACCATCTCGACGAGACGCTCGCCATCGACGAGGTTGAACACGACGGTATCCAGCACGACGGGGTACGGGACCATCCCCCATTGGGTCTCGGCCCCGACGAAGAAGTCCTGTCTGGGCAGGTTGAAACGGATGGGGCCCTCCGCCGCGACGTTGTGGAGGTCGACCTGCTCACCCCCTCGGAGGTACTCGGGAGTGATCAGCTCGGGCGTCGCGCACTGGTTGAACCGCTCGTCGAAGTCCACGGGCGGCAACGGCATACGGGTTCTCTGCCACGCCTCGTCGTAGGTCCCGCCGTAGCTGATCCTGGGAGCCCATCGCCGGCCGATCGCGCCTACGCCGGCAGGAGTCGGGTTGGTACGGTGCGAGCGAATCGGCTCGCGCGGATCCTCGATCTGGGGACCGGGCTTGTGCAACAGCGAGCTCGAGTCGCGCACGTATCCCCGACCGACGGGGTTCCGATCGTGAGCAAACCACTTGTCGTCGCCGTGGTCGCTCCCGCCCCAGGCCAGCTCCCACTTCAGATCGACCTTCTCGAAGGGCTCCGGCGAGGTGAGCCCCATACCCACGGCGGCTCGGTACCAGAGCCGTAGGCCGAACACCCGCAAGATCCTCTCGACGGGCCCCACCCTCACGAGCACGTCGAGCTGCTTCGAGGGAGCCTGATCACGCGCCATGGCCGATGCCGCGACGACGACGTCGGTGCTGGGCTTTCGCACCAAGAAGTCGGACGGCAGCTTGATGCTGCTCTCCGGCTCGTCCTCGGACCATGGCTTGTCCGTGAGCCGGACCTCGGCACCGGGCAACGGGAAGACCTGATTCTGCTGGTACCCGATGAAGTAGGCTTGCTTGATGACGACGACGGTCGCCATCACACCATCGTTGTCGAGCTGCGGGAGCAGCTCCACGGTGGCGCGGGTGGCGAGGTGTAGCCGCGGCGGTTCCACGTCAACCCAACCGGCTCGGCCAACGCGCGAGCGAGCCGTTCATGCGCCCATCGTCGATCGCCTCGCGCCACTCGGCGAGGCGCTGCCGCTGGACGGGCACGAAGTCCTCGGTCCGGAAACGCACCGAGCGGCCGGAGCGCGCGGTCAGCTCCAAGTGGGACAACCAGCGATTGCGGCGCGAGGCCTCCGGCTGTTCGAGCTCCCACAGGTTGGACTGGAAGCTCCACTCCTGTCCCCATCGATAGCGATTCTCACGCCGGGCACGCGACCCGTGCTTCGACCACCAGGCCTCCCAGACGGCGGGGTCGAGCGTCATCTCGACGGGCACGGGCGGCGCGACGAATGCCCGCTTGAACGGAAGACCATTCTCCGGGTAGGCGGGATCGGGGACATCGTCGGTGAGCCAGGCGCCCGTGATCCGGAAGAGGGCCTCGACCGCGGCGCCGGCCAGCGCGGGGTCGTCCGACGGGAGCTTCGACACGAGCAGAGGGATCGAGGCTACGTTGCCGTACCAGCCCAAGGCGCGCAGGAAGACGGGAGACGGGTCGGCGGCTGCAGCGTCGGTGAGCGCGGTGCCGTGCTCCGCACCCGCCCAGAGAGACAAGAACACCGCCGACCGCGCGAAGCCGCCGCGGCCCTCGTAGACCAGGCGCTCCATCGCGCGCAGCCCCTCTCCGCGGTGCAGCAACATCGAGCTCTCGAGCGCGGCCTGGACGATGTCGGATTCCGGGCGCGCGAAGAGGTCCGTGAGAACGTGTGGGGGCACCGTGCCAGGCACGTAGCCGAGCGCACGTGCCGCGGCAGCGACCACCCGGCGTTCCGGATCCGCCGTGGCGGCGATCGCCTGCTCGAGCACGAGCGTCCCTCGTCGCGCGAGCGCGGCGACGGCAATCGTCCTCTGCGGCTCCGCGGCCGCTCCGAGCCACTCGGCCAGTCGTGAGTCGATACCCGGATGGGGAGCGAGAGAGAGGGCGTCGGTCACGCGCTCGCGGACGTCGTCGTCGTCGAGGGGAGCACACCTGGCCAGACGGAACACCTCGTCTGCCGCGTCGTCTCCGGCGAGCGACCCGAAGAAGAAGATGCCTGCCCACACGAGATCGGGATCGACCACCGGACGGTCCTCGATGAGCTTCACCAGCCGAGGAAAGAAGGCGTCTCCCGCCGCGACGATCGCATCCACGCGTCGGAGCAGCCGCGTCTCGGCGACTGCCCGACTCTCCCAGGTGTCGCCTCCCCCTTCGAGCGGCACTCGTTGCAGCCCGAGCATCGCGAGGTCCTCGAACGCGGTCCGCGACCACTGCCAGACGACCTCGTCCTTCTCGAGCCGCTCGCCGAAGATCTCGCGCTCGGTCACGTCGTCCGGCAGCGGCGCGAGCGGCGCGGGCGGCGGCGGTCCGAGCGCCGCCGTCGGGGGCGCGTCGAGCGCTTCGAGGAAGGCTGCGAGCTTGGCGGCGTTCCTGGCTGCGAGCGCGTCGAGCTCCTCCTCGGTCTCGATCGGCGGGGGCGGGGGCGGGTCGGGCTCGGGCACGACCAGCGGCTCGGGGAGATCGCGCAGCAGCACTGCCGGATACAGGATGGCGCGGCGGACGTCGAGGAGCGTCGGGACACCCACGCTCGCGCGCAAGACCGGGGGTGGCTCGGCGGAATCCGTCCTGGGCAGCGCCAGCTTCGGTTCCAGCAGCGAGGGAGCTGCTTCGTTCAGCACCGCGAGCGCCTGGGCCACCAAAGTGACGTCCTGCAAGGTCCCGGGGTCGTCGCCGAGGTGCTCCTGCAGGAGGGCCAGAGCCTGTCTGGCACCGTCGAGCGCCGTCGAGCGCTCGTGCTGCCAGGCGCCATAGTCGTCGGTCGACGCCATCGCCTGATAGACGTGCCGCAGGGCATCCGCGAGCGCCGACTCCACCTCGCGGGTCGGCACCCCCGGATCCTCCACCGCGCGCAGCTGGATCATCGCCTCGTCCAGCAACGCACGGGCAGCGGACAATCCAGGTCTCCTGGGCAGCCCCTCGCTCATGCCCAGCCCTCGGGCTCCACGAGCCGACGAATGTAGGCGAGCGTGTCCTCGTTGTTCCAGAAGTCACCCCAGTACTGCGGCGGGTCGGCGACGAGCCACGGAGAGAGGTAGCGCGCCACCTCGGCATAGTCCGATGGGTACTCGAGCGCGTTGACGTCACCGCCGACCGGCGTCGGTCCCGCCCTCACGACCTTGCCGTGAGCAGCCTGAATCACCCCGACGTCGCCGCGCCACGTGTGCTGCGCGAGCCGTTCGAGGTCGAGAGGGACCTCCGGAGTCAGCTCGTTGCCGACGAGGGTCAACCAGCTCGTGCCGGGCAGCCCGCGCGGAGCATGCCAAGCCATCTCCTGCGGATCCTGGACGTCGAGCCCGCGATAGCGCCTGGCCCACTTGTAGATCTGGAGGAACGCGGCGCTCTTCCAGTGCTCGTTCCAGCGCGCCACGAGGCCGCCGACTCCGCAGTAGAACGGGCCGAGATTCGCGATCTCGAGCGCGAGCTGGAACAGCTCCATCGGGTCGTAGTCTTGTGGGAGCGTCAGCTCGACGAGCGCCGCTCGAGCGGCCCGGTGCTCGTCGATCTCCTGATAGCTGAACCCCACGGCGGGAGCCCCGTAGTCATCGACGATCTGGAACGAGAAGAAGTGGCGAGGCCGATCGTGGACCCACGACCACGACGCCAAGGCGTCTCGGAGGGACTTGATGCCGGCCGCCGAGACGACGCGCCAGTCGTTGAGGAGCGAGGTCGTGTACCGTTCGAGCCGCGCGATGGGTGCACGCGCGAGGAAGGCGTCCAGCAGCTGCGCAGCGCCCCCGCGCGACCAGACGTTGCCGTCACGAAGGTAGACCGTGAGCCCGAGCGCCGCCTGACACACGGTCACCTCGGGGTCGTCCTGCAGCACCATGGCGCATATCGGGTAACGCAACACGAGGCTACTCCCCGAGATACGCCCGCTGCGCGGGCAGCCACATGGGGGGAGTTGCCGCCAGCAGCGCTTCGAGGGAGCCGCGACAGAGGCCCTTGCGGACCTCGGTGCCGTTGGTCGCGCAGACCTCGTAGTCGCAGGAGATCAGCATCCAGTCACCGCGAACGTCGAACGTGCGCGCCGTGACCTCGGGGTCGACGACCTCGAGGACGTTGCCGCTGCGCGTCGCGCGCCGCAACAGGCCAGACTCGCCGCCCGCGATCCACAACGTGCCCGCGAACATGGCGACTGCCGTCAACGTGCTCTTCCACTCCGCGACCTTGCCCCACCCGTGGGAGGAGCCTTCGAGCAACATCCCGACGTTCCCGCTGGCGTACACCTCGTCCGGGCTCACGACGAACACACCCGGGATGCGCTGCTCGGTGGGGATGGGCACCCGGTGCCAGGCGTGGCCGTCCCAGCGCGACAGGACACCTTCGTCGCACGACGCGTAGATGGCGTCCGGCGCGGTGCCGTGCATCGTGAACACCAGAGCTCCCGTGTTGGGAATCTCCGTCCACGTCTTGCCGTCCCATCGGAAGATCGGAGCGTCGGTCCCGAGCTTGCCCCAAGCGAAGACCACGTCGTCCGAGATGCCCCAGACTCCCGTCATGACCGGCCTGAGAGGAAACGTCTCCCACGCGTGCGGGTGCTCTCGGACGTTGCGGTTGACGTGGACCGCCCCCGCCGCGTCGGTGACGTAGACCACTCCGGTCGGGGACATCCAGGTCCGCGTGTACCAATCGGTCTTCGGCCACGTGACCGTGACCTCGCCGTGCCGATAGAGCACCACCCACGATTCCATGTTCTCGGGAGGGGCGAAGCCGACCGTCGCGTCGTAGCGGTGCCCCACCATGCTGAAGAAGTCGGGCCACCCGCTCGCCGAGTGGTAGTCGTGGGCGAGCACGAGCGGCGGAGGCGCTGCCTCGGGGAGCTCGACGAGCTCGTCGTCGCTCATCCAGCCAGGCCCTCCAGCACGAAGAAGGCAGTGCGCCTGCTCGGGAGCCGATGGTTGGTGAGATAGACCTTGCCTCCGTCGGACACGATCACCACGGCACGGGACGCCAGCTTGGCGGTCTCCTTCAGCGCTTTGCCGTCGAAGGAGATCACGTGGACCTTCTCGTCGAGGCCGGCGACGACGATCTGGCTCGTGCCGACGATCGCCAATCCCATCATGTCGGGAAGGGGCATCTTGGCAACAGCGCTCATGGCTTTGCCCTCACGTGCGAGCACGTAGAGCGCGCCGTCGGTCAAGAACGCCAGCCGATCGGCGTCGAGATAGGCGGCTGCCTGCGCCGTGCCGGGGTCGTTGAAGACCTTCTTCGCGGTGCAGTCCGGCAGAGCGATCTCCTGCACGTCGCCGCTCTGACGGTGGGTCACGACGGCGCGCGAGCCGTCGGGGGACACTGCCTGCGCCACGTAGAAGCCCTTCGGCAGCTTGATCGCCTTCGGAGCCGCGCCGGGCTTGTCGAAGAAGAGCGAGATCGTCTCTTGACCCATCGACTTGGGCTTGACTCCCAGGGCCAGGAGACCGGTGCTGCCGACGCGGTCGAGCACGATGGGCGTCTCCGGGGCGAACTGGCTCGAGATCTTCGCCGGGATCTCGGGGCTCTGGGGGAAGGCGGGTGCTTTGATCGCTACGAGCTTGGGCTTCACGGATCCTCCGGAGGTGCGACCCGCGGCTGGGGTCGCGTCAGGCGCGGTGTCACGCGCCTTTTCACGGGCCTTCTCGAACGCGCGGTCGACGCTCCCGTCGAGGCCGCGTTCCTCGGGTGCTGCACCCTGGATGTCGGGGTAGTCGGCGTCCGGGTGCCGAAGGTAGTCGGGGAAGTGGGGATCGCGGCTGGGGCCTTCCTGCTGCCCGAGCGACCAACGATCCCAGTCGCCCGTGCCACGCTCGCGCACGCCCATGAAGACGACCTCCGCGAGGGGCGCCACCTCGTGGATGGCGCGAAAGGCCTTCTCCATCGCGTCGAAGAATGCGTCGGCGCCTTTGGGAGAACGGGTCTCGCCCACGTTGAAGAGCGCCCAATGCCCCGCCCACAACCACGGTTGGTCGGCATCGCTGGTCCGAACGGGCCCGTCGCGGAGCGCGCCCTCGAACGCGGCTGCGATCGCCAATCGAGTCTGCTTGTCCGGCGGCGTCTGGAACCGGACCTCGTAGCCGTGGCCCGTGTTCGCGCCTTCGGCCCAATCGCCGGGCCGCCGACCGAAGAACAGGAAAGGGAACTTCGGCCCAGTCCCCCTCTCCGCCCGGGAGCGAGGGCGGGTGCGAGGGGAAGGCGATGGGGTGGGCTGTCGCATGAGGCGGCTCTCCGACGCGCGCGTCTTGGCCTCGAGAGCGCACGGATCCCCCGACGGCGCGCCGATGTTACGGGGGCGTCCCACCCGAAGCAACGGCAGATTCACGCCCTTCGCTAGACGCTCGGGCGTGTTGCGACTTCGCCGTCGCCCGCCTCCGCGGGCTCGG
>JADZFZ010001062.1 GCA_020854145.1 Deltaproteobacteria bacterium | reverse complement strand
GTGCGCACGACCTTCGCCGGATCGATCACGCCCGACTTCATGAGGTCTTCGTACTCTTCGCTCTGCGCGTTGAAGCCGAAGCTGCCCTTGCCGGCACGCACCTTCTCGAGAACGACCGAGGGCTCCACGCCCGCGTTCTTCACGATCTGGCGAAGCGGCTCCTCGACTGCGCGCAGCACGAGACGCACGCCGTAGTCGCGCTCGTCGTCGAACTTGAGGTCGAGCTTCTCGGCCGCGCGGAGCAGCGCCACGCCGCCGCCGGGAACGATGCCTTCCTGCACGGCCGCGCGCGTCGCGTGCATCGCGTCCTCGACGCGTGCCTTCTTCTCCTTCATCTCGGCCTCGGTCGCCGCGCCCACGCGGATGACCGCCACGCCGCCCGCCAGCTTCGCGAGACGCTCCTGGAGCTTCTCCTTGTCGTAGTCGCTGGTCGTCTCGTCGATCTGTCGGCGGATCGCCTCGATGCGGCCCGTGATCGCCTTCTTCTCGCCGGCGCCGTCCACGAGCGTCGTCGTGTCCTTGTCGATGCGCACGCGCTTGACGCGGCCGAGCTGCGCGAGCGTCGCGCTCTCGAGCTTCACGCCGAGATCCTCCATGAACGGCTCGGCGCCCGTGAGCACCGCGACGTCCTTGAGCATCTCCTTGCGGCGGTCACCGAAACCGGGCGCCTTCACGGCCGCGATCTTGAGCGTGCCGCGCAGCTTGTTCACGACCAGCGTCGCGAGCGCCTCGCCCTCGATGTCCTCCGCGATCACGAGCAGCGGACGACCCGACTTCGCGACCTGCTCGAGCAGCGGGATGAAGTCCTGCATCGAGCCGATCTTCTTCTCGTGCACGAGCACGAGCGCGTCGTCGAGCACGACCTCCATGCGCTCGGGGTCGGTCACGAAGTACGGCGACAGATAGCCGCGATCGAACTGCATGCCCTCGACCACGTCGAGCTCCGTCGCGAGACCCTTGGCCTCCTCGACGGTGATCACGCCTTCCTTGCCGACCTTCTCCATCGCCTCGGCGATCATGTCGCCGATCGACGTGTCGCCGTTGGCGCTGATCGAGCCGACCTGCGCGATCTCGCGCTTGTCCTTCGTCGGCTTCGAGAGACCCTTGACGTTCTCGACGAGCACCGCGACGGCGGCATCGACGCCGCGCTTGAGCTCCATCGGGTTGTGGCCCGCGGCCACGAGCTTGAGGCCCTCGTTGTAGATGGACTGCGCCAGCACGGTCGCGGTCGTCGTGCCGTCGCCCGCGACGTCGGACGTCTTGGACGCGACCTCGCGCACCATCTGGGCGCCCATGTTCTCGAGCTTGCCGGGCAGCTCGATCTCCTTGGCGACCGTCACGCCGTCCTTGGTCACGACGGGCGACCCGAACGACTTCTCGATGAGGACGTTCCGCCCCTTGGGCCCGAGCGTCACCTTCACCGCGTCCGCGAGCGCGTTGACGCCCCGCTGGATGGCCGTGCGCGCGTTGGTCTCGAATACGATCTGCTTCGCTGCCATGTTCGCTTCCTCTTCTCGTTCGTCTTCTGTGCTTCGGGGTCTGCGCAGCGAGCCGCGCGTTACTTCTCGATCACCGCGAGGAGGTCTTCCTCGTGGAGGATCACGTGCTCTTCGCCGTCGAGCTTGACCTCGTTGCCGCTGTACTTGCCGAACAGCACGCGGTCACCGGGCTTCACGGAGGGCGGACGTACCTTGCCGTCCTTGAGCACCTTGCCGGCGCCCACTGCGACGACCTCTGCCTCGACCGGCTTCTCCTTGGCGGTGTCCGGGATGATGATCCCGCCCTTGGTCTTCTCTTCGGCGGCAAGACGCTTGACGACGATGCGGTCTCCGAGCGGACGAATCTTCATCGGTGTTCCTCCAACGATTGCAGGTGATTGGCAGTCCCCCCTCGGGAGTGCCAAAGCGGGCGGACAATAAGGGCCGGCCCCCTCAAGTCAACCGACGCCCCCGACCGTCGTCGTGACGGCGCTCACGACCACGCCATCTTCCGGGGGGTCGTAGGGGGCGGTCGCGCGCGTAGCGCGACCCCTCCCTACCGCGGAGGGGGCCGCGGGGGGCGAGCCAAGCCCCCCGCCAACCAGCACAGCTCGTTTGAATCGCGCCGGAGTGCTGCCACTCTAAGCGCCATGGCTCGGGTCGGTCGGTTGGCGCTCTCGTCTCTCGTCGTCGCATCGGTATTCGTCGCGAGCGCCGCCGCCCACGCGCAGGACCTGACCGAGCGGCGGCGCATCGAGATTGCGGAGCGCCTCCGCGAGTCGTCGGTGGCCGTCGTCACGGGCGACATCTCGGGCAGCGGCTTCGTCGCCACGCGCGAGGGCTGGATCGTCACCAACCATCACGTCGCCGAGGCCGGTCAGATGGGCGGCCTGCGCGTCCGCTTCTCGGACGGGCGCACGTTCGGCGTCCGCATCCTCGCGCTCGATCCCAGCCACGACCTCGCCGTGCTCGAGGTCGTCGGCGCCGCCGCGCCGCGCGCGCGTCCGCTTCGTCTCGGCGACTCCGACCGCGTGCGCATCGGGCAGACCGTGCTCGCGTACGGCTCGCCCTTCGGCCTCGAAGGCACGCTCACGCAGGGCATCGTCAGCGCGCGGCGCGACCTGCCGGGCGTCGTGGGCGGCGCCGTGCGCGGGCTCATCCAGACCGACGCGCCCATCAACCCCGGCAACAGCGGCGGCCCGCTCGTGAGCGCGCGCGGCGAGGTCATCGGCGTCAACACCGCCATCCTGTCGCGCTCGGGCGGCTCGCAGGGCATCGGCTTCGCGGTGCCGGCGACCTACGTGCGCGAGCTGCTGACGCGCGTGCGTACGGAGATGTCGCGCCGCCGCGTCGCCACGGCCCCGGGGCAACGACCGGTCCCCGCCATCGTCCCCGGCGGCGTGCAGCTCGTCCCGTTGCCGCCGCCCGCGCCGCCCGTCGTCTCCGGCGCACCCGGCAACCGCGCCTGGCTCGGCATCTACGGCGACGACTTCCGCCAAGCGACCTACGCGGGAGTCCGCGTCACACGCGTCGTGCCCAACAGCCCCGCCGCGCGCGCCGGCATCCTCGGACAAGAGGACGCCGCACCCCCGT
>JADZFZ010001061.1 GCA_020854145.1 Deltaproteobacteria bacterium | reverse complement strand
TCGACTACACGTCCAACGAGCTCGGCCACGCGTTGCGCGGCATGCTGCACGGCAACGGCAACTACCTCGAGCGCGTGCTCGGCGCGACGTGGCTCCGGAGCTCCGAGCTCCACGCGCCGCTCGCCGAGCTCGTCCGTCGCAGCGTGCTCTCGCGCCGCGTGATCGGCCACTATCGCGGCTTCGCGCGCTCGCAGATGCGCGAGCTCGAGCGTGCGCCGACCGCGAAGCGCGCGCTCTACGTGCTGCGCACCGCGCTCACCGGCATCCATCTGCTCGCGACCGGCGAGATGGTGACCGACGTGACCACGCTGCTCGACGATCACGGCTTCGCCGACGCGCGCGAGCTCGTCACACGCAAGCTCGAGGGCGAGCGTGTCGCGCTCGGCGACGACGAGGCCCGCCATTGGCTCGCGCGCCTCGAGGACGCCTTCTCCCGCCTCGAAGCCGCGTACGAGACCTCCGTGTTACCCGAAGATCCACCCGACGAGCCGGCGGTCTCGGAGTGGCTCGTCGCGACGCGCCTCGCGCGCGTGTAACGAGAGGAACGTACGAAGAAGCCTGTCGCGGCTGGTGGAACCGGCGCACCACGAGCTGACCGCGCCGACCTGCCACGATAGAGTCGGATCGTGGGCGCCGCGAGGTCGGACCAGGACATGCCCAGGCCGGGCGCCGACGAGCGGACGCTTCGCGCGTACGACGAGAACGCGGATGCGCTCGTTGCGCGATACGAGTCTCCGGCCGTACGTGAGCTGCTCGCCAAGTACCTGCGCGTGTCGTTCCCCCGAGGCTCGCGCATCCTGGATCTCGGCGCGGGCACGGGGCGCGACCTCGCCTGGATGGCGAGCGACGGGTGTCAGGTTTACGGCGTGGAGCCGAGCGAGGCGCTGCGAACGGCTGCGAGGCGGCTGCACCCAGATCTGGCGGAGCGAATCGTCGCCGGGTACCTGCCAGGCGGCCTGCCTTCGTTCGATGCCGCTCGCGATGTGCCGTTCGACGGGATCTTGTGCTCCGCCGTGCTGCAGCACGTGCCATCGGCCTATCTGTTCGATGCAGCCTACGCGATTCGACTGCGGCTGCGCGACGGCGGCCGGTTGCTCGTCAGCATCCCGCGCGACCGGCCCGACGTCGGCGAAGGGGGACGCGACATTCACGGCCGGCTCTTCAACGGAGTGAAGCCGGACGAGCTGGCCCTGCTCCTGGAGCGCATAGGCTTTCGTCGGCTCGACCGCTGGGACGACGAGGATGTCCTCGGCCAGCCAGGGCTCCACTGGGTCACCATGCTGTTCGTCTTGCACAGCAGCGCTGTGACGAGACCTTTGGATCAAGTCGAGTCGATTCTGTCGCGCGACCGCAAGACGGCGACCTACAAGTTCGCGCTCATCCGGGCGCTCGCAGAGATCGCCACCACGAGACCCCATCTCGCGGAGTGGCGCAACGACAGGGTCCACATCCGAGGGTCGATCCATGATGGAGCCTCTCCTTCGAAGGTGGGTGTTCCCGTCGACGCCGTCGCCGAACGCTGGCTGCTCTACTATTGGCCATTGATCGAAGCGGGGCCCAGCTTCCGCCAGATCCATGGCGCGAAACCGCCACGCTTCCAGGTGTCGCTCCAACGGCTGATCGATCGTTTCCGGCACGCGGGGAAGCGAGAGGCTTTTGCTGCAGTCTCCGCATTCGCCGAACACCGGCGCCGCAACCAGCTGGAGCGCGATCCCGATCTCGTCCGTGTGATGGGCGATCTGAGGAAGACGATCATCAAGGGTCCAGTCGAGTACGCGCACGGCGGGCCCGATCGTGCTTTCGAGCACATCGATGGGCAGATCGTGATGGATGCAGCCCTGTGGACCGAGCTGTCGTTGATGGGCCACTGGATTCTCGATGCTCTCGTCTTGCGCTGGGCCGAGATGACGTCGGAGCTCAACCGGGGCACTCAGATCGCCAAGGTGATCGAGCTGCTACGCCAACCCCACGACCCCAAGCGGGACCAGGACGACGGTCATCGGCTGTACGACGCTCTCGACGATCTGGAGTGCGTGTGGACGGGGCATCGCCTTTCACCCCCCGGGTTCGAGATCGATCACGTGCTGCCCTACTCACTGTGGCGGAACAACGATCTCTGGAACCTGCTTCCTGCCTCGAAGGCGGCGAATGGCAAGAAGAGCGACAAGTTGCCGACCCGTGAGCTGATGGCCTCCCGCCGTCAGGCCATGCACCGTTATTGGCAGCATGCGCGGGAGCAGATGCCGGAGCGCTTCGACAGAGAAGCCGTCGAGCTGATTGGCACGACGACCCGCGATGGCGCGCTGCTCTCCCATCTCTTTCAGGTGGTCTGCGAATGCGTAGAGGTCACGGCGCTTCAGCGAGGAGTGGAGCGCTGGCCGGTCTGGAGATCCGATGAGCAAGGCTACGACGGCCAAGAGACGAAGAGTCGAGCGCACAGCGCAGTCCGACCGAGCGGCTTCGCGGGAGCTGCTGCGGAGGCTCGAGGAGAGGCTCGATGGCAAGCTCGAAGCCGGCAGAGCGGCGGAGCACGACGCTGGGATGCTGGTCGAGCGGATCGCGAGCGAAGGGCTCTACGTGCTCGTGAAGCCGACGCTGCGCGAGTACTTGGACACGCGCTTTCGCGAGACCGGATACAGCACGTTGCACCGGTATCGCTTCGTGGCGAAGCGGTTCACCCGTGCATCGGTGAAGAAGCATGGAAGCCACCTGCTGTGGCTGGGGCTGCAGTACCTCGATGCGACGCCCGAGGACGAGAAGCCGGCGGAGCTGCTGCGGATGACGATCGTGCTGGCAGACGGCAGCAGGAAGCCGTTCGCGAAGGTGACTCCGAGGGAGCTGAAAGCCGCCATCGTGCGCCTCGGCGGCGACCCCGACGGTCAGGCCGAGCCCAAGAGCCTGCCGCGTGGCGCGGGCGCGAGGATCGAGAAGCTCGAGGCGGAGCTCGGTCGCGGGCTCGCCGCGGATGCCCCTCGGCCGCGATTGCGATATCGCGTCGTGGTACGCGGAGGCAAGCGACGCGTGCTCGTCAGCTTCCTCGACGTGGAGATCGACGAGCTCGATCGGTTCACGCGTTCGGTGCAGCGCGGAGCGAAGGGCTGAGGCGGCCGGCAGTCTATCCGTTAGAACCTGGATCCGTCGGGAACTGCTGCGGTTTCGCGATCGACCTTCGGAGCTCGGGGCGCAGCTCCGAGTCAGCGCGCGCGCCGGTAGTGCATCGCGACCGCGCCGTTGCGGAGCGGCTTCGCCGAGACGAGCTCGAGCCGACGCGTGCTGG
>JADZFZ010001060.1 GCA_020854145.1 Deltaproteobacteria bacterium | reverse complement strand
TATCCCGTGGTCGTTCCATGGACCATCATCCCCCCCCGGTAGGTGGGGACGGTTCGGGCGCGGAGCAGTCCCGGCCGCAGGCCGAAGTGACATCCCCGCCCGATCGACGTTCGCGCCCGCCGCGGCGTAGCTCATCGCGTCCCGCCCCGGCCATCGCCGCTGCCCGGTCGCCCGAGGGCGTCGCCGCAGTCACCTACCCAAGCCCCCCCGAGGCGGGCAACCCCTTGCCCATCCCGGTCTCCTCCGACCCATCCGCACGCGCGTCCCGCCTCCTGGCGCTCGAGCCGCCGCGCGAGCGGTCCGCTCCCGCCGGTCACGCCCACGGGGCTCCCGAGCCCGTCGTGCATCGGTACCCGATCCCCACCGACCGGATCGACCCCGACGCCGCGCGCGTCGTGCGGCGACTCGTGCGACACGGCTTCGATGCCTACCTCGTCGGCGGCGGCGTGCGCGACCTGCTGCTCGACCGACGTCCCAAGGACTTCGACATCGCGACGAGCGCGCGGCCGCACCAGGTGCGCGCATTGTTCCGCAACTGTCGGGTGATCGGGCGCCGCTTCCGGCTGGCCCACATCCTGTTCGCAGCCGGCAAGGTGATCGAGGTCGCCACGTTCCGGCGTGACCCCGGAGCCGAAGCGCTCGCCGAGGAGTCGCGCGAGATCGCCCCCGAGGAAGCTCGCTTGCAGCGGCGGGGCGAAGCCGTCGACCTGCTCATCCGCAACGACAACGTCTTCGGGGAGCCGCACGAAGACGCGGTCCGTCGGGACTTCACCATCAACGGGCTCTTCTACGACATCGGTCGGGGCGAGGTCCTCGACTACGTCGGGGGCATGGACGACCTCGAGCGACGCGTCGTTCGCACCATCGGCGATCCCGACGTCCGATTTCGCGAAGATCCGGTCCGCATCCTTCGCGCCATCAAGTTCGCGGCGCGCCTCGACTTCGGCATCGAGCCCGAGCTCTACGACGCGATGGTGGCGCACCGCGGAGAGCTCGAGAAAGCCGCGCGTCCCCGCTTGCTCGAGGAGGTCCTGCGACTGCTCCGCGGCGGAGCGAGCCATCGGTCCTTCTGGATCTGCTGGGAGACCGGGATGCTCGGCGTGTTCCTTCCCGAGCTCTCGGTGTTCCTGGACGACGATCCGCCCGAGGCGTCGCTCGTGTGGAAGCGGCTGCAAGCGCTCGATCGACGGATCGCCGACGGCGACGCGCCCGCGGACGCGGTGATGCTGTGCGCGCTGGTGCTCGGGCCGATCGAAGAGGCGCTCGAGGGTGCGCGCGACGTGGCCGAAGCGTTCGACGACGACGCGAGCGCGACCCTCGAGAGGCTGGCCGTCCCGCGGCGAATGCGCGATCGGATGAAGCAGATCGTCGCCGCGTTGCCCAGGTTGCGGCGAGGTCGCGGTGGCGCGCTCGCGCGTCGCGACTTCTACGACGACGCGATGGCGCTCTGGTCGCTCGACGCGGAGGCGCGCGGGCAGACTGCGGAGCCGCCGCGCGTCGCGCTCGCACCCGTGGACGACGCTTCCCCGCAGGGCCCGTCGGACGAGCCACCGCGTTTCGGTCGGCGCGGCCGACGACGACGCCCGCAAGGGACCTGACCCGCCACGCCGCGCTCGTGCGGACCCTGACCCGAGGGCCCGACCCGAGCACGGAGCATGCACTCGTGTGGGGTCGCGCGCGGCGTGCTACGCGCGCCGCCGAGGAGGCCTCCGTGAACGACGAGATCTTCGATGGGGTGTGGCGCCGCGCGCGCGAGGGTCGTCACTGTGCGGTCGTCGGACGGTCGCGGACGCCCATCACGCGGGCCGCGGGAGGGATGTTGCTGGTCCGCGTGACGTGCGAGGGGCCTCGCAGCACATGGGGACCGCTCGAGGAGGCGCGCACGAAGATCCGATCGCTCCTCGGCGAACCGCCGGACGGCGGGCGGAGGCAGCGCGCGTTGCTGGACCCGTCGCCGCGCGCGCGTCTGCTGGGGCGGATGGAGGCGCCGACGTTGGAGGAGGGCCTCGTCGATGCGTGCAATCGCCTCGCGGATCGCAGCGAGCGGCCCGCGGCGCTCGTGATCGATGGGGGCGACGCGGCCGACGATGCGACGGTCCGGGCGCTGGCTCGCCTGTTGCGCCGGCCGGGCTGGCTCCGGCTGCCGCTCGTGATCGGCATCGGATCACGGCAGAGCGCGGCGGCGAAGGTGCTGCTCGCAGCGCTCCGCGCGGGCTCGGGAGAAGACGCGATCGTGTCGGCGGACGAAGCGGAGCAGCGGCCGGAGGCGGCCGCCGAGCTCGCCTCCGGCAGCGGAGGCTTCGACTGGTCGAAGCTCCCTGCGGACTCGTTGCGGGTGTTGCGGGCGGGCGCGGCGATCGGAACGGTGTTCGAGATCGAGCTGGTGGGTGCGCTCCTCGACGAGCCCGTTCACGACGTGCTCGACGCCTTGCAGCGTGCCGTGGATCTCGGCGCGCCGGTGGCCGACGGCGGCGAGGGACGCATCTCGCTGCCCCCCGGCGCGACCGCGACGTTGAACGCGATGACGCTCCCGTCGATGTTGACGTGGTGGCACCGACGGTTGGCATCGCTTCTCGGTCCGGCGTCGGGCCTGACGCAGACCCCGGCGCCGACGAGGCACGACGCGCCCGAGCCGACGTCCGCGCGCACGCCCACGCCTGCGGTGTCGTACCACGAGCTCTTCGACGCTCCCGCGGAGCCGGTGCGCACCGAGGTCGACCCGCGCCCGCGCCGCCCGGAGCCCGTCGTGATCCCCGCTCCGCCGCCCGCGTCGCGGCTGCCACCACGACCCGTGACGACGGGCGAGCTTCCGGCTCCGCCGCCCGCTCCACCCCCCGCACCGCCCGCGCCCGTCGCGGCGCCCGTGCCGACGGATGCCGCCCGCGCGGCCCAGCACCTTCGCGCGAGCCGCGATCCCGACGCGGCGTGCGAGGGGTATCTCGCGGCAGCCGACGAGGTCGCGACGGCCGGCGACGACGCGCGCGCGGCCCAGCTCGCGCTCGAGGCGCTCGACGTGCTCGACCGACTGCCGCGATCGAACGCGCGTGGAGTGCTCCGCGCGCGGGCGCTCGTTCACGCGGCCCGCGCGCAGGCCGGGAGCGCAGGCGACGATGCGACGTTGGCCGACGCGCTGCAGACGCTCGAGGCCGCGCGCGCCGCGTTGCCCCCGGACCCTCCGTCCGAGCTCGTCGCGGAGCTCGCCGCGGCGTTCGCGGCGGTCTGTTACGACATCGGCGACGCGAAGTCGCTCGAGCGCGCCATCGCCGCGCTCACCGACGCGACGCGGCTCTTGCTCGACGCGGGCGATCCGCAGCGCGCCGCGCAGCTGCTCAACGATCAGGCCGCGGTGTACTTGCGGCTCGGCGATCCGGTGCGCGCGATGAGCCTGCTCGAGCGCTCGCGGCAGATCTTCGAGGACGTGCGGCGCGGCCGACCCCACGACCCCGTCGCCACGCACGAGCTCGCCGAGACCGATCACTTGATCGCCCGCGTGCTCCTGCACGCTCGCCCCCGACCCGGGCGCGAGAAGGACGCGTACGCGCTCGGCGTGGACTACGGGCTGGCGGCCGAGCGCGCGTATCGGGCGGCTGGCAGGAAGCGCGATCTCGCGCGCGTGTGGGAGACGCTGGCGCGCTTGGAGACTCGACGCGAGCGTTTCGAGCGCGCCCTCGAGCACATCTCCCAGGCAGCGGAGACGCAGAGCGCGATCGGCGACGTGACGGGCCTCGCGCGCACGACGGCCGCGATGGCCGACGTGCTGGTGGCGCGCGGCGAGGGCGAGCGGGCGCTCGGCGTGCTGGCGGAGTCCATCGCGCTCAACGTGGAGAAGGGCTCGCCCATCGGTCTGGCGTTCAATCGCCGCGCTTTCGAGGCCCTGCGGGCACGCGTCGAGAGCGCGTCGGGCACGCGCGACGAGGTGAAGGCCGCCGTGAAACGGCTCGGGCAACACCTCGAAGCCGCCGAGCAGAAGCTCGGGCGACTGGTTCTGCCGGGCGACGCCACCGCGTGACCGGGGACGCGAAGGCGATGCGCGAGGCGGCCCGGAGACCGACGAAGGACTTTCGTCGACGGATGGCGCCAGGGTGCGTAGAGTCGGTCGATGGGGCTCGGCCTCCTCCCTGCACCCGCGGGAGAGAGCCGCAATCTCATCGAGCTTGGGAGGCGATGATGTTCCGTCCGAACAATAGCGTTGTGCTCGTCCTGGTCGCGTTGACCGGGATGCTCCTGGCGTCCGGCTGCGTAGCCACGGTACGCGGCCCGGCCGTCGTCACCACCGGCGGATACGACACCAACCAGTGCTACTGGACCTGGGTCGACGACGGGTACGGAGGTTACGAGCAGCTCTACTGTTACAGTGGACCGCAGCGCACGTACGTGGCGGTCGTCCATGGCGGCGGGCACGTGCGGCGTTACCCGACGTGGTATCGCGGCCAACGCGTGGTCACCGTCGCTCCGCGCGTTCGGATCGTCCGTCCGCGCGGCGTCGTGATCCGACCGCGGCCGATCCGCGCGCCGAGCGTCACCGTGCGGGGGAGCGTCCGCGTCCGCTGACCGCCTTCAGGTAGTCCCGGATCTCGACGAGGTCGGCGCGGGTTGCGACGAAGGTCGCTCGCGTCGACCTCGTCGCGGCGCCCTCTGCCTCGACGGCGCCTGCCCTCCAGGGGCACTCGTCGATCAGACCGACCAGCGCGTCGAGACTCCGATCCCGCACGTCGGCCGCGAGACGATCGAGCCGCGCCCACGCAGCCCACGGCTCTCCCTTCGCGAGCGCTGCGCGCAAGGCGAGCAACGCTGCGGCTCCTTCGCCGCCTGGGTCGTCCGACGTCTCCATCGCGCGTTCGAGCGTGCGCACGAGCTCCTGCGCGGCGGGCATCACCACGTCGCGCACGATGTGCCCGTAGCCGAGGCGGAAGAGATCGTCGGCCGGCCGTGCGAGCAACACGCCGCACGCGACCTCTCGGTCGATCGGGCCTTCGCCGCCGACGGCCAGCTCGATCCCGAGGCTGCACGTCGCGACCGCCAGCTCGAGCGCCTCGATCGGCCGAGCGGTCCGGCCACGCAGCGACCCGCCTGCGATCCAGACGTTCGCGAGATAGGCGAGCTCCTCCACGCGCCGAGCGTGCGCGGTGGGATCGCGCGCGGCGAGCGCGTGCATCGCGCGCGCGAGCAGGGGCTCCGTCTGGGCAGCGTCACCCGCAC
>JADZFZ010001059.1 GCA_020854145.1 Deltaproteobacteria bacterium | reverse complement strand
CGCGCCTCCGCTTCGCGAAGCTCGCGCTCCTTGACCGCGGCGCGCTCCTGCCGGCCGTAGGTCTCGACCTGCTCCTCCGCGATCTGACGCGAGCGGAGCTGATGGAGGATCTGTTCGATCGAGTGCGAGTGATCGTCTTGCGACGACGTGGGCGTTCCGATGAGCACCTCCTCGAGCTCGAGATCGTAGTGCGCGAACTTCTCGCGCATCTGGTCGGCGGCGAGCCGTTGGATGTCGCTGCGCTCCTGGATGAGCTGGATGAGCGTGCGCGTCTGGCCGATGTTCTTGAAGTACGCCGAGACCATCGGGTCGAGCGTCTGCTCGACGAGCCGTTTGATGTCGCCGAAGCGCTGGATGACGAGCGGCGCCTTGCGGTAGTCGATGTGAAGGACGACCGACAGCGGAAGGTTGGGCTCGAAGGCGTCCTTCGTGATGAGCGAGACCTCCGCGAGGTTCTCGTCGTAGCGATGCGAGCCGACCTGCCCGCGCGTCCACTTGAGGATGATGTTGGTCGTGGGGACCATGACGGCCTTGGCTGCGTACGTGTTGAACGCGTACTTCCCGGGCAGGAGCGGCACGTGCCACACGCCGCGCGCGCCGCGCTGGACCATCTCGCCGTGCTTGTAGGCAGCGCCCGAGAGGTCGCCGCTCGCATGGCCCGTGTAGGAGATGACGACACCGACGTGCCCGACGTCGACGACGGTCTTGGCGAGGCCTTCGACGGTCGCGAACAGCCGGTTGACGTAGTAGGTGCCTTCGACCAGCACCTGGAGCTGCCGCCCGCGTTGACCGCCCGCGGCGAGGAAGCGCTCCGGATCCTGGAACTTGTTGTGGTAGGTCGCGACCGAGGCCGGGTCGTCGCCGACCACGGGCGCGATGATCTCTCCTTCGGGCAACGACGGACCGTCGTGCACCGTGACGATGCCGACGAGATCGTCCGAGCCGAGGATGGTGACCGGCCGAAAGCCGTCACGTTGTGCGATGAGCGCAGCCATCCGCTGGAAGATGCCGAGATCCTCCTTGGCGAGCGGCAGGAAGTAGAGCTTGTCGTCGGTGATGACGACGAACTGCACGAGATTGATGGCGTACGTGCCTTCTCGGAGGATCTGGCGCTGAGGCCCGCGCTGTCCGCCCTTGTCGAGGAAGGCGGCGACGTCCTGGAAGTCGTCGGCGCTCACGCGTCCGCCGAGCGTCTGAGTGGGCCCGAGGGGCTGCCCGTCGCGCGCGAAGACGTAACCGATCTTGTGCTGAGGGATCGTCACGAGCGGCATCACGTGCACGGCGTGCTGGATGCGGTTCAGCAGGTGCAGCCCACCGCGCAGGACGTTGGGCTGAAAGCCCGCCTCGCCCGAGAGAGCGATCAACCCGCGTTCGATGGCGCCTCGGCTGCTGAACCGCTTCTCGACGATCCCCACGCGATCGTTCGGGATGAAGCGGACGAAGAGGAACACCAGAAGTGCGGCGATCCCCGCCGCGGCCGCGCTGGTCGCGACCAGCGTGTCGACTGGGAGCATGACCCCACCCTCCGAGCTCTCGCGCGCGCGTCCCACGACGTCGCGGCGCTCCGGCGGCCTGGCCTTTGCTCGAAGAAGACGATCGTCGAGGAGAGGGCCGTGGGCACGAAGCGGTGCGAGATGCATGAGCGGTGGGGCCATGCCAGAGGAGCGTCAAGCCACGATCGTCGGAGGCCGGATTGGTTGGTGAGCAAACGATCGTCGCCGTCGCAGGCGCACTTCTGGCGCCGCCTCGCGACGCGCGACATCCTGTCGGCATGCGTGTCCACGTCCTCGCTGCCGCCTGCTCTGCGATGGTGATCGGCGCGGTGTCGGTTGCGCTGGCCGCCTACGACATCGAAGCCGGAGGCAGTCGTCCCGCCTGTGTCCGCGCGGCGGGCGAGGCACGGTACCGCGTCGTCGGCTACGACCACCTCGTCAGGGTCGAGAACACGTGCGACCGTCGCGCGCGTTGCGAGGTGTGGACCGACGTGAACACCACGCGCGTCGCAGTGGCGTTGGCTCCCACGCAGAGCACCGAGGTCGTCACGTTCAGCGAGTCGCCGGCGCGGACGTTCCGCCCGACCGTCGAGTGCACGCTCGACTGACGGGGGTCAGCCGCGGCTCGCGCGCAGCCAGTCGAGCACCACGTGGAGCAGCGGCGAGCTCGTGCTCGCACGACGAGCGGCGTCGATCTCCGGGAAGGCGTCGAGCGGCGCGAAGCGCACGAGGCGCCCGCGCTCGAGATAGGCCAGGTGCGTGGCCCAGGACTCGAGCCCGTCGAAGATGTGCGTGGCGTAGAGGATCGTCGTGCCCAGCGATTCCGAGTCGTGCGCGAGGAACGCGAGCAGATCGTTTCGCGCGAGCACGTCGAGGTCGGTCGTCACCTCGTCGAGGAGGAGCACGCGAGGCGCGTCGAGCAGACCGAGCAGGATCTGGACGCGTTTGCGCTGACCGTCCGAGACGGTGTGCATGTGCCAGTCGCGCTCGACGCCGAGCACGTCGATCAGCGATGCGATCCGCGCCGGATCCGCGAGCGGGTACGAGGAGAGGACGCGCTCGACGGTGATGTCCACGTCGAACGGGAAGCGGCCGCCGAGGAACGCCACCTCGGTGGCGAGCGACGGATCGTGGAAAGCCGAGCGCCCGAGAACGCGGGCCACCTCGGGTGCGACCATGTGCTTGCCGCCGAGCACGCGGAGCAACGTCGTCTTGCCTGCGCCGTTGCCGCCGAGGAGCAGGCAGCGGCTGCCGCGATCGAGGCGGAGCGAGACGCGATCGAGCACGGAAGGGCCATCGGGCCGGTAGCGAAAGGTGAGGTCCGTCGTCTCGATCGCAGCAGACGTCATGGGACGCGCAGTTTACGCGCGGCCGGTGGACCAGGATGCAGGACGTGCGTCGCAGCTCTCGCATCTGCGACGCGGCGAGCCTGGATCGTCGCACGCCGAGGATGGATCGAACGAGGCACGGCCATTGCGAGGTGAGTCGACATCCCGCCTGGGGGTTCCTGCATGACCTACACGTTCTCCCCGAGCCTCTCGCAGCCGTTCACGCAGCACCGGGTCTCACCGGTGCGCGCGAGCCTCCAGGCGACCGCCGAGACGCGGCGCAACGTCCGCCCGAGCGCGACGGCGCTGCCCTTCAGGCTCGATCGCTACGTGGCCATCGAGCTCATCGGCGCGGGCGGGATGGGCGTCGTCTATCGTGCGATGGACCGGGAGAACGACCGAGAGGTGGCGCTGAAGCTGCTGCCCGCGACCACCATCGACGCGCGGATGCGCGAGCGGTTCACTCGGGAGATCCGGCAGACGGCGCGCCTGACGCACCCCAACACGATCCGCGTGCTCGGCCAGGGCGAAGCGCCCGACGGCTCGCTCTTCTACGCCATGGAGCTCGTGCGCGGCGCAGACCTCGCTCGGTTGGTCAGGACCTACGGGAAGATGCCGCCCGAACGGGTGGTCCACGTGCTGCGGCAAGCGGCGGAGGCGCTCGGGGAGGCGCACGACCTCGGGGTCGTGCATCGCGACGTCAAGCCGCCCAACCTGCTTCTCGGCGGCAGGAGCCCGGGGCCGGACACGGTGAAGGTGGTGGACTTCGGTCTGGTCAAGGATCTCGCAGGCCGGGATCCCGACGTCACCTTGGACGGGATGGTGCTCGGAACGCCCGGGTTCCTTCCTTTCGAGGCCGTCGATCAGCCCGGCACCGTCGATGCGCGGAGCGACGTCTACATGCTCGGCGCCGTCGCGTACTACCTGCTCTCCGGCTCGCGACCCTACGACCTGGGCGCGCGCACGCGAACGTGGCTGCAAGCGATGCGCAACCCGCCGACGCCGCTCGTCGAGCGCATCGGTGCGCCGCTCGCTCCGGATCTGGACGCGCTCGTCATGCGTTGCCTCTCGCACGACCCCACCAAGCGCCCGGCGAACGGCCGAGCGCTCGCGGAGGAGCTCGCAGCGTCCTCGCTCGCGGGTCGATGGACCGACGAGGACGCGCGGCGATTCTGGATGTTGCACGACGCGCCCTGCGCGCGGGCGTGAGCGGTCAATCCGCGTCGACCACGCGCGTCGTCGCGACACGATCGGCGAGCGAGCGACGCTCCACGTCGAGCCACGCCATCGCGAAGCCGAGGCCGCAGCAGAGCATCGACAACCAGCGACCCGCCACCTCGCGCAGCGCGGCGCGACCGATCGACGGGATCTCGCCGTCGTCGCCCACGACGCGCAACCCGAAGAGCTTCTTGCCGAGCGTCTGGCCCCACACGGCCGTGGGCACGACGAAGTAGGTCGCCGAGACCATCGCGAGAGCGAGGGCGAGACCGAATGCGATCCAACCCAGCCGCTGCAGCTCGTCGGGGCCGGCGCCTGCGGCGACGAGACGCCCGCGCGCGTTGGTGAGCCACCAACGCCAGAGGGCACCCTGCACCCCGTAGACGATCAGCGCGTCGACGAGCGCGGCCGCGGCGCGTCGACCGAGATTGGCCGCCTGCAGCTTCGCGCGTGCGCGCGCAGGCGACCTGGGCCGCGCCGGCTCGTTGCGGGCGATCGGGACGGCGGCGCGTGCGGCGACGTGGGCCGCCGCGGGAAGATCAGGCGAGACGGTGTCGGGCTCGACCGCTCGATTCGCAGGACGATCGTCCTGTAGATCGAGCTCGAGCGCCGGGCCGTTCGACGAGGGTGCGAGATCGAGCTCGGCGTGCGGGTCCGCGGTGGCCGCCTGCGATCGTGCGCCTCCCGCGCCTGCCGGCGATCGTGGGACCGCGGCGTCCGCCTGCGAGCCGCCGACCGGGCCCGTCGAGGGGCTCGCGATCGCGCCGACGGAAGCGCCCGCCGACGAGATCGTGGGCGCGGCGCGATCGGCCGCGGCCAGCGCAGGCTCGTCCAGCGAAGCCAGATCGAGGTCGCGATCGATCTCGCAGCCGATCGTGGCGTCGAGCTCGAACGCGTGGTTGCACTTGGCGCACGTCACCGGGATGCGGCCGTGCGCTCCGGCGGGCATCTCCTGCGGTCCCGTCCAGTAACACGACGGGCACGTGACCTCGGCGATCCACTTGGGGCGCGGGCGTGGTCGTCGGAGCGTGACGCGCTCGCGGGGCCCGAGCTCCGGGCTCCCTGCGGCGATGGCGCGCAGCGCGGCGAGCACCGCGTGACCGTTCGCAGGCCTCATCGCCGGGGCTTTGTCGAGCATGCGATGGACGAGGTCTTCGAGCGGGGGCGCGAGGCCGGGCACGAGGGTCGAGAGCCGCGGCACGTCTTCGTGGAGGAGCTGCGCGAGCAGGGCCAGCACGTTGTCGCCCACGAAAGCCGGGCGGGCCGCCAGGCATTCGTAGAGGACGCTGCCGAGGGCGAACACGTCGGCGGCGGGAGTGACGTCGCGTGCGCCGCGCACCTGCTCGGGCGACATGTAGCCCGGCGTGCCGATACCCGTGCCGGTGCGCGTGAGCGACATACCGGACGCAGCGCTCGCGACGCCGAAGTCGATGATGCGAACGCCGTCGAGGTCGCCACCCACGAGGAACAGGTTGCTCGGCTTGATGTCGCGGTGGACGACGCCGCGCGAGTGCGCGTAGCCCAAGGCGTCCGCGACGCGATCGGCCAGGCGAACCGTCTCCTCCGTCGTGAGGCCCCGCGCACGAAGCCGGCTGCCGAGGTCCTCGCCCTCGAGCCACTCCATCGCGAGGTAGAGCCCGCCGCGCGCCGTCAGGCCGTGAGCGACGTAGCGCACGATGCCCGGATGGGAGAGCTCCGCGAGCAGCTGCGCCTCGCGCTCGAAGCGGGACGTCTGCTGCTCGCGGTGCGCGGTGAGCAGGACCTTCAACGCGACGGGTCTCTGCGTCGCGAGATCGATCGCGCGATACACGGCGCCCATGCCGCCTTCGCCCGCGCGTCGCTCGACGACGAAGCGGCCATCGAGGCTGTCGTGCTGCACGCGGCGATGATCGGCCGTGCGCACGTGCATCGCAATCCGCTCGATCGGCGACGCGTGCGCGCGTCAGCGACAGACGTAGGCGTCG
>JADZFZ010001058.1 GCA_020854145.1 Deltaproteobacteria bacterium | reverse complement strand
TCAGAGCCCCATGATGCACGGCGCCTCGTCCGTGCTGCCGTCGCAGTCGTCGTCGATCCCGTTCTCGCACGCCTCGGGGCCGGGCATCGGCGTGTTGGTCACGCAGACGATCTCGCCGGCGTCGCAGTGCGTCGTGCCGGGCGCGCACGGGCCCGGTCGATCCGAGGTGCACGTGTCGCCGCCGCCGAGGTCGCCATCGTCGACCATGCCGTTGCAGTCGTCGTCGAGACCATTGCAGGACTCGCGGCCGGCGGTGAAACGCGGCCGGCACGTCATGACGCCCTCGAGGCACGTCATCTCGCCGCCCGCGCAGACACCCGGCATCCCCGTGTCGCAGCCCTCGCCCGCGGGCACCTCGTCCAGCAACCCGTCGCAGTCGTCGTCGCGGCCGTTGCACGTCTCGGGAGAGCGCGGGCGCACGTCGGCGTTGGTGTCGTCGCAGTCTCCGTCTGCGGGGGTAAATCCGTCGCGATCCTCGTCGACGGTCGGCGGCGGCGTGCTGCCGTCGCGATGGGGCGGGCTCTCGATGGTCGAGCCACCGCAGCTCCACGCGAAGCCGACGGCGACCAGCAGCCTCGACACGATCGACCACCGTTGCACGCGGAGCCCCTCGCGAGAGGCTACGCCGCGCGGGCGATCTCGGCGACGAGCTCGACCATCGAGACGAGCAGCGGCACATCGGCCGACTCCTCGACGACCTCGATCCAGACCTTCTCGCCATCCGACAGGACCGAGCGCGCATGGTTGCGCATCGCCTTGAACCGCGTGCGCGCTTCCTCGGTCCACACGCGTCGCATCGCGTCGACGTCGGTCGCGCGCACGACGCAGAGCCCGTCGATCTCCTCGTCGCCGAGCTGGACCTCGCGCAGGAGCCCCACCATCTCGAGCAGGCCTTCGAAGCCGGTCGGCTCGCGCACCTCGAACACCGGGCCACCGCCCTTCGAGTAGAACGCGACGGCGATGGTGACCCAGTCGGGGATCCCGCTCGTCGTGAATGTGCGATAGGGCGAGCGGTTCTGACGATCCCTCTTCTCGATCTGGACGTGTACTCCGCGCACGACGACCACCGCCTCGCGTGCGGTCTTCGCGTCGCCGCCGTAGTGCGCGACCAGGCGCATCCACGGCGCGAGCGGCGTCTCGTCGTCCGTCATGGCGTCACCGGCAGTACGGCTCGTCGTAGCTCGGCCGGCAGCCGTCGTCGTTCCAACGCGCGATGACCTGGCGGTAGTCGGTCGGGTGCCCGGCGGTCCAGATGCCGCGCCCGTTGGCGCGGGCCTCGGCCTCGGCGTTCACGAACGCGGAGTGCAGCGGCTCGGGTGCACAGCCGAACTCGGTGTAGTAGGCCGTGAGCCCTTCGCGCAGCAGCGTCGTCTCGAAGAGCTCGCCGTCCAGGAAGACGAGGCCGAGCCATCGGTCGAACGGGTCGAGGTTCGGCTGTCCGGGGCTGCCCGGTTGCTCGCGCACCACCACGACGACCTCGGTGGCCGCTTCGAAGCGCGACTGCACGAGGCGGCCGGTCTGGATGCCGAAGTCCGTGGTCTCGGCTCCGTGCGACTCCTCGGTGTTGACGTAGAGGAACCGCACGGTGTGCTCACCCGACGTCGGGAAGCCGAAGGTCGCGGTGTCGCCGTCGGCCGCGTGGTCGAAGCGCACGGTCTCGGCAGGGAGATAGCCGGACGGGACATCCGCCGGGCCCAAGGGCGCAGGAGCGGGGCAGCCGCTGTCGGCGAGCGCAGGGCCCATGTCGGGCGGCGGGGGCGGGGGCGCCTCGCCCATGTCGGGTCCCGCGTCGCGTCGATCGCTCGGCGGCGGCTCGATGGGACCGGAGTCGGTGCCCGGGCCGGTGCCCGGCGGAGCGTCGCGGGAGTCGCACCCCAGTAGAGCGAGCGGTGCCGCGAGAAGGAAGGCCGAAAGAGCGAAGCGCACGGCAGGTCGGTGTGACGCCAATCGCGTGCGCGCGCAATCACCGGCGTCCGGTCCGCGCCTCCGTCCTTCGCGTAGGGGCTGGCTCGATCTGCGCCCCGAGGAACCGATCGAACGCGCGGCCTTCCTCTTGGACCGAGAAGACACGCGGCGGCACGTCGCGGTGGTAGCGGCGGAACGTCTCTGCGAAACGCGCAGGATCCGCTTCGAAAGCACGGAGCGCGCGGCTCGAGCCGTTCGTCACGCGCTCGAAGCGGAGCCGCGCGACGAGCAGCGCGCTCATCGCCAGGCCGTCGGCGTCGATCGCATCGAGCATCGGTCGCGCGCCGTCGGGCGTGTCGTCGGCGCGGCGCGCACGCGCGAGCGCGGCGACGGGATCGGCGTCGAGGAGCAAGCGTGCGAGCATCGATTCGATCCACGCCTCGGTGCGGCGATCGAGGCGCGCGCGCGGCCGCGGGCGACCCCACGGACGGCGGCGCCGGACTGGCGATCGGCCACGTTTTCCGGTGTTCTCGGCGACGATCGCGCGGGCGCGGCGAAGCTCGTCGCGCACGACCCCGACGTCGCTCTCGCCGACCGTGCCCTCCATGCGCTCGAGCGTCACGCCGAGAAGCCGTGGGCAGCGAGGCAACACCTCGGCGAGCAACGTCCAGACGAGCTCGGGCACCGCGTGGTCGTGCGCGTCGAGCCGGAGCACGCGACGGCTGGGAAGCCACGCCGGATCGCTGACGTGACCGCCGGAGACGTGGATCTCGATCACGCGGCGACCGACGCCGTGCGCGAAGAGACCGTCGAGGTAGGTGCGTGGATCGAAGCCGAGGTTGTCGGCCATCACGACGACGTTGTGCAGGTCGAGCACGAGGTGGGTGCCGGGAGCCTCGAGGCACTCCGCGATGAACGCGGGCTCGTCGAGCGCGTGGCCGAGCACGAAGTGCTGCGCGGTCGTCTCGAAGCCCACGCGAGGCACGATGCGCTGCATCCGCGACAGGGCACGACGCACCGTCGCTGCGCGGCCGGCGGTCATCGGGATCGCGACGGGCAACGAGATCGCGTGGCCGTCCGCGGAGCTCATGCCGAGGTGGTCGGTGTACCAGAGGTACCGGAAGACCGCGTGATCCCGGGCGATCCGACGAAGCCACCGACGCCGTCGCCGCGCGTCGGACGCGCACGGGGTGCCGAGCGACAGGCCGACACCGTGTGCGACGAACGGCTTGCCGGTCTCTCTTCCGAGCTCGGCGAAGACGCCGTGGTAGTCGTTCTCGACGAGGTCCCCGCGACCGTCGAGCCGCCACGTCGTCTCGGGTGCGACCTCGTAGTAGTCGGCGTCGTCGCGCAGGACGGCC
>JADZFZ010001057.1 GCA_020854145.1 Deltaproteobacteria bacterium | reverse complement strand
GGCGACGCGGCGCGGCGCGGGAGCGATTGACGTCGTGCTCCGTCATCTCCTGCGGCGCATGGTCTGGACGGTGCCGACGTTGCTCGGCGTCACGCTCGTCTCGTTCTGCCTTCTGCTGCTCCTGCCGGTGGAGCCGAACCCGGGCTTCGGCGACGGGATCGGGGCGGGGGCCATCTCGAGCGCGCGCGAGTCCTATCGACGTGCGTTGTTCCTCCACCTTCCCGTCTTCGTGAACACCGAGCCGCGCGATCTGCGAGACGCGGTGGGCTCCGCGCTCGAGGAGGCGGCGCGTCCGGGTGCTGCGGTCAACCGTCTGTCGTGGCGCCTGGCGCGACACGGCATGAGCATCCTTCCGGTCGTGGGGCCGCGGCTGCTCGGTCTCGCGCCGGGCCCGCGCACGGTCGCGGTCGGCGCGCTCGACCGCATCGGCGCGCGCATCGGTCCGCACGCGGCGCCGCCGGTCTCGGCCGACGAGGATCGCGCCGAAGCGTGGGCCTCCTACTACGAGGCGCACCGGCTGGACTTCCGTTCGACGCACGCGCGGCGCCTGGTCGGACGCCTGATCCGATCCGACAGCCCCGTCGTGCGCGAGGAGATCCTGCGCCTCGACACGTTCGCGCTCGCGGAGCTCGTCGTCGCGCTCGAGGGGCGCCTCGCGCCAGCCTCCGAGCGGCGCGTCGTCGATCTCCTCTGCGACATCACGCGACGCGACCAGCGCCTCCCACCACGCGCGACGCCGCAGCAACGACGCGCCGTGATCGATGCCTGGCGCGAGTGGTGGTTTCTGCGAGACGCCGACTTCATCGAACGCTCCGCGGACGACCGTCGTGTCGCCATGGTCACCGAGACGCGGTTCGCGAAGTGGATCACGCGACTGGTCACGCTGCGCCTCGGCTACTCGCTGCGCGACGGGCGCCCGGTGACCGACAAGCTCGCCGAGCGGCTGCCCGTCACGGTGCTGCTCGCGTTGATCGCCGCCATGGTGTCGTTCGCCGTCGCGATCCCCATCGGCGTGCTGAGCGCGGCGCGGCGCGATCGTGCGTTCGACCGCGTGTCGGGTCTCGCGTTGCTCGCGCTCTACTCGCTGCCGTCGTTCTGGGTGGCGACGTTGCTCGTGCGCTGGTTGTGCGGCGTCGGCGGGCTCGATCTGTTCCCGTTGCGCGGCCTGTCGTCGGACGGCGCGGAGACGTGGCCGCTCGGCGATCGCGTGGCCGACTGGGCGTGGCACCTGTGCCTTCCCGTGTTGTGCCTGTCGTACGTGTCCATCGCGGCGCTCTCGCGATACCAGCGCGTCGCGATGCTCGGCGTGCTCGGGTCGGACTTCGTGCGCACCGCACGCGCGAAGGGCGTCGGAGCGTTCGGCGTCGTCGTGCGGCACGCCCTCCGCAACGCGCTCTTGCCGATGATCACGCTGCTCGGGCTCGAGCTCCCGTCGCTCGTCGGCGGCGCGGTGATCATCGAGGAGATCTTCGGGATCCCGGGCATGGGGACCGAGACGCTCGCCGCTGCGCGCGCGCGCGACGTCCCGTGGCTCGTGACCGTCGTGGCGCTCACGGCCGCGCTGACGCTGATCGGGATGCTCGCGAGCGACGTCCTCTACGGGGTCGCGGACCCGCGCATCAAGCCGGGCAGCCGGGGAAGCGAGCCGTCGTGAGCGACCCGCGCATCGACCCGAGCCAGCCCGTGTTGCTCGAGAGGCGCAAACCGCTTCGCGAGCGCATCGACGCGATGATCCCGAAAGCGCTCGCACGACGCGCGGGCGTGCTCGTGGTGCTCTGGCGCCGGCCGCTCGCGCGGCTGGGGATCGTCGTGGCCGTCGGCCTCGTGGCGCTCGCGCTGTTCGCGGACGTCATCGCGAGCGACAAGCCCATCGCGGCGCGCATCGACGGCGAGCTCTACGTGCTGCCGGCGTGGTTCGACCCGCCGGCGCTGCGCGCGCACGACAACCAGTCGCTCGAGGCCTCGCTCGCCGCCGGCGACTGGGCGTGGATGCCGCTCGTGCCGTTCGGCCCGCTGCAATCGAGCATCGACGGGAGGGTGGAGCCGCTCTCGCCGCCTTCGGGACGCCATCCGCTCGGCACGGACGACCGCGGTCGCGACGTGCTCGCGCGCGTGGCGCACGGTGCGCGGATCTCGCTCTCGATCGGGTTGTCCGCCGTGGGCCTCTACCTGCTGATCGGCGTCACGCTGGGAGGGCTCGCAGGCTTCTACGGCGGGATCGTCGACGCGCTCGTCTCGCGAGCGATCGAGGTGCTCCTGAGCTTCCCGAGCCTCGTGTTCCTGCTCGCCGTGCAGGGGATCGCGGCCTCGTCGGGCGTCTTGCACCTCGTGCTCGTGCTCGGTCTGACGCGCTGGACGGACGTCGCGCGGCTCGTGCGGGCCGAGGTGCTGCGCGCGCGCGAGCAGGACTACGTGCTGGCCGCCCACGCGCTCGGCGTCACGCCCTTGCGCATCTTGCTGCGGCACGTGCTGCCGGCGAGCCTCGGGCCCGCTTTCGTCGTGGCGACCTTCGGGATCGCGGCCGCGGTGCTCGTCGAGAGCGCGCTCTCGTTCCTGGGCTTCGGTCCGCCGCCGCCGACGCCGACCTGGGGCGAGCTGCTCGCCCAAGCGCGCGAGCACCGCGACGCCTGGTGGCTCGCCGTGTTCCCGGGGCTGTGCGTCTTCCTGACGGCGCTGAGCTTCCACCTGATCGGCGAGTCGCTCCGCGACGCGTACGATCCGCGGCTCCGCACGGGTCGAGCCAAACAGTAAAAGAGGGAATGTCAGCGATACTGGGCGGGGGCCCAGTGGAAGCCGACGCCGAACGAAGGGCTCGTCTGGCCGGGACCTGGAGGGAGCTCGCCGCTGCGGGTGCGGAACGTGATGCACCCGGTGCCGCCGCCGCCGCCGCCGCCGTTGCCCTGGCCATTGGGGCCGGTGGCGCCTGCCGTCCGGTTGTCGGCGCCTCCGGCTCCTCCCGGTGCGCCATAGGTGCCGCCGCCGCTCAGCCCGCCGGGCGCCGCGACGAGATCGCCCTGCGACTCGCCGTCGAACCCGGGACCGCCCGCGGTGCCGTCGTTGGAGGCCGATCCGCCGCCACCGCCGCCGCCCGTGCCTGCATAGAGCCCCTCGTCGAGGATCACGTCCGCCTCGAGGAAGATCATGCCGCCGCTACCGCCGCCGCCGCCCGCGCCCGTGTCGCTCACCTCCGGGCGCGCGCCGCCTTCACCTCCGCCGCCGCCGGCGAGGATGCGGCCGCGCAACGTGATCGTCGCCTGCGACGTGATCTGGAGCGCACCTCCTCCCGCGCCGCCCCGGGCTGCGATCGGGCCCGTCGCCGAGCCTCCGTTGCCGCCGCCGCTGCCACCGAGGAGCCTTCCCGGAAACGAACCGAACGAAAAGCCCGCCAATCCGCCGAGCGCGCCGTAGTCCAGACCGTCGCCGCCTCGACCGCCGGCGCCGCAGAGCCCGCCGCCGCCGCCGCCGCCGTCGGATCCCTCGACCTCTCCGCCGATGCCGCCGGGGTTGGCGCCGAAGCCGCTCGGGTGACCTCCGGGGCCCGGGCTGGCTCCACGCGCCGAGAGCGCGATCGTCGAGCCCGCGTCGAGCAGCACGTCGCCCGCGGCCAGGATGACGAGCGGGTAACGTCCGGTGATCGCGAGCTCCACGGGGCCGACGCGAAAGCGCCCCACGGGCAGCACGCACACGGCGGATGCCGACGCGTCGAGCTGGGGCTCCATGCGACCACCGGTGCAGCTCGTCGTGTCGATGACGCTGGGACGGTCGATGACGAGGTCGGCGGCCCGTGGATCGACGAGGCCGGGCGAGACGTTCGAGGGCACGAGGATGCGGCAGCGCGACCCATCGGCGCAGCCGAAGGTGCACGCGGTCCCCGCCTCCCACCGACCGCTCGTGCAGCGCTCGAGACGATCGGATGCGCAGCGCATCGCGCCGTCGGTGCACTCGCGGCCGGGCCCGAGATCGGGGCGTGGACCAGGGCCGGAGCCCGAGTCGGCAGACGCATCGAGGTCGTCGAGCGACCCGTCGACACCCGACGCATCGGGCACGCTCGCCGGGGGCGTCGCATCGGGGTCGGCCGAACCGAGCGGCGCGCTGCCGGATCGATCGAGCTCACAGGACACGACGAGCAGCCACGACATCCAGGCCACCCCGATCGCAGACGAGCTCCGCCGCGACATCGATGGGAACGTACCACCGTCACCCGGCGGGTGTGCACAAGTGGCCAGCCGATCCCGCGTTGCGTAGTCTGGCCGCTTCACAGTTTTCAGTGCCCGGAGGCTCGATGAACCGAACGTGGATGCTTCTCTTCTGCGCGACGATGGCGATGTCGGTCGTCGCGTGTGGTGACGACGACGGCGGCACGACGATGCCCGACGCGTCGACTCCGCCCCCGACGCCGCCCACCCCGACGCCGCCCACCCCGACGCCGCCCACGCCGGTTCCGCCACCCCCTCCTGCGGGAGCGACCGTCGTCGACTGCACCGCCGCGATGCCCGCGGAGATGATCCCGTGGGCCATCAGCTCGGCCGGCCTGAGCCACACGATCGCGGTCGGCGCGGTCGTGCAATGGACGTCCACGGATTTCGGGCACACCGTCACGTCCGGTACGCCTGCGGCGCCCACGACGGCGTTCGACGAACGCATCGCGAACGGCGAGTCGGTGTGCATCCGCTTCGAGACGGCGGGCACGTTCCCGTACTTCTGCTCGATCCACCCGAGCATGACGGGCACGATCACCGTCGAGTGAAGGTCGGTCGGTCGGACCAGGTGGTGCAGGAATGCTCCACCTGGTCTCGCTCGATCCCAGGCCAGGCCGAGGCAGGGCGCTGGCCGTCGAGCGCTTTCGCCCGTTTTCCACATGGATGCTCCAGGTACGCCGATTGCGGATGCGTTCGGCCATGCCCGCTCCGACGACACTTCCTCGCCGCGCGCCCGCAACCACGCTCGACGAGCCGACCCTCGTGCCCGTCTCGTTCCGGGTGTGGAGCCGAGACGAGCTCGCCCGCTCGGGTGCGCCGGGGCTTCGCCGGGCTTCCGCCGATTGCGCCGTGCACCTGGCGCCCATCGTCCGTCTCGAGGCGCCGCCACCCGACCTGCGCGATACGAAAGACCACAAGACGCGTTCGAGGCTGGCGCGATCGATGGCCCTGCGCGATCTGCTCGTCGCGCGGGCGACGTTCGCGGACGTCGAGGCGGGCGCGGTCTGCGGGCAGACGAACGACGAGGCGTTGGTGGTCGTGGTGTCGGGCGAGGTCGAGCTGCGCGTGCACGACGACGAGCAGGTGGTCGCGCGCATCGGAAAAGGAGAGGCGTTCGGCTTCGTGCCCGCTCCGCGACCCGACACGAAGGCGGTCTTCGTCGCGGTCGGATCGACGCGTCTGGCGCGCGTGCGCTCGTCCGACGTCCACGCGGCGCTCGGTGCGCGACCCGAGCTCGCGACGCAGATCGCCACCGCGGCGCGCGGGTGGCTGGACGTGCTCGCGCGCCTGCCCGGCTATCGGCCCCGACGCACGACCGAGGTGCGCGACGGCGCCTGGGCCTGCGCGATGCCGCCGCTCGTGGTGCGCGAGGACGAAGTGCACGAGGAGGTGACCAGCGTCCGCGACAGGGTCGTCGATCGAGCGACGCGCGCCGGCTCGAGCAGCGACGACGATGCCTGGAAGGTGGCCGAGACGGAGCGTGTGGCGTCGTCGCCCGCGCGCTCGCGGCTGCTCGCGGGCTTGCGCCGCGCGGCATTGTGGGCCGCGATCGCGAGCGGTCCCGCCGTCGTGACGTTGCTCTTCGCGATGCACGTTCCATCCGCCGCGCCGGACGCCGCGATCGCGAGCGCCTCTACGTCCTCGACTCGCGAGGCACACAGGGTCGCGCGCGACGCACCTCGCGTTGCAGGTCCGCAGGAAGGCCGCGACCGAATCCTTCCGCTTCGCGAAGCTCCGACGACGGCCCGAGCCGATGCAGGGCACGCCACGCCGAGACGCCGAGCGACACCCATTCGTCCGACAACGTCTCGGGACGCTCTCGAAGCACCGCGAGCAACGCCGCGCGCGCAGATCGCCAGCAACGCGACTCGATGAGCTCGACCGCCGCGCGACGCACCTCGGACGTCTCGCGCGCATCGCGCAACCTCGCGAGCACTCGTGCATCGGCGTCGCGCACCCCCGTGGGCCCGAGCGCACGGATGGCGCTCACGCGCACCGACCAGCTGCGATCCTCGACGGCCCGCACGATGGCGCTGCGCGCAGCGGGGCCTGCCTCGGGTCGCGCGAGCGCTTCGAGCGCCGCCGCGCGAACGAGGGGCCATCGGTCGGCCGCGAGCCTCCGCACGACGGCGTCTTCCGCGGAACGGTGGGGCCCGAGCGCGCGCACCGCGGCGACACGAACGCG
>JADZFZ010001056.1 GCA_020854145.1 Deltaproteobacteria bacterium | reverse complement strand
GCTCGGGATCGACGCGACCTACGTCGTCGGCCGCGTGACGATGGCGCACCTCCTGGTGTCGCTCGGTCGCGACGAAGAGGCGGTCACCGCGTTCGCCGAGGCCGACGGAAAGCTCGACGACGACGCGGCGAACCTCGGCGCGTGGGGTCAGGCGTTGTTGCGCCTCGGCAGGAACGAAGACGCCGAGGCCGTGCTCGAACGCGCAGTGCGCCTGTCGGCGGACGATCCGGACCTGCGCCTCGCGCTCGGCACCGCGTGCCTCCGCAATCAAGGTTGGGCCGACGCGCGCGCGGCGCTGCAGGCCTGCGTGCGTCTCCGACCCGACGACGGCCCCGGGCACAAAGGCCTCGGCGAGGCGTGCGAGAAGCTCGGCGAGAACGAGGAGGCCATCGCGGCGTTCCGGCGTTCGCTGGAGCTCGACCCGGATTACGTCCCAGGCCACGTCGCGCTCGGACGTCTCTACGAGCTCACCGGCAAGCTCGAGGATGCCAGCCTCGAGCTGAAAGAGGCGGCGCGCAGCCTCACGACCGACGCGGCGATTCGCTTGAAGATCGGCCAATTGCTCGTTCGTCTCGACCGAATCGACGAGGCCGTCGAGTGGCTGACGCGTGCGGTCGAGCTGACTCCCGAGGACGCGGAAGCGCTGTTCCACCAGGGCATGGCGCTCATCGCCATCCGCAAGTACGCCGACGCGCAGCACGCGCTCCTCGAGAGCACGCGATTGCGCCCGGGATTCGCCGACGCCTGGAAAGGCCTGGCCGAGTCCGCGGCGAGGCTCGGCAAGATCGACGAGGCCATCGACGCTTATCGCGGCGCTTTCCAGATGGACAAATCGTGGGCGGCGGGGCCCGCGGCGCTGGCGCGACTGCTGGCGGGTCAGGGCAAGCACGAAGACGCTGCGGAGGCCTACCGGGACGCGATCAAGCTCGCTGCCGAGGACGCGACGCTCTATGCCGGTCTCGGCGACTCTCTGCTGGAGGTCGGGCAGAACGCCGACGCCGCCGACAGCTTCGCGCGCGCCGTCAAACGCAAGCCGGGTGATCCCGAGCTCGCGTTCCGACTGGGCTTGGCGAACACCCGAGCGAAGCGCTTCGATCAAGCCAAGGCTCCGCTCGTGGAGGCGAGCGGGCTTCGACCGGGTCATGCCGAGACGTGGAAGACGCTCGCCGAGGCGTGTGCCGGGCTGAAGCAGGTGGACGAGGCCATCGCCGCCGCGGAGAAGGGTCGCGAGCTGCAATCGACATGGCACGAGGGGCACGTGCTCCTCGGGGAGCTGTACGAGAAGGCCGGTAGAGACGAGGACGCGGCTCGGGCGCTGGAGTCTGCCGTTGCGGCATTCCCCGATCGCGCCGCGGTGTTCGCGTCCCTGGGTGGCGCCCTCGCCCGTCTGGGACGGTTCGACGAGGCGGCCAAGCGATTCGACGAGGCCGTCAAGCTCGGGGCGGGCGATCCGGAGATTCTCTCCGGGCTCGGTCAGGCCCTGTCGAGCGCCGGCCGTTGGGAACAGGCTCGTGGTCCGCTCACGGAGAGCGTCAAGCTCCGGCCCGGGCACGCACCCACCCAGAAGGCGCTTGCGCGAGTCTCCGCGGAGCTCGGCGATCTGGAGACCGCCGTGACCGCGCTCAAGGCGGCCATCACGCTGGACTCCTCGTTCGGCGCGGGCTGGATCCAGGTGGGTGACCTCCTCGTTCGGCTGGGCAGAGACGAGGAAGCGGCCACGGCATATCGAGACTCCTTCCGCTCGACTCCTCCTACCCTCGAGACGCTTTCCGCTCTCGGCCATGCGCTCCTCCGGTTGCGCAAGGCCGACGATGCCATCGAGATCTGGGAGCGGGCGCTCAAGGCGAATCCCGGCGACCCCGAGCTCTTGCTGCGGGTCGGCCAGGCGCGTGCGCTCGCGGGCCGATGGGAAGAGGCCAGACAGTCGCTCGCAGACAGCGTCAATGCGCGGCCCGATCACGCGGAAGCGCAACGCCGTCTCGGCGAGGCCTGCAACGAGCTGGGCCGCCACGAGGCAGCGATCAAAGCGTACAAGCGCGCAGTCGAGCTCGACCCCTCGTTCGTCGAGGGTCACACGATCCTCGGCAAGCTGTTCGAGCTGACGCACAGGGACGAAGAGGCCGCCGCCTCGCTCGCCGAAGCGTGCAAAGCCAACCCGCGCGACACTGCCCTTCTCGGTCGGCTGGGAGCGGCGTTGTCGCGAAGCGGCAAGCACGCGGAGGCGGAGGCCGCCTACGCACGCGGAGTGGAGCTCGATCCCGACGAGGGTGACCTGGTGGTCGCGCTCGGAGCCACACGCGTGAAGCTCGGCAAGCACGCCGAGGCGCGCACCGTCCTCAAGCAGGGAGTCCGGTTGCGGCCCACCTCCGCGCTCGCGTGGAAGTGTCTGGGCGAGGCCTGCGCCAAGACCGGCAATGCAGACGAGGCGTTCGAGGCGCTGAAGAAGGCAGTCGAGCTCGAGCCCGGGTACGGAGACGGGCACCTGGCAGTCGGCCGGATGCACGAAGACGCCGGACGCGATGCGGACGCGCTCGTCGCCTACAAGCGTGCTGCGGAGCTTCTGCCGAACGACTTCGAGGCCCAGTCCCGCCTCGGTCAGACGCTGTCGCGCCTGGGGAGGAACGACGAGGCAGCCGTGGCCCTCGCGCGGGCCGCGAAGCTCCGTGCCGACGACCCCGACGTCGCCTTCCAGCTCGGCGCCTCCCACGAGGCGGAAGGGAGGCACGCGGACGCCGCCGAGGCATTCGGGCGAGTCGTGTCCCTCGATGCCACCCGCGGCGAAGCGTGGAAGCGTCTCGCTGCCGCGAAGCAGAAGCTCGACGACCGCGAAGGTGCCGTGGCTGCTTATCTACGCGCGGTCGAGATCGATCCGGCGTTCAAGAAGGGTGCAGCGGAGCTCGGGCGGCTCCTCGTCTCGCTGGGACGCGACGCCGAAGCCGTGCCCCACCTCGAGAGCGCCGCCGCGGCGTACTCGTCGGACGGGGAGCTGTGGGCGACGCTCGCAGCGGCAGCGGCCAGGGGCGGTGATCTCGCCCGTGCTGCCGAGGCCTACGCTCATGCCATCCAGGTAGGGAAGACCGACGCGACGACCCGGCTCGCACAGGGCAAGACGCTCGGAGCGTTGGGTCGATTCCCCGAGGCGCGGGAAGCGCTCTTGGCGAGCGTGCAGGCCGGTCGTGACGATGCCGAGGTCTATCGGTATCTCGCAGTCGCGTGCGACGCGATGGGATTACCGGAAGAGGCCGTCTCTGCATACCGGAAGGGAATCGAGCGAGACGCCGGCTGGGTCGACGGCTACTCGGGATTGTCGCGCCTGCTCGCCGCGCAAGGGCGCGACGAGGAGGCAGTTGCGGCGTACCGCTCCGCGCTCGCAGGCCAGCCGAACGACGGCGCGCTGCTCTCCGGCCTCGGCACGTGCCTCGCTCGTCTGGGGCGAGACGACGAGGCATTGGAGTCTCTCCGCAGCGCCACGAAGGCGGGCGCCGACGACGCCGAGACGTGGAGCACGCTCGCATCCGCCGCGAAGCGCCTGCGGCTCTGGGATGAGAGTCGCAGTGCCCATTCGAACGCCATCGCCGCGGGGATGAGCACCGCCGAGGCGTTCTCGGGCCTCGGCGATTGCCTGGTCAAGCTGGGCGCCGCGGAGGAAGCCATCGACGCCTATCGGCGCGCTCTCTCCGTCGATTCACGTTTCGCGCACGCGCAATCGGAGCTCGGACTGTTGTTCGTCTCGCTCGGACGCGACGAAGAGGCGTTCCCGGCGCTCGAGGCGGCCGTGACTGCGTTCCCGGACGACGCGAACCTATGGGGCACTCACGGTGCGTTGTGCCTTCGCCTCGGTCGGGACGAACGCGCAGCTTTCGCCTTCGCCGAGACCACGCGTCTCGGGCGAACGGATGCCGACACGCGATTGCTCCAGGCGACGGCCCTCCATCGCTTGGCGCGATGGGAAGGCGCGCGCGAGGCGATCACAGCGGCCATCGCGGGAGGTCGGGACGAAGCGTCCAGCTACCGCCTCCTGGCCGAGTCGTGCGCTGGCCTCGGCAAGATGGACGAAGCGGTGGACGCCTATCGGGAGGCCATCTCCCGCGACGCAGCGGACGCCAGCTCGCGTGCCCGGCTCGCATGGTTGCTCGTCGACGCCAAGCGCGACCAGGAAGCGGTGTTCGCGTTCCGCGCAGCGCTCGCGACCAAAGGCCAAGAGCCGGACCTGCTCGAGGGGTTGGGCCTGTGCCTCGCGCGGCTCGGCCGTCATCCAGAGGCGCTGACCGCCCTGCGCAGCGCCGTGGAGAAAGGGCGATTGACCGTCGAAGGCGCGATGGGCCTCGGGCGTGCCGCGGGAGGTGCCGGGCACTGGAACGAAGCACGACAGGCATGGCGTGAGGCGTCCAAGCTGGGCGGCGACACCGCAGAGACGTGGGCGGGATTGGCACGATGTGCGGCGGCGCTCGACGAGAAGCCGGAAGCGCTCGCTGCGTGGCGAAAGGTGCTGACACTCGACCCGACCTTCATGCGTGCCCATGCGGAAGCGGGGCTGTTGGCTGTCGCCCTGGGCGACGATGCCACCGCAATCGTGGATCTCGAGGCCGCGACCGCGGCATTCTCGGACGAGCGAGATCTCTGGGTCGCCCTCGGTGGGGCGCTCGATCGCGTCGGCCGCGTCTCGGACGCAGCGGATCGCTACGGGCGCGCTTCCGAGATCGGCGAGGCCGACGTGACGATCCTCCAAGCGCTCGGGGACGCCGCGTATCGCGCTCTCCGATTCGACGAAGCCGCAGCAGCCATGGAGAAGGCGCGCGCGCTCGATCCGAAGCACGTGGAGAGCGCGAGGCTCCACGCGCGCGTGCTCGAGGCGCTCGATCAGAAGGAGAAGGCGGTAGCAGCCTATCGAGCAGCGCTCGCGCTCGATGCCGGCTGGGCCGAAGGGCACGAGGCCCTCGCGAAGCTGCTGGTCGCGCTCGGACGCGACGAGGAGGCCGTTCCCGCGTTCCAGACCACGATCGCGGAGACCAAGAACGACGAAGGAGGCTTGCAGGCGGCATTCGGTCTGGCGCTGGCGCGACTGGGTCGAGCCGACGAGGCATTGCCGGTCCTGCGCGCGGCGTCCAAGCGGGGCGCGGGCGGTCTCGAGGTCAAGCAGGCTCTCGCGGACCTCGCGGAGAAGAAAGGGCTCTGGCCGGAGGCGCTCGCGGCATGGACGGACGCGACGGAGCTCGCGCCCGACAATCCGACGGCGTGGCAGGGACGAGCACGAGCCGCCGAGAGCACCGGTGATCTCGACGGCGCGATCGCGGGATGGCGCAAGGCCAGGGAGCTCGATCCCGGCCTGCACCGCGCGGCGGCGGAGCTCGGACGACTGTGGGTGGATCAGGGCAAGGACTCCGACGCGTTGCCCGAGCTGGAAGCGGCCGTCGAGGCGCTGCCGGAAGACCGTGACGTCCACGCCGCGCTCGGAGGCGTGTTGTTCCGGATGGGACGGTTCGGAGACGCGACCGATCGGCTCGGTCGGGCGTCGGAGATGGCGAGCCCCGATGCGGAGCTCTTCACGCAGCTCGGCGCGGCAGCCGCGAAGGCCAAGCGATTCGACGAGGCCGTCGTCGCCCTCGATCGCGCCGTCTCGGTCGACCCGCAGAGGAGAGATGCACTCCGGTTGCTCGCCGAGGCCCGGCACAAGCTGGGTGACGAAGAGGCGAGCATCGTCGCGTACCAGAAGGCGCTCGCCCTCGATCCCAAGTGGCCCGAAGGCCAGAGCGCTCTGGGGCGATTGTTGGTGGTCATCGGCCGCGAAGCGGACGCCGTCGGGCCCTTCCAGCTGGCTGCCGAGCACGCACCCACCGTGTTCGCGAATCACGCGTCGCTCGGGAAAGTGCTCCAGGGGTTGGGCAGGTTCGCCGAGGCCGCGGAGGCCTACTCGCGTGCGACGGATCTACGCGACGACCCGGCGATCTTCGCGAATCTCGGACATTGCCTGTCTGCGCTCGAGCGCTGGGAGCAAGCCGCCAAGGCGTACGACAAGAGCGTCCAGCTGCTCCCCGACGCCATGGTGCTGGCGTCCCTCGGCGACGTTCGCGCGAAGCTCGAGAAGCACGACGACGCGATCGAGGCCTACGAGGCTGCGCTGAAGGAGGACGACAAGCTCGTCGCCGCGCACCGTGCGCTCGGAGCGATGTACCCGCTGGTCGGAAAGGATGCAGAAGCCGAGATCTCGCTCCGCCGGGCGGCGGAGCTCGCCCCAGAGGACCCGGACATCGCCGCGGAGCTCGGCACGCTCCTCGTCAAGCGCGGCAAGCAGGGAGAGGCCGCGGAGGCGTTCGAGTCGTCGCTCAAGCATCGAAGCGACGATGCGACGACTCTCGCCCGCGCCGGCTCGGTGTATCTGACTCTCGGACGTTTCGGCGAAGCGAGAGCGGCCCTCGAGCAAGCGACGTCGCTCGACCCGAAGAACGGTCAAGCGTTCCACGACCTCGGCGTCACGCTGAAGAAGCTGAAGCAACCCGACGAGGCGGTCGCCGCGTTGCGCAAGGCGATGGACCTGTCGCCGGAGGACGGCGAGCTCTGTTACCTCGTGGGGCTGCACCTCCGAGACATGCAGAGGAACGAGGATGCTGCGGCCGCGTTCGGTCGAGCGGTCAAGGTCCGTCCCGATCATCCTGATGCACACCTGCAGCTGGGGACCGTCGCCGTCGAGCGCGGACAGAAGCCCGAGGCGATCAAGGCATTCAAGGACGCCATCAAGGCGGCCCCTCACTCCGTGGATGCGCACCGTTCCCTGGGCTCGGTCCTGGCCTCGCTCGAGCGGTGGCGAGAGGCGCTCGACGCATTCGAGGGAGCGCTGAAGGTCGATGGCGACGACCCCGTGTCGTTGCTCGGCAAAGGACGATGTCTCGGAGCGATCGGTCGGCACAAGGATGCGCTCGTCGCCATCGACAAGCTGCTGAAGGCCAATCCGGACGGCATGGAAGCGTATGCGGCGCGTGCCACCGTCCTCGAGGCGCTCGGGCGCCACGACGAGGCGGCCGAGGCCCTCAAGAAGGCGAGCGAGCTCGGAGGCGACGACCCCGCGACCATGCTGAAGATGGCCGAGGCTTACCGCAGCGCAGGCAAGGTCGACGCTGCCGTCGAGGCGTTGGCGGGAGCGGTACGCGCATCGCCGAACGATCCTGCGCTGCTGCGCGAGCTGGGCTTGACGGCGGCGGTCGCGGGCAAGAGCACCGAGGCGCTGGACGCCCTCGAGCGCGCGAAGTGGCTGCAGCCAGGCGACGCCGAGGTGGACCGGTGGCTCGGTATCCTGCTCTATCAGGCAGGCAGGAAGAACGACGCGCGCGAGGCGCTCGAGTCGGCACTCGCCGCGAGCAAGGACGACGCGGAAGCCGCCTACACGCTGGGCGTCGTGCTGGCGGAGCTGGGTGACGACGCCGCCGCGAAGCCGTGGCTGGAGCACGCGGTCAAGCTGCGTCCGGGCCACGCCGAGACGCACCATCAGCTCGGCATGGTGCGCGATCGGTTGGGCGACGCGGAGGGCGCGGCGCGGAGCTGTCGCGAAGCTACGCGGTTGAAGCCCGACTTCGCCGAGGCCTACGAGCAGACCGGCAAGACCTATCTGAAGCTGGGCAACTATCCCGAGGCGCTCCGCGCGTACCAGCAGCTCACGCGTCTCCGGAAGGACGACCCGACTGCGCACTTCGCGCTCGCGCGAGCGTACAAGGGCCTCGGTCGGTTGCCCGAGGCAGTCGAGTCGTACAAGGCCGCAGTGAAGCTGGCGCCCGACCACATCGACGCGCTCGTCGAGCTGGGCGCCACGGCGGCCGAGCAGGGCAAGACCGACGACGCGATGGCCGCCCTGACACGCGCGATCATGACCGAGCCGTCGCGTGACGACGCGGTGGACGCGTTGTTGCGGGTCGCGTACTCGGTGGGGAAGTTCCAGAAGCTCGTCGAGGTCCTGGAGCCCGCTCGCAAGGAGTGCGAATCGAGCGCGCAGATCCACAGAGCGCTCGGCTTCGCCTACTCCGGTCTCAACGACAAGGCCAAGGCGACCCGCATGATGGAGAAGGCCGTCGAGCTCGATCCCAAGCTCGCCGACGCCGAACGCCTCTTGGCGCACTTCTACGTGGAGGACGGCAAGTTCGACGAAGCCATCAAGCGAGTCGACCACGTGCTTTCGCTCGTGCCGCCCACGGCGGACGACCACCTCCTCCTGGCCAAGTCGCACCATGCGTTGAAACGCGACCAGGAGGCTCTCGGTGCGGCGAACAAGGCGATCCGGCTCCAGGCGAATCACGTCCCGTCGCACGTCTTCCTGGGCGAGCGGCACATGGACGCGGGTCGAATCGACGAGGCGCTCGCGGCATTCGAGCAGGCGCTGACGCACCATCCGGACACCCCAGCGGCCCTGTACGGGGCGGGAACGCTCTATCAGCGCAAGAAGCGATACCAGGAGAGCGCCAAGGCGTTCGCCCGCACCCTGGAGCTGGATCCGCGCCATGCGCTGGCGCACTACAACCTGGGTGTCTCCTTGCTCCACCTCGGCAAGACCGAGGAAGCGATCGCCGCATGGGAAGATGCGGTCTCCAAGTCGCCGGAAGACGCCGCGTTGCGAGCGGCGCTCGGGTTCGGATACACGAAGCTCGGTCGATTCGAGGAGGCAGCGGCCGCCTACAACCATGCAGTTCGATTCGGCCTGCGCGATCCCGACATGCTGCTGAACCTCGGTCGCGCGCTGGAGAAGCTGAAGCGTTTCGACGAGGCCATCCAGGCCTATCGGGAGCTGGCGAAGGCAGATCCCAAGAAGCCCGACGGGTACAGGAAGATCGCGACGCTGCTCGTCGACCTGGGCAAGCACGCGGAAGCCGCCGATGCCTACAAGGATCTGGTCGCGCTGCTGCCGAAAGACGCGCAGATCCGCTACGACTACGGCGAGTGCCTGTCGAACCTCCCGGATCGCAAGGCCGAGGCACGAGAGCAGCTCGAGAGCCTGCGATTGCTCGACATGGACCTTGCCGAGAAGCTGGAGTTCTTGCTCGCCGACGAGGAAGAGATCGTCATCGAGGTCGATGAATGACGCCTCGATGAATGAGGTTCCGCTTCAGCGGACGATCACGACGCGGGTGCCGGGGTTGCCGCGACGAGCGAACGCTCCGTGCCATCCCGGAGGCACGTTGGGGCCGCTCCACTGGAAGAGCCAACGCGCATCGGACGGTGCGAGGTTGACGCACCCGTGGGAGCGCACGCGGCCGAAGGACGAGTGCCAGAAGGCACCGTGCAGCGCGAAGTTGCCGGAGAAGTACATGGTCCAGGGAACGTCTTCGATGCTGTACGGACCGTCGGAGGCTTCTTCGTCGTCCATCGTGGTCGACACGTGTTTCGACATGATCCGGAAGATGCCAGTGGGCGTCTCGAATCCATCGCGTCCCGTGGAGACGAGCGTAGCGAACACTGCCTTGTCGCCCTCGTAGGCCACGAGCACCTGCTGGGACAGGTCCACGTGAATCCACTTCTCGCCGGGCTGAACCTCGGCGGGACGCTCGACGGGGCGAATGATGACGGAGCGTGCGGAGGGGATGAGCGTGCCGTCGCGCGTTCGGAAGTAGCGGGTACCGCGGTATCGGTGCTCCCCCGCGAAGGGGAAGGCCGCTCCGCGGCGCAGTCGGTCGCCGGCGACGTAACGGTCGGCCACGGGACGCTCGTCGTCGGATCCGATGGCGCCGGCCGTGCTGACGTCCTGCCGCGGGTCCGGTCCTGCGGGCCGCAACGCGCGCACGCCGCCCTGGATGACGAATCCCAGTGGCAGCTGCCATTGCTCGCCGAGCACGACACCGCGGAAGGTGGGTGGGTCGGCCTGTCGAGTGACGCTCTGACGGATGAACCCGCCGCGAACGCTGCGGAAGAACCGGCGTCCGACGTCGTTGTCCTCCACGCGGTCGATGCTGACGTAGTAGCCCTTCCGAAGACGTCCACGCATGAAGGGCGGGAGCGTCTGTCCCTCGCTGTCGTCGTGCGCGTTGCCACCGACGTCTTCCTGCGATCCCGGAGGCGCAGGAGCCGTGACGCCGGCGGTTGCCACCTCGCCATCTGCCGGGTCGGGCTCGCCCTCTTCGGGTGAGGCGTTGGAACCGGCGACCGCGCGTGCCCGTGCAGCGACTGCCGCGACGGCGGCCTCGCGCTCTCTGGCCTCGTCCGCTGCGACGAGCCGCGCCAGAACGCGGTTGCCTTCCTCTTCTTCCTGCAGGGTGGGCAGCCGCGAGAAGAGAACCGCATTCTCGGGCTCTACGCGTGTGTAGGCGTAAGGGAGGTCGTCCGCGAGCGACGCGGCGATGGGCGAAGGGCTGAATGTCTGGACGGTGCGGCCGATCTGCATCCCGCGTCCGCTGCAGACGTAGCCGCGGCCCGGAAGCTCGTGCCAGCCGCGGCTGCAACCGCGTCCGCGCTGCTTCTCCGTGAGCCGCACCTGGGTTCCGCGACGCAGGTAGCCGACGACCGGCGAGCGGGAGTCGGGCTCCGCGAACACCTGGGTGAGGAAGTGGAAGGCGACTCCGTGCATCGGGTAGCGGGCCTCGAAGGCCTGACGCTCGGCCTCCTGGCGCTGACGCGCGAGCTCCTCCGCGCTCGGGCGCGGCGGCGGTGGAGGCGTGGGCGGCGGGACGGGCGCCGGCGCGACGCTGGGCGGCGATGCGACCGGGAGATCGGGAATCTCGGGCTCGGGCACGTGGCCGATGACGGCGCCTTCGGCTTGCCGACAAGTGGGTAGCCACGCGAGCGCCAACAGCGTCGCGACGAGACGAATGGGCGTGCCGACCCGGCGGGCCATCGCGGGCCGGGATCTCACGGGACGCGTGATGGGTAAAGTTTCCTGCCGGCGTGCGGGGGGAGGCGCCACGACGGAATGGAACTGCTCGCCCAGAAGACCTGCGATTCTCGACGGTTACGCATGTCGATCCTGTCCCCGGTCAGCGGATGAAGAGGCGGGGGTCGTCGGGGCGTACGTCGAGGTGGAAGTGGTCGCGGTGGCCTTCGTTGTAGTTGGGCGTCAGGACGGAGGCGAAGATACCGCTGTCGTGCAGCGCACAGGCGATCTGGAGAAGGCGGCGGCCGCGCTCGTTGGTGCCGTGGAGGGAGTCCGGTCGTAGGAAGGCAGGGTCGCAGGTGCGCTGGTTGGGCGTGACCACGAAGTCGGTCTCCACCGTGAGGAGGCGCGACGTCCGCCCGTCGGGTCCGGTCAATGGCGTTCGCACGCGGAAGCGCGCGATGTCGAGCGCCATGCCGAACGTGTGGAAGCTCGAGCGGGGCTGGTCGCGGTAGGAGGAGGCGACCATGACCGCGTCGACGTCGAGGGGCGCGAGGATCTCTGCCATTCGGGGGAGGCGCGAGGCGAGCTCGCAGGAGATGAGGATTCGCCCGAGATATTGGCTGAACCGAATGCCCTGAATGGGGCTCGACGAGAGATAGAGGGGGGCCGGAGTGGGCCTCACGTCGGTGGGGCCGTCGTCGGTGGCGCGGTGCATCACGAAGCGGACTCCCGCGGCACGAGCCGATTGACGACACTCACGGGCGCGGCGGATTCGCCAGACCGCGCTTTCGTCGACTCGCCAGGTGCCGTAGCCAATCGCGGCCCGGAAGTTGAGGAAGGTGGGAACGCGGCGGCGGATCTCGCGTGCCTGCGTCCACGCGCCGTCGCGGCCGGTGTACTGCGGCGGCAATGGAGGTCGCGGCGGCGCTGCGCGCATCGCCTCGGCGACTGCCGGATCGTCGGCGTCCTCCGGTCGGCGCGGAGGAGGTCGCAGGTGCCGCCGGCGGCGCGTCTTGGCGTGGACGGCGGTCGCATCGGTCCCCGCGCCCGATGGGACTCCGGCAGCACCGGAGCCGGGAGTCGGGGCGTCGTCTCCCGTGCCCGCGGGACGGCTGATCGACCAGCGCCCGTCGAAGAATCCAGCGGCCAATGGCCGACGTGAGCTGACGACGAGTCGAGGGCGCGTGCGCGTGGAGCTCCCGTCGTAGACGACATAGTCGGGAACGAAATCCGGCAATCGATGGCCCGCCTGGACGGCGCCGGTCGACAGCCCGGCCTGGACGATGACGTAGCGCGTCGGCGCGAGGGGATTGGGCGCGATGAACCGGGTGCCCACGTCGGGACGGTCGAATCGCTCGGCGCCCACGACCACGGCACCTGCCTCGACTCGGATGGGCAATCGCTCTCGCATCCGCTCGAGCACGGAGTTGCTGCCCGGCGTCCCGTAGAGCACGAGCGTCGCGTCCCGCATCATGGCCTCGGTGACCGCAGTGTCCGCGACCACCTCCTGATTCACGGCCCACAGCCACAAGGGCCAACCCCGTGCACCGGTCCGCGCGGCCCGCTGCAGAGCGTCGGTCGCCGCCGCGTCCTGGGTGCCGTACACGTGGACCATCCGATCGTGGTACGCGTCGGTGATGGGGCCGGACAATCCGGGGCGCTTCACGTCCGAATCGCGCGCCGGAACCGGGTAACCCAATCGCCACGAGCCGGCGGTCCGATGGAACCATGCCACCGTGGGCAGGGACGAGACTGCCCCCGAGTACGCGCGCTGGCCCTCGATGGTCACGCTCGTCTGATCGGCACCGAAGGGCACGTCATCGCGGTGAAGCGCGAGAACCGATGCATTGCGCACCTCGATCTCGACATTGCCCGGTGACGCGACGCGTGCTCGCAGGCGGGCACGTACCGGGTAATCGTCGATTCTCCCGACCTCCAGCCAATGTTGGCGCGCGGCCCGGTAGTCGCCCGTCACCAGGCGAACCTCGGTCGGACGACGGTTGCGTCGAATGCTCTCCAGGTCGCGGAGCATCTTTCCGCGTTTGTGCGTCATGTAGAGGATGTCGTGCCCAGCCTCGAACCAGACCTCCCGAAAGGGGACGCCCGTCGGACGAATGGTCTCCGTGAACGTCCGCACGTATTGCGGACGCATGGGACCGGGGTCGGCCGTGCCGTGGAAATAGCGGAGGTGCGTGTTGATCGCGTTCTCCGACAGGTCGATCCCCGACTGTGCGCGCAGCAGGGGGTCTTCGTACGGCACGCGTGGCCCGCCCGAGTACTGGCGCCATCCGGGGGCACCTGCCATCGGGACCACCGCGCTGAACCGCCACGCGTGACGCAGGCCGATGTTCCACGTGCCGACGCCCCCGTTGGAGATGCCGTTGAGCACGACCCGTTCTTCGTCGATCGGGTACTCGCGTTTGGCGTCCTCGATGACGTCGAGCACGTCCCGCTCGCCCATCCATCGCCACATGACCTGGCCGAAGCCCTCGGGCGTCACGATGATCCAGTCGGCGTCCCAGTGCGCCCGGTACATGTCGTAGAGGTGTTGCGGGTAATCGGTCCACCGCATGTTGTTCCCCATGACCACGCCGAGGAACAGGTTGTGATTGGACGATCCGCCGTGGAGGATCGCAACGAGCGGGTATCGCCGCGAAGGGTCGAAGTTCCTCGGCAGATAGACGCCGTACCCCTGGATGGTGGTCGAGACCCGCGACCGATAGCCGCGAGACGTGATCTCGCCGCGCGCTCCGTGGAACGGATTGCGGCCCCGCTTGGCCTCGTCCACGTACCGAGCCGCGCGCTCGGTCCATTGCCGCGCCTGCGGCTGCGCCCGTGCAATCTTGCGGGCCGTCTCGAGGTGGTACTGGATGGAGTCGAGCACCCCGTCGGTCACGGCGGGTGACGGTCGCGAGCGGCGCATCGTCTCGACCTCGGCGAGCAGGTCGGAGACGGACGTCGATTGTGCCGACGCGCGTTGCCCGCTCGGTTCCAGCGCCAGCCACGGCAGTGGAGCCAACGACGATGCGAGCGTTGCGAGCGTGACGGTGCGAAGGAGCCGAGAGCGCATGTCGATGGGGAGCCTTGCAAGAAGCGCAGGCTGCGCCGAGCGCGAAGAATGCGGACGGCGACCGCGCGCGCCGAGTCTGATCCGCCGCACGCGACGTGGCCAGGGGTCGGCACCCGGGCTCAGCCGGAGACGATCGCAAGCAGGCGTTCGACGAGCGCACGAGGCACGAAGGGCTTCTGGATCCACGCGACGGGTCCCGGCTCCCCCGCGGCCGGCTGACGTGGCGCCGCGGCGGACAGGACCACGACGGGGACCTGGGCATTGCGGACCGACGACGCACGGAGCGTTCGCAGGAACGACAGACCGTCGCCGTCCGGCATCATCCAGTCCGTGACGACGAGGTCGAATGGCTCCGCCGCGAGGTGCTCGAACGCCTGCGCCCACGTCGCGACCGCCACGGTCTGGAAGCCGGTGGCGGGGCGCAAGCAGACCGACAGGAGCCGGCGCGTGCCTTCGTCGTCGTCGAGCACGAGGGTCCGACGCGCCGGCGGCTTGGCGACTGGTTCCGACTCGATCTCCGGACGGGGGGTGACGACCGGGGCCGGAGCGGGCTCTCCGGCCGAAGGTCTCGATGCCACGACGTCGTCCATCGCTCGGAGCAACGCATCGAGCGCGTCGAGCAGCGTCGAGCTCGACGACGTCGCCGCGCCGTCCTCGATCTCGGCAGCGAGGCTCGTCAGCTCGGGATGGCCGAATGTTCGTGCGGTGCCCCGGAGCTTGTGGGCTTCGGCAGCCACCGAGGCACGCGCCGACGCGTCGCCCTGCGCCAGCGACGCGCGCGCTGCTGCGAGCGCCTCACGCCGCGCCGGAAGTCCTGCCGCGAAGTCGTCCGCGAGCGCGGCGATCCGAGCTTCCAGATCGAAGAGGCGGGACACCGCGGTACAGTGTGCACTCGGATCTGGCTCTTGGGGCGCAAGACCTTCCGAGCCAGCGATGTCATGAGCACGACTCCGAGCCAGCCTCACGAGCGCGAAGTCTCGGCCGCGGACGCGACGGTCGAGGTCGTCGGAGGCTCCACCACGGCGGTGGGTCGCGGAGGCGCGCCCCAGATCGGAGCCGATGGCCTCGCCGCCGGGACCGTCGTCGACGCGACGTATCGCGTGCTCGGGCCGCTGGGTCACGGAGGCATGGGCGTCGTCCTCCTCGCACGGGATCTCAAGCTCGAACGGGACGTCGCGCTGAAGCTCGTCCGCCCGGAGTTCGTCCTGCGCGAGACGACCCGAGCGCGTCTCCTGAGCGAGGCGCGCGCGATGGCACGCGTTCATCACGAGAACGTCGTCGAGGTCTATGCGTTCGGTGAGATCGGCGACGTGCCGTACATCGTCATGGAGTACGTGCCGGGTCAGACGGTCGCGTTGTGGTTGCGGACGTTCACGGACCGCGACGCGCTCCCACCGATCGACGAGGCGCTCGGTATCCTGGACCAGGTCTGCCGCGGCGTCGCGGCGATCCACGCCGCCGGCACGGTTCATCGTGATCTCAAGCCGAGCAACGTCCTCGTCGGCACCGCGTTTCGCGTCGCGGTCGCCGACCTCGGGCTCGCCCGGGTCGTCGAGCGAACCGAAGCGGAGCGCGGGATGACCGTCGGTACGCCCGGATACATCGCACCCGAGATCCTCACTGGCAGCGCAGTCGAGCCCGACGCCGTGCAGCGAGCCGACGTCTACTCTCTGGGCGTGATGGCCTTCGAGCTGTTGACCGGCATACGCCCGTTCGACACGAGCGACGTCAAGGAGCTGCTCACGCAGCCCATCGATCGCGCGCCGCCGACGCCGAGTGACGTACGTCCCGAGCTGCCCTCCGCGTTCGACGCGGTCGTGCTCACGGCGATGGCGCGGGATCCGGCGGTCCGTACGCCGACGGCGGCCGCTTTCCGGCGGGCGTTGCTCGAGGCACGCGATTCGGTGCCGGGCACACAACGGCCTCTGCGGATTCTCGTCGCGGACGACGACGACGACTTTCGCGCGCTCATCACCGAGACGATTCGCCACGCCTTTCCCGGCGCCGTCGTCGTCGCGGTCGGCGACGGTGACGCGGCGCTCGCGGCATGCGACGCGCGCCGTCCCGATCTCGCCATCATCGACCTCAAGATGCCCGGCCTGAACGGCGTGGAGCTGACGATGGCCATCCGCGCGAGCGACGAAGGAGCGAGGGTTCCCATCCTCGTCGTGACCGCGCACGGCGGCGCGCCCGATTGGCGCCTTCTCTCGTCACTCGGAGCCGATGGCTTTCTCGTCAAGCCCATCGATCCCTTCGCGCTCGTGGCGCTCGCACGTCGGACCCTGCGAGAGAGCCTGCCGCCGCCTGCCAAGTCCCGTCGAGAGTCCATGCGCGAGCCGTGACGTCGGCGAGCGAAGTCGTTGACCGGGGTCTGGCGCTGGGATTCGACCGCGTCGGCATCGCACGCGCGGAGCCACTGTCGCCCGAGGGAGAGCGCCTCCGGGCGTGGATCGCGAGCGGCAAGCACGGGCAGATGGCTTGGATGGCCGAGAACGTCGACGTCCGGTGCGACCCGACGCAGCCGGGGATGCTCGACGGAGCCGCCAGCGTCGTCGTGTGCGCACTCGCCTTCGCGCGGCCCTCCGACGTCGTGCCGAAGACGCGCATCGCCCGATACGCACGTGGCCACGAGTACCACAACGTCGTGCGCAAGAAGGCACGTCGCTTGGCAGCGTGGCTCCGATCGATGGGTCATCGCGCACGTCCGTTGGTCGACGATGCGCCCGTCTTCGAGCGCGCCTGGGCTCAACGCGCCGGCATCGGGTTCGTCGGCAAGAACTGCATGCTCATCGTGCCCGGGCTCGGCTCTCACGTCTTCCTCGCCGAGGTCGTCACGGACGCGGCCCTCGAGCCGACCGAGCCCGCATCGGAGCGGTGCGGCAGCTGCCGCCTGTGTCTCGATGCCTGTCCGACCTCGGCATTCGACTCGGCCTGGCAGCTCGATGCGCGCAGGTGCGTGAGCTACGCGACCATCGAGCACCGCGGCCCGATAGCCGACGAGATCCGTCCCGGAATCGGAGACCACCTCTTCGGCTGCGACGATTGCCAGGACGTCTGCCCGTTCAACAAGACGTCGATTGCCGATCTCCAGCGCTCGAACGCATTCGCCCCCGATCCCCGCTGGAACGCACCGCCGGAATCCCTCCTCGGATTGACCGAAGAGCAATTCCTCCAATTGACCCTCGGCTCGTCCGTCCGCCGCGCAACCCGCGAGAGCCTGGTCCGCAACGCCTGCATCGTGCTCGGCAACACCGGCAATCGTGACCACGTCCCCGCATTGCGCCGAACCGCAGAGACCGACGACTCCCCCGTAGTCCGCGAAGCCGCCCAATGGGCCATCACTCGCCTCGAGAAAGGCTGAAGCCCTGCACGTCCACACAGGGCCCCTTGCGGACGAGAGAGCCCTCCTGACGCAGGGGGCTGCCGCTGCCCAGCGCCGTGAACGGGGACCGATGCCTCGGCAACATCATTGCCGACCCGAGCACCGGCGCCGTGATGATCTCGACGCTCGGCGCGGCCTCGACCAGTGCGCCGCACGTCTTTCGGTCAGCATGTCGCTGGATGCGCGATGCGCCATGCCTCGAATGGGAGCCCGTCAGCGCCGGGCTGCCAGTCGGGGACAACCTCATTGGCTCCCTAGCGTCACTCTGGCCGACGTTCCCGCGTCACGCGATCGCGATCTTCGACAACGACACCCCGCCCTCGAGTGGACTTGCCGAGGCATGGCGCTTCGATGGCAGCACCTGGGAGCTCGTGAGCAGGTTGCCCAGCGGGCAGAGCCAGCCACGGCCGCTCCACTTCGCGTCCGGAGAGCTGCTGCATGGCAACGAGCAAGCGCTCTGGTCTCCGAACCTGGGCCGTACATGGGAGCACCACGTCGACCACCGAGGGATGTTCCCCGCCCGCAGGGCGAACGCGAAAACGTCGCCGCGGCCCGGGGCGCCCTGGAAGCCGAAGTTGCCCCCGTCGGGTCGACAGAAGCCCTCGTTGTCGAGGGTGCCAACATGCAGTTGGCGCACCGCGCCAGGGCGTGATGGGATGACGCCGATGAAGAATCGGGCTCGTAGTGACCGCGGAAAACGCCCCTTGATGTCGCGGCCAGGACATCGCTGCCCACCGCGAGGAGGGCATTGACTTCCGGCTTGAAGCCGTCGATCGTCGGGGCCTCGACGTCGCTCGGAGTTCCATGCTCACTTGGGTGCCCGAGGGTCTCAACGAACCCGCTGACCCGGATGTCGTCGTCATCGCCTCCGACGCGACGGGGACACTTTGGGCGGGCACGACACGGGGCGCGTACCGCTACGGTGACGGCCTTTGGCACCTTGCGTTGGCACCACGGTTCCAGGACCGTGACGACGTCATCTCCGACGTCCTCGTCGATCCAACCTGTCCGGCTCGGGTCTATGCGGCGCGAGGGCATCAGCCGGGTGACTTCCGCCGTCACGGCGGCGGAGTCGTCGTTTCAGAGGACGCTGGCGAGCATTGGAACTCCCTCACGCACGGTCATCCGATCGACAACGCTCCTTTCGCCGACTTGGACCTCGATCCGAATCATCCGACTACGGTCTATGCCGCGACCTTCGGGTTCGGCGTGTGGCGCCTCGATTGGGCGGAGCTGCCGCAATGCGGCGGAGGGCCACAGTGAAGTCGCTCGCCCTCGCAGTCGTCCTCATCGCGACGTCCGCGGTGAGCTGCGGATGCCCGGACGGGCAGAGCGAGTGCCAGGACTCGCACGACGACACGCATTGCTTCTACGATTCCCCCTGTGAAGGTGTGGGGCGGCACTATTGCCCTCCCCTCGTCTGCGAGGAGGGCGCTACCTCCT
>JADZFZ010001055.1 GCA_020854145.1 Deltaproteobacteria bacterium | reverse complement strand
GCACGCGAGCACGACCGCCGCAATCGGGGAGTTGCCCATCGCGGTTGCCTACGCCGCAGCAGGCGTGCCGTTACGCGCGACGCGCGGACACGACGCGCTCGATGCCCCCGAGGTCACGTCGAACGGCGACATCGGCGAGCGCCACGTCGGCGAAGATCGTGGCCACCGCGGCGGACTGGCCGGCACCGACCTCCACCGCGACGTGCCCGCCTGCGACCAGGCGAGCGCCCACGTCGCGTGCGATGCGTCGGTACATCCCGAGCCCATCGACTCCCGCGCCTTCGACGAGCGCGAGGTGCGGCTCGTGGTCGCGGACGTCCGCGGGCAAGGTCGCGAGCTCGGGCTCGGCGATGTAGGGCGGGTTCGAGACGACGAGGTCGTACGGATCTTCGCCGGCGACCGGCGCGAAGAGATCGCCGTGGAGCAACCGCACCCGCTCGCCCACCGCGTGTCGCGAAGCGTTCTTCGACGCGATCTCGAGGGCGTCGCTCGATGCGTCCACGGCGTCCACGCGCACGTCGGGACGCGTGACGGCGATCGCGATGGCGATGGCGCCGCTGCCGGTGCCGAGATCGAGCACGCGCGGGGACTGCGAGGAAGCGAGAAGCTCGAGCGCGCGCTCGACCAAGGTCTCGGTATCGGGACGCGGCACCAGCACGCGCCTGTCGACCACGAGCGGCAACCCGTAGAACTCGCGCTCGCCGAGGATGTACGCGATGGGCTCGCGCTTGCGCCGTCTCGCCACCACCTCGCGATAGCGCCGCAGCTCGTCCGCGCTGAGCGGCCGATCGCGATCGAGGTACAGGCTCATGCGATCGGTCCCGAGGACGTGCGCCAAGAGCAGGTCCGCCTCCAGCCGCGCGCTCTCGATGCCACGCGCCGCGAGGTCCTTCTCGGTCCACGCGACCACGGTGCGGATCGTCCACGGCTCGGTCACTGCCGGGCCTCTAGCACGCGGCTCATCGCGGACGGGCGCTCACGGCCGGAGCGCGACCGCGCGCGCGCAGCACCCCCTCGAGGACGATCAGCAGCCCGGCGAGCGCGAGCAGCCACCGACCGATCGGCAGCTCGGGGTCGGACGAGCCCGAACGCGCCGCCGCCGTCACGCGTGCGCCTGGGAGCCCCGCGAGCACGGTGGGATCGGACTCCCGCGGGTCGGGCGCCACGACGAACGACGCACGGAGGTCGTCGCGCGTGCCGCCGCTCGTGGACTCGATGCGCACGAGGTAGGCACCAGGACGCTCGGTCGCCGCGAGCCGGACGCGGCCGTCGCGGCCACGCTCGAGAGTCGAGGCGATCTCGCCCGGGCCCACGATCGACAATCGAGCCGCTCCTGGCGGCGAGCGCAGCGTGACGGGCGCACCCGGAGAGACCGGCGCACCCGACTGCTCGTTCGCGTGAGGAGAAACATACGCAACAATCGAATGGAGCAGAGGAAGAAACCCAGGACGGAACGGCAGGTCGGTCCAATCGGCGTCGAGCGTCGTCGCCAACAACGCGAGCCGACCTTCCCCTCGTACCGATGTGACGAGAATCGGCGAGCCTCCCGGTGACGATGCGGCGACGAGGGCACCGGACGACGCGATCGGAGCGACGTCGAGCGCGCGCCGGACGCGCGTTCGCGCCAGCCCGGCGTCGTCCCCCATGAAGAAGGAGAAGAGCAAGTGCCCGGGCGTGACGACCATGCCCTCGGACTCGTCTCCCGGCAGGTCTCGGACGCCGCGGACGCCTGCGGCGAGGAGTCGGCTCATCCGCGCCGTGTAGGCATTCGGTGAGACTTGGCTGCCGGCGGTCACCACCAGACCACCGCCGCTCTCGACGAAGCGAACGAGCGCATCGACGACCGACGGTGACGGCGCCGGAACGTTGGCGAGCACGACGACGTCGTGCCGTTCGATCTCGGCGGGCCCGAGCGCATCGGCGTCCAGCGTGCGGAGCGTCGGCGCAGTCTGCTCCGGCAGCGCGACGGAGAGCGCGTGCCGGGCGTAATGGAGCTCGTCGGACGGAGAGCCCGGGCGAGGGTCGCCGTCGACCAACAGCACGCGCGTCGCTCCCGCGCCGCGAAGCCAGACGGCGCGCTCGTCGTCGTCGGGCAGATCGTCGTGGGGCGTGACGCGGACGAACGCGCGGGCTTCCTCGGCGCGCTGCGCCTTCGGCGCGCGCAGCGTCACGGTGGATGCGCCGCTCGACAGCTCCGCGCTCGCACGGTCGAGCGTGCCGCGTGGCCCGACGAGCTCCACGCTGACGGTGCCACCCGACCCTCCGTACGCGACGACGCGTGCGCGCACCACGAGCGCATCGGCACGCAGTGGATCGGGCGACACGTCGACGTCGGCGACCGCGCGATTGGTCCGCCGGGCACGCGCGGCGACGTCGCGCACGTCGAGCACGACGGCCTCCGGCTCGGGCAAGCCGGCGGGCGCGCCGTGCCTCGCACCATCGGTCACGACGAGCACGCGCCGCGCGTCGAAACGCGCCGCGCCCAGCTCGGACGCCGCCGCGGTGACGGCGCCTCCGAGATCCGTGGCGCGGTGGGTCGGCTGCGCGCTCCGCACGGCTTGCTCGACGCGCTGGAGATCGTCGGTCAACGGAACTGCGACGAACGCCGGCGCACGTGCGAGCACCAACGCCGCCTGGGCGCCCGGGCCGAGCCCGCGGAGCTCGCGCAGCGCCGATGATCGGGCGTCCTCGAAGAGGCTCCGACCACCGGGCGCCCTTCGCATGGAGAGGCTGTCGTCGAGCACGATCGACAGGCTCTCTGCGCGCCCGTCGGGATCTCCCGAGACGGCGCAGCTCGTGCGCGGGCCCGCGACCGCCAGCGCGACGAGCGCCACGAGCAGCGTCCGCGTCGCGAGCAGGAGCAGGTCGGTCAGGCGCGAGCGCCGCTGGTTCTGCTCTGCCGCGCGCAAGAGCCACCGCACGGGGCCGAAGCGCACGACCGGAAGACGGCGTTGGCGGACGAGGTGAGCGATCAGCGGAACCGCGGCGGCGATGAGCCCGAGCAACGCGAGCGGTGCGTCGAATGCCATCGGGTCGTTCGCCTCTCACCGCCGACGACGGTCGAGGACCTCACCGAGCGCGCGCTCGGCGGGGACGTCGGTGCGCGCGAGCGTGTACCGCGCACCGACCTCGGCAGCACGGTCGCGCCAGCCCGCGAGGAACGCGCCGACGTGCTCCGTGTAACGCGCACGCACGAGCGCCGGGTCGACCTCGATGCAGAGATCGCCCTCGAGCGCCTCGAATCGCGCGGGCACGCCGAGCTCGAGGTCGATCTCGTCGGGGTCGATCACGTGGAAGACGACCACGTCGTGGCCTCGCGCGCGAAGACGAGCGAGTGCCGCTCCGATCGCAGCGCCCTCCGCATCGTCGACGTCGAGGAGGTCGCTGGCGAGCGCGACCAGGCCGCGGCGATGGAACCGATCGCCGACCTCCGCGAGCGCGCGACCGAGGTCCGACGCGTCGGCTCCCCGCAGGTCGCCGGTCAGGGCCGCGAGCACACCCTCCATGTGATCGGCGCGCGCACGCGGTGGCAGGTAGCTGCCGGGCTCGCGGGCGAACGGCAGGACTCCGACCGCATCTCCCTGGCGCAAGGCCACGAGCGCGAGCGCGGCCAGCAGCGTCTCGGCGAGCTCGGCCTTCGAGCAGAGGGCGCGCGCGCCGCGGTACGACATCGAGGCCGATCGATCGGCGAGCAGCAGCGCGCGCAGGTTCGTCTCCTGCTCGAAGCGCTTGACGAAGTGGCGATCGAGTCGTGCGTACGCCCGCCAGTCGAGCGCGCGCAGGTCGTCGCCGGGCCGGTACTCGCGGTGCTCCGCGAACACGACGCTCGCGCCGAGGTACGGGCTGCGGTGCTCGCCGCCGAGCGCACCTTCGACCGCGCGCCGAGCGGCCAGCGCGAGCGACGCGGTGCGACGCGCGAGCTCCGGGTCGATCCCGCGCAGGTCGCGATCGCTCATGCGCCGACGGCGCGGAGCACGTCGTCGACGATCGAGCGCGCGCTCACCCGATCGGCTTCCGCGCGGAAGTTCGTGACGAGCCGGTGGACGAGCACCGGGTGCGCGAGCGCGCGGACGTCCTCGACCTCGGCGGCGAAGCGGCCTTCGAGCACGGCCCGCGCCTTGGCGCCGAGGATCAGCCCCTGCGATGCGCGCGGGCCCGCGCCGAACCCGACGTACGACCGTACCGAGTCGATGCGTGCGCCGTCCTCGCCCGGCCGCGTGGCGCGCGCGAGACGCACCGCGTGAGCGACGACGTGCGGCGCGACCGGCACCCGCGGCACGAGCGACTGGAGCTCGAGGATCTCGTTGCGATCGAGCACGCTCTCGGGGCTCGACGTCGCCGCGCTCGTCGTCCGTCGCACGATCTCTTCTTCGTCCGATGCCGTCGGATAGCCGACGTCGATCTGGAAGAGGAAGCGGTCGAGCTGCGCCTCGGGCAACGGGTACGTGCCCTCTTGCTCGATGGGGTTCTGCGTGGCGAAGACGAGGTAGGGCGGCTCGAGCGGGTACGTGCGACCGCCGCTCGTGACGCACCCTTCCTGCATCGACTGCAGCAGAGCCGCCTGCGTCTTGGGGGGCGTGCGGTTGATCTCGTCGGCCAGCAGGATGTTCGCGAAGACCGGCCCGGGGACGAACCGGAACCGACGCTCGCGGCTGACCGGATCCTCTTCGAGGACGTCGGTTCCCGTGATGTCGCTCGGCATCAGATCGGGCGTGAACTGGATGCGCGAGAATCGCAGCGACAACACGTCCGCGAGCGTGTGGATGAGCAGCGTCTTGGCGAGGCCCGGTACGCCGACGAACAGGCCGTGCCCGCGCGCGAAGAGCGCGATGAGCAGCAGGTCGACCACCGACCGTTGGCCGACGATGCGTTTGCCGACCTCTTCCAGGATCTTCCTGCGCGCCGTCGCGAGAGTCTCGACACGTTCGGCGTCGTCGCGTTCGCGTGCGCCTGCGTCAGGCAGAGATAAGCGAGGTGCCTCCAACGCGGGGCAATGTAGCAGGTCAGGCGGGGACCACGACGACGCGGTCGGCCTCGCCGCGCACGACGACCGAGGCCCCGCGCCGCACGCCGCCGCGTAGCACCAGCTCCGCGATCGGCGCCTCGATCAGGCGCTGCACGGTCCGCCGCATCGGCCGCGCGCCGAGCCGGAGGTCGTAGCCGCCCGCATCGAGCAGCGGCCCGATCGCGCTTTCGTCGAGCTCGATCCGGATCCCCTGGTCGCGCTGGAGCGCGACACCGGACGCAGCGACCAGACGCCGTGCGACCTCCGCCACCTCGTCGCGCGAGAGCGGCATGAAGACGAGAGGCTCGTCGATGCGGTTCCACAGCTCGGGTGCGAGGGCCGAGCGCGCGGCCTCGACGATGCGCCCCGCGAGACCTTGCTCGTTCGTCGGTTTGGAGGACGACGCGGAGAAGCCGAGCGCGTTCGACGTCGGCTGCACGGACGCTCCGAGGTTCGACGTCATGACGATCACGGTGTTCGTGAAGTCCACCGTGCGTCCGCGCCCGTCGGTCATGCGCCCCTCGTCGAGCACGCCGAGCAGAGCCAGGACGACGTCTCGGTGGGCCTTCTCGATCTCGTCGAGCAGGACGAGCTGATAGGGTCGCCGACGGACCGCCTCGGTGAGCTGCCCGCCCTCGTCGTGCCCGACGTAGCCCGGAGGTGCGCCGACGAGCCGAGCCACGGCGTGCGCCTCGGACATCTCGGCCATGTCGAAGCGCGCGAGGGCACCCGCGCCCGGGAAGAGCATCTCCGCGACCGCCTTTGCGGTTTCCGTTTTTCCGACGCCGGTCGGCCCGAGGAAGAGGAAGGTGCCGATCGGGCGTTTGCCGCGGAATCCTGCCGCGTTGCGCCGCAGGACGTCGCTGATGCGCGAGAGCACCGGGCGGTGCCCGACGATGCTCTTGGACAGGTGCTCCTCGAGCGCGAGCAGGCGATCGGCGTCGGTGTGGAGCAATCGCTCGACGGGCACGTTCGCGACGTCGGCGACCACGTGCGCGACGGCGGCACGATCGACGCGACGCGCGCCGCGCCGATGGGCGCGCGCTCCAGCGAGATCGAGCAACGAGATGGCCTTGTCGGGGAGACAACGCGACGGGATGTGTCGCACGCCGAACGTGACGGCGGCCTCGAGCGCGGCATCGTCGTAGCCGACGGCGTGGTGCTCGGCGTAGGCGCGCACCGCGCCTCGGACGATCTCGAGCGCGTCCTCGGGCGACGGCTCGTCCACGTCGATACGCGTGAAGCGGCGTTCGAGCGAAGCATCGCTCTCGACGTGCTTTCGGTACTCGCCCGGCGTGGTGGCGCCGATGCACGGGAGCTCGCCGCGCGCCATGGCCGCCTTGAGATCGGTCGCGGCGTCCTCGGTCTGGTCGGCGGCGAAGAGCGCGTGGATCTGATCGAGGAAGAGGATGATGCGTCCGGACGCGCGGGCCACCTCGTCGATCAGGGCGCGCATCCGCTCCGAGAGCGCGCCACGCACGCCGGTCCCTGCGACGAGGTCGACGACCGAGATGGAGACGAGCGCGCGCGCGGGCTCCGAAGGGCGTGCGAGGGCCGCGCCCACGAGCGCTCGCGCGACACCGTCGACCAGCGTGGTCTTGCCGACGCCGGGAAGCCCGACCAGGCACGGGCAGTTCGCGCGCCGCTTGGCGAGCACGTCGAGCACCTGCTCGACGAGCTTGTCCCGTCCCACGATGGGCTCGACGAGCCCTCGCGCCGCGAGCGCGGTGAGGTTCCGTCCGGCCGCCGACAGGAACGGGAAGGACGCGGGGTCGAGCTCGAACCGCTCGCCCGGGTCTTCGGTCCGCACGATGCGCGCACGGGCAGCGGGACGATCCTCCCGGAGCTTCAGGACCGCCGCGTCCTGGTTCGCGGGAGGCGGCGACGGG
>JADZFZ010001054.1 GCA_020854145.1 Deltaproteobacteria bacterium | reverse complement strand
TGGCCGTCAATCGACGCCGGGGGCCTCGTGGCCCGTGAGCGTCACGTACTCCGTGTATCCGCCGCCGTAAGGGCGCGGGCCTTGGGGCGTCAGCTCCAAGACGCGATTCGACACGCCGGTGAGGAATTGCCGATCGTGCGAGACGAAGAGCATCGTGCCGTCGTAGTCGGACAGCGCCTCGAGCAGCATCGCCTTGGTGCCGAGGTCGAGGTGATTGGTCGGCTCGTCGAGCACCAGGAAGTTCGGTGGATCGAACAACATGCGCGCGAGGACCAATCGCGCTTTCTCTCCGCCCGAGAGCACGCGGCACGGCTTGTCGATGTCGTCGCCCGAGAACCCGAACGCGCCGCACAGCGTGCGCAGCGACCCGAGCGATGCGCGAGGGAACGCGCGCTCGAGCGTCTGGATCACGGTCTCGCTCGGGTCGAGCAGCTCCATCGTGTGCTGCGCGAAGTAGCCGAGCTTCACGCTCGCACCGAGCGTCACCTCGCCGGAGTCGGGCCGCGTCTCGGCGGCGACCATCTTGAGCAGCGTGCTCTTGCCCGCACCGTTGACGCCCATCACGCACCAGCGCTCGCCGCGCCGCACGAGCATGTCGAGACCGTCGTGCACCGCCTTCGCTCCGTAGCGTTTCGTGACGGCGGAGAGCTTGGCCACGTCGTCGCCGCTTCGCTGCGGCTTCGGGAAGTCGAACGCGATCACCTTGCGGCGGCGCGGCGGCTCGACGCGCTCGATCTTCTCGAGCTTCTTCACCCGCGACTGCACCTGCGCCGCGTGGCTCGCGCGCGCTTTGAAGCGATCGATGAACGCCTGCTCCTTCGCGAGCATCGCCTGCTGCCGGGCGAACTGCGCCTCGTGCTGGGCCTCGGCGAGGGTGCGCTGCTTCTCGTAGAACGAGTAGGTGCCCGAGTAGGTGGTGAGCTCGCCACCGTCGATCTCCACGATCTTCGTCACGACGCGCTCGAGCAGCTCGCGGTCGTGCGACGTCATCACGAGCGCGCCCTCGAAGTCCTTCAGGAAGCGCTCGAGCCACACGATGGACTCGATGTCGAGGTGATTGGTCGGCTCGTCGAGGAGCAGCACGTCGGGACGCATGAGCAGGATGCGCGCGAGCGCGACGCGCATCTTCCAGCCGCCCGACAGCTTGCCGACGTCGTCGTCGACCGCCTCGGGCGCGAAGGAAAGCCCCGCGAGGATCTCGCGCGCGCGCGACTCGAGGGCGTAGCCGCCGAGCTCGTCGAAGCGTGCCTGCACGTCGCCGAACCGCGCCACGATGCGATCGAGCTCGTCGGCGCGCGCGGGATCCTCCATCGCGGTCTCGAGCTGCTTCATCTCGCGTGCGACGTCCGAGACCTCGCCGGCGCCGGCCATGGTCTCCGCGACGACCGAGCGGCCGCTCATCTCGCCGACGTCCTGGCTGAAGTAGCCGATCGTGATGTTCCGCTCGACGATGACCTGGCCCACGTCGGGAGCCTCTTCGCCGGTGATCATGCGAAAGACCGTCGTCTTGCCTGCGCCGTTGGGACCGACGAGGCCGATCTTCTCGCCACGAAAGACGCTCATCGAAGCGTCGAGGAACAAGATCCTCGCGCCGTGCTGCTTGCCGACTTGATCGAGACGGATCACGGAGCCGGCAAAGGTGACGGCCGCGGGCGCTCGCGGCAAGCGACGGCGTTCGGCCTCGACGATGGGAAACGCCCGAGGCACACTGGCCGCATGCGGCGTCGCCGAGCCTCGCTCGCGTGCGTTGCCGTCGCAATCTGCGCGGCTGGTTGTGGTGCAAAGACCGGCCTCGACGTGCCCGACGCGACGCGTAACCGCGACGGCGCCGTGGACGCCGGTCCCGACGCGGAGCGACCGTGCCTCGAGGTCCCGCTCGACGGCGGTCCCATCGAGCTGCCGCTCGACACGCGAGCCGAGCTCGGTCGCGCGGACGTCTTCTTCCTCGTCGACGTGACCGGCTCGATGAGCGAGGAGATCGACACGATCCGCAACCGCGTGCAGGGGCAGATCGTGCCCGGCATCGACGAAGCGATCCCCGACGTGGAGATCGGCGTCGGGTTCTTCGCCGACTTCGCCGACGGGGAAGCCATCTACGGCGAGTCGGGCGACGTCCCGTTCCAGCTCCTGCAGCCGATGACCGACGACGTGCTCGCCGTGCAGGCGGCCGTGGATCGGCTGCCGCTGCTCAACGGCGCGGACGCGCCCGAGTCGCAGGTCGAGGCGCTCTATCAGACGGCGACGGGCGCGGGTCTGCCGCCGTTCGTGGATCGCGCGCCGGGCTGCCCGCGCGGAGGCGTCGGCTATCCGTGCTTCCGTCGCGACGCGCTGCCCATCGTCTTGCTGTTCACCGACGAGCGATTCCACAACGGGCCCATGGCGTCCGAGGAGTACCGCCCGGACCTGCTCCTGCCCGCCGTCCCGCACACGTACGAGCAAGCCCGCGCTGCGTTGGTCGAGCTCGGCGTGCGCGTCATCGGCTTCGACTCCGGGCCAGGCACCGCGCGACGCGACCTGCAACAGATCTCGAGCGACACCAACACGTTCGGCGAGGACGGGCGGCCGCTCTACTACGACATCGGGCAGCGCGGGCAGACGCTCGACACGAGCGTCGTAGCCGCGATTCGCACGCTCGCGAACACGGTGCGGTTCGACGTCGACGCGATCGCGGTCGATCTGCCGGGCGACGACATCGACGCGACGGAGCTCGTCGACGCGATCCGTCCGTCCCGCGCCGAGCCTGCGTCGGGCGTGGCGTCCATCGACGAGATGGCGTTCCGCGTGGTCGTCCCGGGCACGCGCGTCGTGTTCCTCCTCGTGCTGCGCAACGACGTCGTCATGCCCGGCCCCCGGCCGCAGATCGTGCCCGTGCGCGTCGTGTTCCGCGGCGACGGGCGCACGCGCATCGCCGCGGTCGACGTCGACATCCTCATCCCCGCCGCCGACGGCTCGGGCACGTGCGGGGAATCGCGCACCCGCTGATCCTGGCGGCCGCCATCGGCGCGGGTTGCGGCAGCAAGACGGGGCTCGACGTGCCCGACGTGGGCATCCCGCCGCGCGACGCGCGCGCACCCGATGCCGCGCGCGACGCCGGTCGACCACGACGGTGTATCGAGGTTCCGCGAGCCGCGGCGCCCGTCGTCGTCGACTTCGAGATCGACGCACGCCTCGCCATCGTGGACGTGATGCTGCTGCTCGACGCGAGCGCGAGCATGGACGACGAGATCGACGAGATCGCGCGCAGGCTGGGCAGCCGCATCGTGCCCGGCATCGAGGAGATCGTGCCCGACGCGGCGTTCGGGCTCGCGGTGATCGGCGAGTTCGGCGTCGAGCCTTACGGCCCTCCCGACGTATCGCCCTACGAGCTGCGCGTCCCGATCACGACCGACGTGGTGCAGGTGCAGGGCGCGCTCGACGTGCTCCCCCGCTGGGGCAACTACGACGAGCCCGAGAGCCAGGTCGAAGGGCTCTATCAGCTCGCGACGGGCGACGGGCTGCCGGGATGGATCCGCCCCGCTCCCGCGTGCCCGAGCGGCGGCGACGGCGGGGCGTGCTTTCGTCACCATGCGCAGCCCGTCGTCCTGCTGGTCACGGACGCGCCGTTTCACGAAGGCCCCGATCGGAGCGACCCGTACCGCGGCATCGTGCCCACGCCGCACCGCTGGGACGAGACGGTCGCGGCCCTCGCAGCGCGGAGCTTCCGCGTGATCGGCCTCGGGGCGACCGACTTCGATCGCCGCTCGCCCATGCCCGACCTGCGCGCGATCGCGCAGGCCACGGGAACCGTCGGGCCCGACGGCCCGCTCGCGCTCGACATCGGTGGCGACGGCGCAGGCCTGGGCGATCGCGTCGTCGAGGCCGTGCGCCGGCTCGCGGAAGGGGTGCCTTTCGACGTGGAGGCTGTCGCGCTCGACGTGGGCACCGACGACATCGACGCCACGTCGTTGGTCACCGCCGTGCGCGCGGTCTCGGTCGACCCCGCGGACGGCGCGCTCGGCATGGAGGGCGCGCGCTTCGTCTCGGCGCGCCCGGGGGCGCGGCTTCGCTTCGCGATCGACGTGGACGGGCGCGGCGCACCGGAAGCTTGGGTCGGCGTGCCCATCGCGCTCGACGTCGTGTTCCTCGGCGCGGGGCGCACGCGCCTCGGCTCGGAGCGGGTCGATCTCGTGGTCACGCAGGACGGGCAGCCAGGGTGCCGCGAGACGACACCGTGAGATCCCATCCGTTCGCCCCGGGCCACGTCGAGGGGCGCGATGGCTGCCGAGCCTGCCGAGGCATTCGACGAGCTCGGCACGAACGGTCCTCGGTCACGCGCTCGGCACGCACGGCATGGGTCGCCCTGCTCCTCGTCGCCGGCTGCGGCACGAAGACGGATCTCGGAGTGTCGGGACCCGCGGACTCCGCACCGGTGACGCCCACACGTCCGCCACCCGAGGACGATGCGGGAAACGCCGACCGCGAGCGGCGAGGCCGGTTCGACCTCTGCGTGGAGCTCGAGCGGTCGGGCCCGACGTCGCTCTCGGTGACGTTCGTGACCCGCATCACGACGGCCGACGTGCTGTTCCTCGTGGATACGACGGGGAGCATGGGCACCGAGATCGCGAACATCCAGCAGTCGCTTCGCGAGACGCTGATCCCCGGCATCGCAGCCGCGATCCCGAACGTGCACTTCGCGGTCGCGTCGTTCGCGGACTTTCCCACCGAGCCGTACGGGGCTGCGCTCGACCTGCCGTTCGTGCTCCACCAACCGTCGACCGACGAGGTCTTCTGGGTGCAGCGTGCCGTCGACGAGCTGCCGACGTCGAACGGGAACGACGAGCCGGAGTCGCTCGTCGAGGCCGTCTATCAGGCAGCGACGGGCGACGGCATCCCGGGCCTGGTGCCGCATGGGCCGCTGTGCCCCGACGACGGTGTGGGTTACCCGTGCTTCCGAGCGACCGGAGCGCGCATCTTTCTGGTCTTCACGGATGCGCCTTCGCACAACGGGCCGGACGGAGCGTCGAGGTACCGCGATCTGCGCGAGGAGCCGCACACGTACGACGCTGCGCTCGCTGCGTTGTCCGCCATCGGCGCGAAGGTGATCGGGCTCAACAGCGGGTCTCCGGAGGACGGCGCGCACGTCACCCGCTTGGCGCGCGACACGGGAGCCATCGACGGCGCAGGCGCAGCCATCGTGCGCGACATCGGGTTCGACGGCGACTCGCTCGACGTGGACGTCGTGGACGCCGTGCGCGCGCTGGTCGACGACGTGCCGATCGACGTCGAGCTCGCGCTCGAGGACGTCGGTGGCGACGAGATCGATGCGACGGCGCTCGTCGGGGCGGTGTCGCTCGAGTCGGTGGTCCCCGAGAGCGGGTATGCGGGGGCCGACGGCGCGCGCGCGCTCGACGTGAGGCCGGGCACGCGCGTGACGTTCCGGCTGGAGCTCGACGCGCGCGCGCTGGGACGCGACGACGCGGACCGCGCCTACCACCTCCGTGTCGTGCTGGTCGCCGACGGCACGACCCCCCTCGAGGAGCGCGTCGTCCGCATCGTGGTACCCGGCAGGCGGCGCACCCTCCGTTGCGAGCCACCGTAACGATCCCCGGGCCGGCTACGAACCATGGACGACACGCGCACGGACGAGGAGCTGATGGAGGCGTACGCAAGCGGCGAGCGGGGGGCGTTCGAAGTGCTCTTCGCGCGTCTCGCGCCGCGTCTTCACGCCTTCTTCGCACGCTCGTTCGGCCGTTCGGACGCGGCCGACGACTGTCTGCAGACGACGTTCGTGAAGCTGCACGTGGCGCGCGGCACCTATCGCACCGGCGCACGGTTGCGGCCGTGGGTATTCGCCATCGCGGCGCGCGTGCGGCTCGACGAGCTGCGCCGCCGCTACCGCCTGCCTCCCACCGCGGACGAAGACGCGATCGACGAGGCCGTGCATGTGCCGGCGACGGGACACGCCGAGGCGGCCGAGCGCGCGGAGCTGGCGACGCGCGTGCGCGCCGCGGTCGAGGCGTTGCCCGAGAGCCAGCGCGTGGTGGTGCTGCTGCACCGTTTCGAAGGGCTGACCTTCGGCGAGATCGGCGAAGCGCTGGGCGTCTCGGAGGGCGCCGTGCGCATCCGGGCCTTCCGCGCCTACGACTCGCTCCGTGCGAAGCTCGAAGATCTGGTGGACCTCGAACGACGCGCCTCGAGCGAGCCCGCGATGGCGCGCGAGCCGAGCGCGCGCGACGCGAGGAAAGCGCGATGACGCGCGACGCGCACGTGATGCCCGAGCACGCGGCCGGCCTGGTCGCCTGCGACGCGAACGACCCCGAGCGTCGCGCGGCCGAGCGCCACGCCGCGTCGTGCACCGGGTGTGCGGCGCTCCTGGCGCGCGCGGAGCAGACGCTCGCGCTCCTCGACGCCATGCCCGCACCGCCCCCACCCGAAGCCGCGACGCTCGCGCGCTTGGCGGCCTCGATCCCGGCCGGGCGAGCTTCGCTCGGCGGGTCCGATCTGATCCCGCCGATCCTGACGTCGCTCGCGGCGCTGGTCGTCGTGGCGGGCGCGGCGAGCCCGCACGTGGACGGACGCTCGATCACGATGGCGCTGAGCGTGGGCGTGGGCGCGATCGTCGCGATGCTCGCGGCGCGGGCGCTCGGCGCATGGGGCTCCGCGACGGTCGTGCCGACCACGCTCGTCGCGTCGCTCGCGCTGGCGCTCGCCGATCGCCACACGCCGCTCGAAGTGCCGTGGCCCAAGGTCGGCTGCCTCGGCATCGAGCTCGCCGTCGCGGCTCTGCCGCTCGCGGCGACGGTCTGGCTCGCGACGCGCGCGCACCGGCGCCTGCGTGCGCTGGATCTGGCTGCGGTAGCCTCGTGTGGCGCGCTCGCCGGACAGGCTGCCCTCGTCATCGCGTGCCCAGGGCAACCCGATCGGTTCCACGTGCTCGCGCTGCACGTGACGGGCGTCGGGCTGGCGGCGTTGCTCGGAGCGGCCGCCGCGCGCTTGCCGGTCGCGGCGGTCAGAGCTCCGTGATCGCAACCGCGAGCAACGCCGGGAAGCTCAGCAGCTGGTAGTCGACGGCGATGACGACGGTCTCCCCCGCCGCCAGGTCCAGCTCCACTCGGGAGCCCAGAAAACAGGCAGGAAGTCCCTCGTCGTTGCAGGCCAGCTCGGGACCGGCGCAACTGCCGCTGCGCACGGACACGGCGGTGTCGAGGTTGGACGAGCCGCACGTGCTGACGCGGTAGGTCGCGGTCGCGGGCGCGCGCCAGAGCAGGACCTGGCTCGCGATGGAGCCGCTCGAGCGACATGCGACGCCGATTGCGGAGTGCGTTGGGATCGCGAGCTCGCTGTAGACGGTGCCCGTCGCCGTGCCCACGTCCAACGGCGCGGCGCAACTGCCGTCCCCTTCGCCCGCATCGGGCCCGGCATCCGGCCCGGAGTCCGCGATGCCCAGGTCCGCGACGCTCGCGGCGTCGCGGTCGCCCGCGTCCATCGGTCCCGTGTCCATCGGTCCCGTGTCCATCGGCCCCGTGTCCATCGGCCCCGCGTCCATCGGTCCCGCATCCATCGGTCCCGCGTCCATCGGCCCCGCGTCCATCGGTCCCGCGTCCATCGGCCCCGTGTCCATCGGTCCCGTGTCCATCGGTCCCGTGTCCATCGGCCCCGCGTCCATCGGCCCCGCGTCCATCGGTCCCGCATCCATCGGTCCCGCGTCCATCGGTCCCGCGTCCATCGGTCCCGCGTCCACCGGTCCCGCGTCCATCGGCCCCGCGTCCATCGGCCCCGCGTCCATCGGCTCCGCGTCCACGGCACCCGCGTCGCTCGGGCCGGCGTCTTCGGGACCCGAGTCGTGCGCGCCGAGATCGCGC
>JADZFZ010001053.1 GCA_020854145.1 Deltaproteobacteria bacterium | reverse complement strand
TGCGGACCACGTGTGCCGCGAAGAAGGCGTCCGATTCATTCGTCGGTTGCTCGGGGAGAACGAGCTCCGACCGATCGTGCCCGCCCACTCGCCGGTGACCTCGTCGCGCGTGCTCGGCTTCCAGCAGAAGACGGTCGTCGGGCACGTCACGGCCGGCCTCGGGTGCGCCAACGGGTGCGACTTCTGCTGCACGTCGCACTTCTTCCGCCGCAAGTACGTCAAGCTCCGCGGCTCGGGCTCCGACATCTACGACGCGATGATGGAGACCAAGGCTCGTGCCGAGCGCGATGGGCAGAAGATGGCGTCCTTCGCCATCATCGACGAAGACTTCTTCCTGCAGAAGAAGCGGGCGCTGGAGTTCCTCGAGGCCGTGCGTCGCGGCGGAAAGCCTCTGTCGATCTTCGGCTTCGGCAGCATCAAGGGACTGTCGCAGTTCACCGCCGACGAGATTGCCGAGATGGGGTTCGATCTCATCTGGACCGCGTTCGAGGGCAAGAAGTCCGGCTATGCGAAGCTCGATGGGAAGCCGATAGCGGAGCTCTATACCGATCTCCACGCCCGAGGAGTCGGGGTGTTGAGCTCGATGATCATCGGGTTCCCCTATCAGGACGAGGGCGCGATTCGCGCCGAGTTCGAGGACCTGATGAGCCTCGGTCCCGACTTCGTGCAGATCCTCATCTACTTCGCGTTTCCGGGAACACCCTTCTTCGAGCAGGTGCTCCGCGACGGGAGGTTCCTGCCGCGTTACGCCAAGAGCGCCGACCTGCGCCGTTGGGACGGCTTCGCGCTCCACCTCGATCACCCGCACTTCACCCCCGAGAAGCTCGAGGCCCTGCAGAAGGAGCTGTACGCGCAGGACTTCCGGAGGCTGGGCCCATCGCTGCACCGGCTGACGCGAACGTGGCTACGCGGGATCGAGAACCTGAGAGGCTCGAACAATGCCCTTCTTCGTGCGCGCGCGGAGCGGTTGCGAAACGCCGCACACGAGGTCTATCCGACGCTGAAGGGAGCTCGATGGCTGCTGCCGTCGCCGCAGTCGAAGAGGCGTCTCGACGCGCTCTATCGCGAGATGGGACGCGTGGTCGGCCCCCCATCGCTCAAGTCGCGCCTCATGGTCCCGGGCTCCGCGATGCTCGCCGCATGGGCAGAGGCGACCGAGAGGCTCGGCGTGTTGCAGCAACCCGCGCTCCTTCGCGCAGAGCACCACACCGACGCGGACGGCGAGCGCGTTTGTGTCTCCGACGCTCCGGGTCGATTGCAGGGGATCGGAGCTTCGGTGCTCGGGCGGTTGCGCGAGGACTTCCAGCACCTGGTGGTCGATCGTCTGCGCCCGCCTGCGCACGACGCGACGGGCCCGGTCGAAGGCTGGAAGCCCGTGGGACGCGTGCGCACGAGCCTGCACGTGATCTCGGGCGAAGCGCGGTGCGCGCCCGATGCGCTCTCCTCGATGGAGGCAGACGCCGCCGAGTGAGCGCGTGTACCATCGGCGCGGCCGATGCCGCCATCGATCGGTAGAGCACGACCGGAGCTGCACCGCGCAGCGTGCGTGCTCGTCGCGTCGGCGCTGATCGCGTACCTCACGGCATGCGACGACGCCGCGTTGCGAACCGTCGATGCGGGGCCGGATGCGCGTGTGTCCGACGGCGCCCTCGATGGGGATGCGCCGCCGGGCGACGCGGGCGCCGAGGACGCCGGGATCGGGTCCGACGCGGCGATGGACGCGGCACGCGATGCGGACGAGCCCACCGATGCGCGGGGGGTCGATGCGGAGCCCGACGCCGGAGGGCTCTCCGCGCCGGTGCCCACGTACCCGTGGAATGGGCTCTACACGGGAAGCGCGCGCGCGCCGGCGTCGGGGGCGACGGCTCATCCGCTGCGTCCGGCGTTGCGGTGGGAGCCGGTCGTGGGAGCCGCTCGCTACGAGGTGTCGATCGGCGACGGCTGTGTCGGCGCGCTGCCGAGCTGCGAGGTGGAAGGGGAGACGCTCGAAGCGACGGAGACGCGAATCGTGCCCGACGCGCTCGAGGTGGACCTCGCGCCCGGCGGCCCGGTGGGAAGGCGGTACTACTGGCGTGTGCGCGCGTGCGACTCCGGCGGCGCGTGCGGCCCGTGGAGCGAGACGCGGTATCTCGAGGTCGGCAGGCAGCGGACCGACTTCGACGCAGACGGCTACGCGGACGCCGCCATCGTCGCGAGCGTCACCTACAGCGCGAGCGACGTCGGCGCGGTGCTCGTCTACCGAGGCTCGGGCGACGGGCTGATGGAGCCTCCTGCGCCGCGGATCGATCCGCCCTTCGACCAGCCTGGAGCCGCGTTCGGCGTGGCGTGCGTCGCCGTCGGCGACATCGACGGCGACGGCTACCCGGATCTCGCGATCGGCTCGGATGGGCACGGTGCCGGTCGCGGCATCGTGCACGTGTACCGAGGCAGCGCGGCAGGTCTGCAGGAGACTCCGAGCCAGACGCTCGAGGCGCCGGCGATGCTCGAGGTGGAGGGCTTCGGCCATGCGCTCGCGGGAGGCGATCTCGACGGCGACGGCTACGCGGATCTCGCGATCGGCGCGCCGTATGCGGAGGGTGGCGCGGTCTTCGTGCACCGCGGCGGTGAGCGCGGGTTATCCGACGCGCCCGTGGTCACGATTCGCGGCAGGCTGACGGAGTGGTTCGGCTCCACGCTCGCGAGCCCCGGAGACACCGACGGCGACGGGCTCGTCGATCTGCTGGTCGGCGACGTCTGGCACTCCTCGGCGGCGCGCCATGCGGGAAGGGCGTTCCTCTACGGAGGTGCGCGGGGCGATGTCGTCTCGGCGGCGACGACGGCGGTCTTCGAGGCTCCCGATCTCGAGGTCGACGCAGAGATGGCTTCGGCGTTGGGCGCGGTCGGCGATCTCGACGGCGACGGCTTCGCGGAGGTGGTGATCTCGTCCCACTTCCACGACGCCGAGGCCGCGGGAGAAGGCGTCGTGTACGTCTATCGGGGGGCACGCGACGGGATCTCGATGAGCCCTGTGCTGACGATCGACAGCCCGACCGACAGCACCGGTGTCGAGCACGGCTCGCGCATCGCGGGAGGTGACCTCGACGGAGACGGCATGGCCGATCTCGTGCTCGGGACGCCGATCGCGCCGTCTGCGGCGGGGACGGTGCGTGCAGGTCGCGTCGATGTGCACGTGGGACGATCGGGCGGCATCGAACGCGCCGCGTCGCGGACGCTGTTCGGCGGAGCCGTCGATGCGCACTTCGGCGCGAGCGTCGCGGTGGTCGGCGACGTCGATGCCGACGGGATCCCCGATCTGCTCGTCGGTGCGCTGCTCTCGAGCGGCGGTGACGGCGCCGACGGAAGCGCGTTCGTGTACCTGAGCTCGCGCGGCGGGCTCACGGGTGCGCCGCAGCGCATCGACTGCCCCGACTCCGCGCTCTCGTGGTTCGGCGTCGGCGCCGCGGCGAGCCCCTTCTGAGCGCGCGTCCTTGCCTCGCTTGGGCCAGCCGTTCACGCGCGGGGCATGCACTTCACCGAACGCAGCTGATCCGGTCTTCCGCGCCGAACGGTCTTCGCGTGGTTCGCGAGGCGATCAGGGAGCAATCCTCCGCTGCGACCGAGATCGCGATTCTCGAGTATCCAGACCCGCTCCCGCCGACCGGCATGTGCGACGCGACACGCGCGCTGCCGCCCGCTCCGCCGACCGTCCGCCCCGGGGTGCGCGATCGTCTGAACGACGCTCGGATAGTGCCCGGCATCGGCGGGACCGCGCCGATGACGGCTGGGGTCGCTCGCACGGGGTCAAGCGAGGAGCGTGGTGGCCTCGGACCAGATACGCCGAACGACCTCGGCAGCAGGCTCCGCGCGCGCGAGCGCAGCCGACTGGCCGG
>JADZFZ010001052.1 GCA_020854145.1 Deltaproteobacteria bacterium | reverse complement strand
GCGGCAGGGGTCGCGGTGTAGATCCTCCCACCCGAAGGGTGGATCTACAGCACCTGGATCTACGAGAGCGGCAGGGGTCGCGGTGTAGATCCTCCCACCCGAAGGGTGGATCTACAGCACCTGGATCCACGAGAGGCGCAGGGTCGCGGTCACGTAGATCGGGAACTCCTCCAGGGCGGTGAAGAGGGCATGGCCTCGCACGTCGAGGCCGACCGCCCACGCGCGTGACAGGTAGTAGTGCGCGCCCCCGACGACGTGGGCGCCGCCTTCGCCGCCCACCTGCTGGTCGACCAGCGTGCCGAAGTACGACGCGCCGACCCCGACATACGGGACGACCCGGACGACGTCGATGACGTAGAGGAGCTCGGCCGCGGCCTCCGCGACGTGGAGCGGGCTCGCGTCGGGATGGATCGAGTAGCCGAGCTGCGCCGCGATGGCCCAGGTGTCGTCGATGCCGTAGCTCGCGTGGATCCCGGCGCGCACCCCCGGCAGCTCGGGCCCGAGCGCGTGCGCGATGCCGGTCTCGATGCCGAGCGAGAGCTCGTGCTCGTAGGCACGCGCGTCGGCCGGTGCGACCGAGAGCGCGCCCAGCGTGGCGTGGGCCGCGACGGCCAACGCGCGGATCGACCCGCTCAGGCGCACGACACGCTCATGCTCGCGCGCATCCTACGCGACCGAGCGCCGACCGACGTTGCTTCTCGGCGTCGGGCGCGGGGACGAGCGCCCGTTGACCCGACATCGGTGCTGGGTATAGTGCCGCGCTTTTCTGGGAGGAACACAGCGTGGCCGACGACGAGACCTCGAGCGGGAAGGGCAGCGCCAAGGCGAGCGACAAGGGCGCGAAGGCGAAGCCTGCCCTGAAGAAGCTCGCGACGAAACAGCCGGACATGCTCGAGGCGCGCATGGCGGCCGCGACGGATTGGGCCAAGGCCCATCTGCGCGAGCTGGCGATCGGCGGCGGCGTGCTCGCCGTCGTGGTGGCCGCCGTCGCGGGCTACTCGTCGTACGCGCGCGGCGAGTCCGAGCGCGCGGCCCGGGCGTTGTCGGATGCGGTCGGGATCGCGACCGCGGACATCGGCGAGCCCGAGGAAGACGCCGAGCCGGACCCGACGGTCCGGATGTTCAAGACCCACAAGCAGCGCGCCCAGGCGGCGCTGCGGGCGTTCCGCCGCGCGGTGGCCGACTTCCCGTCGTCGGAGATCGCCGCGCGCGCGAAGCTCGGCGAGGCCAACGCGCTCTACGACCTGCGCAAGCTGGGTGAGGCCGAGCGAGCGTACGAAGCGGCGCTCGCGCTCGCATCCGACGACACCGACGTCGCCGCGCAGGCGTTGCAGGGCTTGGCCTTCTGCCTCGAAGCGCGCAACAAGCCGGCGGATGCCCTCCGCCGCTACGAGGAGCTCGCGCGGCTCGGCGAAGCGTACCGGAGCATGGCCGAGTACCACCAGGCGCGTCTCCACATCGATGCGGGGCGACGCGACCGGGCGCTGACGTTGCTGAAGGGGATCAGGACCCGTCTCACGCGTCAGACACCGCGCGAGCGCGAAGGGGACGAGGAGGACAACCAGCCTTCGCCTGCCGAGAGGCATCCCTTCCTGATGTCGCAGGTCCAGTCGAGGCTCGAGCAGCTCGATCCCACCGAGGCGACGAACGCGCCCGCGGGTGGCGGCGCCGGGATGGGCGGCTCGCCCGAAGAGATCATCCGGCGCCTGCAGCAGATGGGTGGGATGGGCAACAACGTGAAGATCCTCGGCGGCGGCGGACGGCCTGCTCCGACCAAGCGCTGAGGCAAGTCCGTGCCCCGTCGCTCGCCCCGAACGTGTCGCGCGCGCGCCGATCGTCATGCTGCGAAGGCGTGGCATTCCGACGGTTTGCGCCGCCAAGCGAGAGGTTCCTTTCGTTCGTCCGTGCTGGTCGTCGCGGCGCTGCTGACGAGCACGGCGTCGGGCTGCGGCGGCGCGGGGATGGGGATCCTGCTCGACGACACGTGGTCGGGAGACGTCCGTGCGGCACGCGGCGAGGTCTTCGTCGTCAGCTGGTCGCGGCCTCTCGTGGACCCGCTGCTCGAGCGTTACCAGCCGACCGAGCACGCAGTGGCCGCGCTCGATCCGTCACGCGGACGTCTGTACGTCGGGAGCTCGGCGGGGTCGCTGTGGTCGCTCGACGGCACCACGGGCGCGCCTCACTGGCGATTCCGTGCGACCGGAGCGATCGGGTGTGAGCCCGCGCTCCACGACGCCGACGGCGGCCGCGTGTTCGTCGGGTCCGACGACGGGCACGTGTACGCGCTGCGCAGGGCCGACGGTCGGCTCGCGTGGCGCAGCCTCGTGCGCGCGCCCGTGCGACGTCGCCCCGTCGTGACCGAGGACGCGGTGTACGTGGTGACCGGCGGCGACTCCGTGTACGCGCTCGATCGCCGCACGGGCAACCGCCTGTGGTCGTACCGGCGCGAGGCTCCCGAGGGGTTCACGATCGGCGAGCACGCGGGCTTGGCGTTCGCGGACGGACGCCTCTTCACCGGCTTCGCGGACGGCACGACGGTCGCGCTCGACGCGAGCGACGGCACGTTGC
>JADZFZ010001051.1 GCA_020854145.1 Deltaproteobacteria bacterium | reverse complement strand
CCGACGAGCACGCCTGCGACGAAGCCGCCGATGTGCGCCCACCACGCGACGCCCGCGCCGGCTCCGGTGCCGAGCGACAGGTAGCCGCTGAAGAACTGCATCCCGAACCAGACGAGCAGGAAGAAGATCGCGCGCACCTCGAAGAACCAGGGGATGACGATGATGGGCACGACGGCGAGGATCCGCGCGCGAGGCAACAGCACCGCGTAGGACCCGAGCACGCCTGCGATCGCGCCCGACGCGCCGATCATCGGGGCGGTGCCGTTCGGCTCGATCGCGACCTGCCACACGGCGGCGGCGAGGCCCGTCAACAGATAGGTGCCGAGGAATCCTGCGTGACCGAGCCGGTCTTCGAGCGACCGGCCGAACACCCAGAGAAACAGCATGTTGCTCCCGAGGTGCGCCCAGCCGCCGTGGAGGAACATCGAGGTCAGGAGCGGCAGGAAGCGGCGCGGGTCGAAGGGCTCACCGCCGAGGTCGGTCCAGCCGAGCAGGCGCGCCGGCACGAGGCCATGCGTGAAGAGCAGCCGGTCGAGCTCTTCGCCGAGCGAGAGCTCGCGCAGGAACACCACGACGTTGAGCGCGACGAGCGCGGGAACCAGGATCGTGATCGCCCGACGGCGGTAGCTGTCGCGTAGCGGGAACAAGGGTGCGAAGAAGATGAGGCCGGCTCGTCGGGATCGGAAGGCCCGGCGACCATCATCAACGTCTGCCGCGGCGGCCTCCGCGCGATCCGCTCTTCGATCGCGCCGCGGGTGCCGCGTCGTTCGCGGACGCACTGCCCTGCGCTCGCTTGATCTCGTCGCGGATGCGTGCGGCACGCTCGAAATCCAGCCGTTCGGCGGCTTCGAGCATGGCGGCGCGCAGCTCTTCGATGGAGCTCTCGCTCGACGGCTCGCCGACGCCGGAGCGGCCGACGGGCGCATAGTCGGTGGTTCCGGCGGCCGGGTTGATCTCCAGGATTGCGCGACGAACCGTCTGCGGCGTGATGTCGTGCTCCACGTTGTAGCGCGCCTGCAGCTCGCGACGTCGCTCGGTCTCGGTGAGCGCGCGATGCATCGCGTCGGTGGTCTTGTCCGCGTACATGATCACGCGACCGTTCACGTTGCGCGCGGCGCGCCCGATCGTCTGGATGAGCGAGCGCGGTGATCGGAGGAAGCCTTCTTTGTCGGCATCGAGGATCGCCACGAGCGAGACCTCGGGCAGGTCGAGCCCTTCGCGCAGCAGGTTGATGCCGACGAGCACGTCGAACTCGCCCTTGCGCAGGTCCCGGAGGATCTCGACGCGCTCGAGCGTGTCGATGTCGGAGTGCAGGTAGCGAACGCGGACCCCGAGCTCCTGGTAGTACTCGGTCAGATCCTCGGCCATGCGCTTGGTGAGCGTCGTGACCAGCACGCGTTCGTGGCTCTCGACGCGTTTGCGGATCTCGTCGAGCAGGTCGTCGACCTGGTGCTCGACGGGACGCACCTCGACCACCGGATCCATCAGACCGGTGGGACGGATGACCTGCTGCGCGACGACGCCATGGCTCTTCTCGAGCTCGAAGTCGCCGGGAGTCGCCGACACGTAGATGACCTGTCCGACGCGCTCGGCCCATTCGTCGAACTTGAGCGGCCGGTTGTCGAGCGCCGAGGGCAGCCGGAAGCCGTACTCGACGAGCGTCTCCTTCCGGGCGCGATCGCCGCGGTACATGCCCTGGAGCTGCGGCAACGTCTGGTGGCTCTCGTCGACGATCATCAGGAAATCCGGCGGGAAATAGTCGATGAGCGTGGGGGGCGGCTCGCCGGGCGCGCGGCCCGAGAGGTGGCGCGAGTAGTTCTCGATGCCCTGGCAGAACCCCATCTGCTCGAGCATCTCGAGGTCGTACATGGTCCGCTGCTCGAGACGCTGCCGCTCGAGCAGCTTGCCCTGCTCCTCGAGCTCGCGAAGGCGGTGGCGCAGCTCCTCGCGGATGCCTTCGGTCGCACGGCGCAGCTCTTCCTTCGGCGTGACGTAGTGCGAGCCCGGATAGACACCGTACTTGTCGAGCTCGCGGCGCATCTTGCCACGCAGCGGATCCACCTCCGTGATGCGCTCGATCTCGTCGCCCCAGAGCTCGACGCGGATGGCGACGTCCTCCTCGTACGCCGGCCAGATCTCCACGACGTCGCCGCGCACGCGGAAGCTGCCGCGGTGGAAGTCGATGTCGTTGCGCTCGTACTGGATGTCGACCAGCTGGCGCAGCAGCTCGTCGCGCTTCTTGGTTTGCCCCTTTTTCAGGCGAACCAGCATGCTCATGTACGACTCGGCGGCACCGATGCCGTAGATGCACGAGACGGAGGCGACGATGATCACGTCGCGTCGCGACAAGAGCGATCGCGTCGTCGAGTGACGCATGCGATCGATCGCGTCGTTGATGATCGCGTCCTTCTCGATGTACGTGTCGCTCGACGGGACGTACGCCTCGGGCTGGTAGTAGTCGTAGTAGCTGACGAAGTACTCGACGGCGTTGTCCGCGAAGAGCTCGCGCATCTCGCCGTAGAGCTGCGCCGCGAGCGTCTTGTTGGGCGCGAGGATCAGCGTCGGCCGGTTCACCTTCGCGATGACGTTGGCGATCGTGAAGGTCTTGCCGCTGCCCGTGACGCCCAGCAGCACCTGATGCGTGTCGCCGCGGAGCAGTCCCTCGGTGAGATCGGCGATGGCGCTCGGCTGGTCGCCGCGCGGCTCGAGCTCCGTCGTGAGGCGAAGCACGTCGTCGACGTCGTGCTCGTGCATGGCGGGGCGGTCTACCAGGCGCGCGACCCGCGCGTCAGGCGACGCGCGAAACCTGCTGACGACGTGGTGGCAGCAGCGTCGTCACAGGCTTCCGGCGACCGGTCCGGGGCGCGCATCGAAGAGGGGGGTGCCGTCGCCGAGCTTCCCCCATGCGCGCGCGCCCCAGCAGAAGATCTCTCCGGACCGGAGCGCGCACGTCGAGTCGCGGCCTGCTCCGAGCGCTTCCACGCCCTCGAGACCGAGCACCTCGACCGGAGCAGCGCGGTCCTCGAACGTCCCGTCACCGAGCTGCCCGTGTCGGTTGTTCCCCCAGCAGAGCACCCGCCCGTCGTCGCGCAGCCACGCACACGCGTGCCCGGACCCCGCCACGACTCCGGCAGCGCCGGTCACGCCGCGCACACCGACCGGCGTGGGAATCGGCGCGCTCGGTTCGCCGGTGCCCAGCTCTCCTCGCGAGTTGAGACCCCAGCACTCGATCGTGCCGGACAGCCGAACCGCGCAGGCGAAGCCCTGACCCGTCGCCACCATCGCGGCGTCGTCGATCCCGAGCACGGGCGCGCGCATCGAGCGCGCGATGGTGGTCCCGTCACCCAGCTGACCGAAGCTGTTGTCCCCCAGGCACTGGACGGTGCCCGACGACACGAAGCACGTCGTCGAGTCGCTGCCGTCGATCGAGCCGGTGGCGGTCGCATCGGGGATCCGCCGAGGAAGCTCACCACCGAGGCTCTCGCCCACCCCGATCTGTCCGCTCGCGTTGGCTCCCCAACACACGAGCTCGTTCGCGGCGTCTCGCGCGCACGTGTGATAGTGGCCCGCCGCGATCGACAGCATGCCCGACGCCAGCATCGGGGTCACCGCCGGAGCAGGCGCCGCCGGCGGCGTCGCGACTCCCAGCTGGCGCTGATCGTTGGTGCCCCAACAATCGACGGCACCGCCGGCACGGAGCGCGCACGTGTGCGCCGCGCCGGCGACGATCGCGCCGTAGTCGGTGGGCGCGGGAGCCGTGGGACGAGGCACCGAGCTGCCGTGATCGGTCGCGTTGCCCAGCTGCAGGCCTTGGTTTGCGCCCCAACAGCTCACGCTGCCGCCGGCGCCGAGCGCACACGCGTGCTCGAGCCCGACCGCCAGCGTCCGGACGCCTGCGAGCCCCGCCACGCGCGCGGGCGACGGCTGCTGCATCACGCGACCGCGACCGAGCGCCCCCGCGTCGTCCGCGCCCCAGCAGAGCAGCCGGTTCGACTTCAGCACGGCACAAGCGGAACGTTCCCCCGCGAAGACTGCGCTGACTTCCGCGAGGTCGGGCACCGCTAGGGCCAAGTGGCTCGGCTCGGTGCGACCCGGAAGCGCCAGCTGACCTTCGGCCGATTGCCCCCAGCAATGGAGCGCACCGGACATCGTGGCTGCACACGTGAAGTCGCGTCCTGCCGCCACGGCGACCGCGTCGCGCAGTCCCGTGACCTCGTCGGGATCGCCGCTGACCTCGATGGGCTCGCGGCCGAGCTGACCGAACCCTCCGTATCCCCAGCAGCGGACCTTGCCGTCGCTGCGGACCGCACACGTGTGCGCAGCGCCCGCGGAGATGCGCACGACCGCGTCCACCGAAGGCACGAGCGTCGGCATCGACGTCACGTCCTCGCCCCCGACGGTGCCGGTTTGTGCGACGTCGTTCTGACCCCAGCAGAGCACGAGGCCGTCCGACGACAGCGCGCAGCTGTGCGTCAGCCCGGCGACGACATCGATCGCGCCGACGACGCCGGTCGCCTCCACGGGGCTCGTCCGGTCTTCGAGGGATCCGTCACCGAGCTGTCCCCGATCGTTGCGGCCCCAACAGACGACGCCGCCGGCCCCTGCGCGCACCACGCAGTAGTGGCCGATGCCGGCGCCGATCGCGATCGCATCGGGTAGCCCGGGCACCGGCTCCGTCGGCTCCGGTCGCAGAGGCGCGGCCGCCGTGCCGAGCTCGCCGCTCGGGCCGAACCCCCAGCACCACACGCCCCCCGCGACGACGGCGCAGGCGCTCGTCGCTCCGGCCGCGACCGCCGTGGCCGCTCCGGGCAGGTTCGCGACCCGAACCGGCGCCCCGCGATCGACGAAGGTGCCGTCGCCGAGCTGCGCATAGGCGTTGCTGCCCCAACAGACGACGCTCCCCGTCGCGAGCAACGCGCACGTGTGGTGTCCCCCGCGGCTCATGGCGACGTCTGCGACGCCGGCGCACTCGCCCGCGTAGCAGCCCTCGTCCTCGCCGCAGCTCACGCCACATGCACCACAGCCGTCACGATCGGACCGACTGTCGGTCTCGCACGCGCCGTCGCCGTCGCAGTCGAGCAGCCCCTCGACGCACGACGCGGGCAACGAGCCATCCGAGCGCGCGCCGTCGGAGCCTCCGTCGAGCCCCGAGGCATCGAGCCCACCCTCTTGGCCGCCCTCGCGCGAGCCGGAATCGCGTCCGCCTGCGTCGCCCTCGCTTGGATCGAATCGCAAGTCGGAGTAGCCGGTGAGCACGCTGCACGCGGCGGACGCGCATGCGCCTGCGAGCACCATCACGAGCCTGATCGCCGGCGCGCCGCTCCGCACGCGCGCAGTGTGGCACGCGTCACGCGAGCGCGCGGCCCGTCGCGGACAAAGTGCCATAGGCCCGACGAGGCCCGTACAATGCAGAGGGCCGACCGTGTCTCGCCGTATCCCCTGGGGTCTCCCCATCGCCGCCGCCGCCGTCGCGATGCTGCTCGGTGCGCCTCTTTGGCCCGCGCTCTCGCAGCAACCCGCGCGCCCGTCTCAGCCGCGCAGGCCCTTTCTTCCGCGCTTCGATCCCGCGCCGCCTCGCGGCTCGCCACGACCCGTCGCTCGACGTCCGTCGAGCGCACCGCGCGACGTTCCCGCCGATCAGGAGCAGGAAGGCGAGGAGATCGACGGCGGCGGTGGGGGTGGCGAGGTCGGTGCGCCGTCGCCCGAGTGGGCACGCACGGTCGAGGTGCAGCTCCATGGTGCGCCGGTGCGCGCCGGGCCCGACGACCAGTCCGAGCGACGCGGTCAGGTCGCGCGTGGGGCACGGTTCCCGCTGCTCGCGCGCAGGCTCGGCCAGGGCTGCGAAGGCGGCCCGTGGTACCGCATCGGCGAGGCCGCGTGGATCTGCGCGGACTACGTGTGGCTGAGCGCCAACGCGCCCGCCGCACGCGCGTACCCGGGCATCGCCGAGGCCGAGGTCGTGCCTTTCCGGTACGCGTTCTCCGCGGTCGATGGGACGCGCGCGTACGCGCGTCCGTCGGACATCGACATCGACGACTACGTCGAGACGCTCGCGCGCGGCTGGGGTCTCGCGATCGTCGCGCGCCGCTCGCACGAGGGACAGACGATCGTGCGCACGACGCGCGGCACGTGGATCCAGGCGAGCGAGCTGCGCTGGGCGCGGCCGAGCGAGTTCGCCGGCGCCCGGCTCGCCGAGGTGCGCGAGGGCATGCCCATCCCCGTCGCGTGGGTTCGGCGCGGCGGAGCGTCGACCTACACGACGCCGGGAGATCGACGGCGTGTCGGGACGCTGCCCGGACGCGCCATGGTGCAAGTCGGCGACGAGGTGCGCGAGGGCACCCGCAGCTTCACGCGCCTCGGCGACGGTCGCTACGTCGAGACGCGCCTGCTCGTGCGTCCCGAGCGCATCGCGCCGCCCGCGGGCGTCGGCCCCACCGATCGGTGGATCGACGTCCACCTCGCGCAGCAGACGCTCGTGGCCTATCAGGGCACCGAGCCCGTGTTCACCACGCTGGTCTCGACGGGACGGCGCGCGGGCTCGACGCCGCGCGGCACGCACCGCATCTGGATCAAGATGGCGCTCGGCACGATGGACAACGTCGAGGACGAAGAAGCCGTCGCTCCGTACTCGATGGATGGCGTGCCGTGGATCCAGTACTTCGCCGAGGACGTCGCGCTGCACGCGGTCTACTGGCACGACCGGTTCGGCACCGTGCGCAGCCACGGCTGCGTCAACCTGTCGCCGCGCGACGCGCGGTGGCTCTACGCGTTCACGAGCCCGACGGTGCCCGACGGATGGACCGTGACGCTGCCGACGGCGCGCGACCGCGGCACCGTCGTCCACGTCCGCTGATCAGCGGCTGCGCGCGCTCGACTTCTCGCGCACGACGAGCGCGCGTGCGACGGGGTTCGCGAGCGGGCCGCTCGCCGGCGGCGCGTCGGTCAACGCACGCCAATCCACGCGCGCGAGCGCACGCAACGCGACCTCGAGCTGCCCGAGCGGCACGTGCCCGAAGCTCACGTGCCCATCGACGGCGCGCAGGCGCACGCTGCGCAACGTACGAACCGCCCGTTGCGCCGTGCTGAGCGGTCCGTCCGTGGACGCGCCGCGCCCCCGCGACGGCTTGGCCCCGTGGTCGGCGGCCGCGCTCTCGACGGCCGCGCAGATCTCGTCCGGCGCGACCTCGAGCAGACCGAGCGACCGCGGTTTGCCGCGGCGCGAGACGGGGATCTTGAGCTCCCCGAAGGGAACCGGAGGCTTGCCCTTCACCGTCGGACCGATGACGGTCTCCATGTACGCAATCGCCGCATCGAGCCGCTCGACGCCGTAGCGGGCCTCGTCGGCCGGCTCGGCGTGCTGCGCGACGCGAACCGAACGGAAGGCCGTGCGATACGGCTCGGCCAGGTGCTGCGCGATCCACCCTTGCGCGCTGTGTGCGCCGCCCGCCTCGTAGAGCCCGTCCGAGAGCACCTCGCCGACCAGCTCCCAGTGCTTGTCCCAGCCGTCGGCCCGCAGGCGTCGCGCGGCTGCGAGCTCGCGAATCAGCGCGTCGTGACGTTTGCGCGCAGCCGCCGTGACGCGTCGAGCGCCGTGACCATGGCCATTGCCGTTGCTCGTCTTTGCTGCAGCCACGAGACCAACGGTACACGGAGCGCGGTCCGCGATCACGTGCCGTTTGGGTGTCGCCGCGATCTCGATCGAGAACGGTCTTGCATGCCCACCGGATAGCCCATCGTGAACCGAGCGTTGATCTCGCTCCGAGGGCGGAATCGCAACGCCCCGTCGGGCGCCCTCCAGCGAAATGCGTCGATGCCGAATGGGCCGAAATACCCCGCATTCGCGAGCGCCACCGCGGTCTCGTCGAAGGCGCTTCGGAGCGCCTCTTGCTCGGCGTCGCCGATCTCCCCCGGCTCTGCGACACGACTGTGTCTCCACGTCCCGAACGCGTCGCAGGTCTGCACACAGGGCTTCCCGCGCCGGCACGCACCGCTCGCATCGACGTGCCCGTGGAGCGCGACCTCCAGAGCGACCTCGACGAAAGGCTCGATCTGCAGGCCGCCGGCCGCCATCGAAGCGCGAACCCACGCGAGGTCGGCCGCGCTCGGCGAGGACGAGAAGCGTCGCTGTCCCTTGCCGGCGAAGCCGAACGCTCGTTTCGCGAGCCACCGATCGGTCGGCGAGCGCCGCGACAACAGACGGAGTGCCGACTCGAGGTCCTCGACGAAGGCGCAATCGGGCAACGACCGCTCTCCGAGCGCCGCGCAGAATGCCCTCGAGTTGACGGCGCGCAGCACGGCGAGCTCGGGAGCCGGCTCGGGGGCGGCGCCCGCTTCGCGCAGCAGTCGTCGAGCACGCGGCGTCGGGCAGAACGCACGGCCGGCCATCCCGCGAAGCCGATCCGGCAATCGGTCTCCCTCTTCGAGCACGACGTCGAACGGTCCGAGCAGCGCCGAAGCGACGCTCCGGAACGCCGCGTTCATTCGCCTGGATGCGGCCGTCGGCGCATATCGATTCGGCTTCGCGAGCTCGAGATCGGCATCGAGATTGAGGACCCAGGCCACGGGCTCGGGGTCCACGAGCGCCGGCCCCTCACCCCAGCCCTCTCCGCGTTCGGGAAGAGGGGGTCCGACGTCGAGCTCACCTCGCATGCCCATCATGCCGAGCGGGCAGGTGTCCTCGCGGGCGTGGGCTCGCTTCGAGCGCGTCGAGGAACGCGTCGTCGAGACCGGCGCTCTTACGGGCTTCGCGATCGAGCGTGTCACCGCGATAGAGACCGGGAGAGGTCGGCGGCGGCAACAGAGCGGCCCAACCGGCGAAGGATTCGTCGCCGGTGAGCTCGGTCAGCCAGCGCCTCGCGAATCGCACGTGTGCAATCTCGTCGTTCGCGATTCGTCGCTGCAATCGCGCCGACTCGTCGTCGTTTGCCGCGGCGAACCGCTGCGCGAAGTCCCGCGCGTGCTCCAGATTGCCGCCCTCGAGACCGAGCCCGACGAGCGCCAGGAATCGCGCCGGCGATTCGACGGGTCGAACGCGTTGCCAGAACCAATCGCGCACGGGAAACGCCCCGATCGCGAATCCCAGCCCGTCCAGCCGATCGCGATAGAGGCGCGCGTGACCGATCTCCTCGCAGGCGAGACGCGCCCAACCGCGTGCGAGAGCGTCGGGCACGTCGGGAAATCGCAGGACCGCCCAGGCGAACAGCTCGGCCGCCTGCAATTCGTGATGGAAGAACGCGTGCAGCAGCCGCGCACGCGCACGCGGATCGGCGAGCGACGAGGTGCCTTTCGGTTTGCGGGACTGACGGGCCTGGACACGAAGCTCCGGCGGGCGCCCCGGCGACGGATCACGCGACGTTCGGGTCGGCTCTCGCGCGCTCGGCGGCGCACCCGGCGCGAGCTTCTCTTCGAGAGACGTCGTGGTGACGAGCTCGAGCGCCCATCGTT
>JADZFZ010001050.1 GCA_020854145.1 Deltaproteobacteria bacterium | reverse complement strand
TGAAGCTGCTCGACCCGCGTGCCTCGACGAGCGAGGCCGCGATGGCGCGCTTCGAGCGCGAGGTGAGCGTGCGCGCCGAGACGAAGCACGAGGGCATCGTCGACGTGCTCGACGCGGGCGTCGCGGAGGACGGGTCGCCCTACATCGCGATGGAGCTGCTCGAGGGCGAGAGCATGCGCGATCGGCTGGAGAAGGTGACCGACGTACGCACCAAGCTCGCGCTCGTCGCCGAGCTGCTCGAGCCGCTCGCGGCCGCGCACGCGAAGGGTTTCGTGCACCGCGATCTGAAGCCCGAGAACGCGTTCGTCGCGCGCCGGGCCGACGGCGGCGAGCGCGTGAAGATCCTCGACTTCGGGATCGCGCGACAGCTCGAGGGGCAAGGGGCGACGCAGACCTCGACCGCCATGGGCACGCCCCACTACATGGCGCCGGAGCAGGCGATGAGCGCGAGGTCCGCGACTCCCGCAGCCGACGTGTGGGCCGTCGGTGTGATGCTCTACGAGGTCGTGGCGGGTCGCCGTCCTTTCGAAGGCGAGACACCTCACGCCGTGATCCTCGCTGCCGTCTCGAGCGCGCACCGCTCTCTCTCGGAGGCGGCTCCCGGGACGAGCGGGGCGTTGTCCGCGCTGGTGGACCGTTGCCTCGCCAAGCGTCCCGAGGACCGGCCGCGGGACGCATCGGCGCTGCGCGCGGAGCTCCTGTCTGTGATCGCGCCGGCGGCCGCGCACGCGGCGGCACCGCTCGCCGGTTCTCCGGCCGTCGCGGTCGAGGCGCCGCAGCGCGTCGGCACCGGGACCGTCGCGATGGACGTGCATCCGGTCCCGGCCGTCGTGGGCACGGGCACGGTGGCGATGCAGGCGCATCCGATCCCGCCCGCCGGCACGGGCACGGTGGCGATGCAGATCGGGTCGCAGGTCGCTCCGGATACGAGCCGTGCTGCGCCGAGCGGGCCGGAGCGCTCGGACGCGCCCGTCGTGCTGCGGGCGCGCGCGACCGAGCCGCGTGGAGCCAACCGGTGGCTGATGCCCGGCATCGCGGGCGGGCTCGTCGTGGCTGGCGTCGCGGTGGCGGCCATCACCGGGGCGGGCCCGTTCGCACGAACCGACCGACAACGAGACACGGCGCGGTCGGCTGGCGCGAGGGCGCGTCGCGACGACGCGGGGGCTCAGGAGGGCGCGCACGCTGGCTCCGGCGCGGCGCCGACGGACGCGCCGGCCGACGGCGGGGACATCGTGTTCCCGACGGTGACGCGGACCGGTCGCGTGCGCTCTGCCACGGGCTCGAACGTCGCGGTGGGCACCCGGTGCGCCGTGCAGGTGCGCGCCGTCAGCGATCCGCGGGAGCACGTCAACTGCAAGGCGTTCGTGCGTTGCGGCGGGCACGAGCTCTACGGCAGCGGCACCGGCGGTCTGTGCCTGTGCACGGTCGACAACGGCGAGCTCCGCTCCGCGAGCGACCGGCGCGGCGTCGAGTCCGACGACGACCCCGTCTTCTTTCTCGACCTGTGGACCTCCTCGTTGGAGGTCCGTGACTACTCGCCGGAGTACTCGATCGAGATCGATCTCGACCGGTAGCACGACGAACCCTGCGTCCGCCTCCACGAAGGCACGCGTCCGCGCGGATCATCCCGTCGCGCAGGCGGAGGGTGCGCCCGCGTAGAATCGAGCCATGCGCTCGTGCAGCCCGTTCGCTCTGGTGCTCGTCGCATCGCTGGTCGCATCGTCGAGCGCGTGTGGAGACGACGACGGCGCGGGCCCGACGCCGGATGCGGGGCCGCGCTCGGATGCGCGCACCGACGACGACGCGATGGCGTCCGACGCGATGCCCGCGATCGACGGCGCGTCGCCGCCGCCGCCGCCGATCGACATGGGCCTGCCGATCGATCCCGCGCTCGTGGGACCCGAGGACATCACGTACGTCGGGTCGTTCGACGTCCCGCGCGACGACCGTGTGGGCGGCGAGCAAGGCGTCTTCGCATACGGAGGGCACGCGCTCGGTTTCGATCCGGACGCCGACGCGCTCTTCTTGGGCGGGCACGATTGGTATCAGTTGCTCGGCGAGATCGCGATCCCCGATTCGCTGTCGGGCACCGCGGAGGTTCTGCAAGACCTGGCGGATCCCACCGACGGGATGGGCAATCGCATCGACGACTCGACGCTGAAGCTGGGGGGCGTGCTCGTCGACGGCGATCGGCTGATCTTCACGGTCTACTCGTATTACGACGCCGACTCGACGCAGACGTTGTCGCACTTCGCGTCGTCTCGCGACCTCTCCGTGAGCGACGACGTCGTCGGTCCATTCGCGATGACGGGCGGCGCGAACGCGCGATCGGTCGCGGGATACATGGGTTGGATCCCACCCGAGTGGCGGAGCACGCTCGGTGGCTCTGCGCTGACGGGCAATTGTTGCCTCAGCATCCTGGGCGCGTCGTCGGCGGGCCCCTCAGCCACCGTGTTCGAGCCTGCGGACGTCGGCACGCGCGACCCGATCCCCGGCACGACCGTGCTGTTCTATCCGCTCGGCAACGAGACCACGCGCGACGGCACGACGACGAACGACATCTTCGTGCAGAGCGACCAAGTCGCAGGCATCGCGTTTCCGCCGGGCACACGCAGCGTGTTGTTCATCGGCCGTCACGGGCGCGGCGAGTACTGCTATGGCCCGGGCACCGACGACGTGTCACTCCACGGGATGCCCGACGGCGAAGGCAACGTCTGGTGCCACGACCCGAGCGACTCGTCGAAAGGCACACACGCGTTTCCCTACGTCCACTACGTCTGGGCCTACGACGCCAACGACTTCGTCGAGGTACGCGAAGGCCGCCGCGAGCCGTGGGACGTGGTGCCCTACGCGACGTTCACGTTGGACGGCATCGACGACGGAGGCACTGCACGCATCGCGGGCGCGACCTTCGATCCCGACACGGGCCGCCTGTTCCTGACCGAGCGCTACGGCGAAGAGCCGCGCGTCCACGTCCTCCGGATCGCCGTCGGTGAGTAAGCCAGCCTACGATCAGCCCTTCTGGGAACAGCTCTGGTCGAAGACGCTGCGCGAGCATGCCGACAAGGTCGCGCAGCGCCCGCCCAACGCCCATCTGACCCGCGAGGTCGTCGGCCTTCCGCCTGGCCGCGCGCTCGATGCGGGCTGTGGGCACGGCGCCGACACGATCTGGCTCGCTGCGCATGGCTGGCACGTCACGGCAGTCGATTTCTCCGCGAGCGCGCTGGCCCACGGCCGTTCGACGGCCGAGGCCATCGGGCGGGAGATCGCCGAGCGCATCGATTGGGTCGAGGGCGACCTCGCGACCTGGACCGCGCAGCCTGGTCGCTTCGATCTCGTGGTCAGCCTCCACGTTCACGTGGCTGGGTCCGTCGAGGCCATGGTGCGAAGGATGGCGGCCGGAGTCGCGGTCGGCGGAACCCTGCTCATGGTCGGCCATCGCCCAACCGATCCCACGACTGGAGCGCCCACGGCCGCAGCGAGTCAGGTCCAAGTCTCCGTCGAGAGCGCAGTGGCCGCGCTCGATCGGGGCGAGTGGGAGATCGTCGTCGCCGAAGACCGCCCGCGCGCTCTCGCCGGTACCGGCGTCGACGCGGTGATTCGTGCACGACGCCACGTGGCAAGCTCGCGGCCGTGAGCCCATCGAACCCCCACGCGATCGTCGTCGGAGCGGGAGTGGGCGGGCTCGCGGCGGCCATCGCCCTGCGCAGGCGCGGCTTCGCGGTGACGGTGCTCGAGGCGCGCGACGTGCCCGGCGGGCTCGCCGGCGGCTTCGACGTCGACGGGCGCTCGCACGACGGCGGGCCGTACATCCTGCTCGATCGGCCCGGGCTCGAGTGGGCCTTCGAGCGACTGGGGGAGAAGCTCTCCGATCACGTCGAGCTCCTCGCGCTCGACGAGGTCTATCGCGTGCGCCGCCCCGACGCGCCCGACGTGATCGTGCATCGCGACCTCGATCGCACGGCCGACGGTCTGCGCGCGTCGTTCGGCGCGCGCGAGGCGGACCGGTACCGCGACTTCGTGCGCCGCATGACGCGCATCCACGCGCGCCTGGCCCCGCTTCAGCGCGCGCCCTTCGAAGGAGCGCGGGGGTTGCTGCGTCGCGGGCTGATCCGCGAGAGCGCGTTCCTGCTGCGCGGGCTCGGTGCGCACCTCCGGGCCACGGGTCTGTCGGAGCCGGTCCGCGACGCGCTCGGCATCTGGACGCACATCGCGGGGCAACCGCTCGCCGAGGCCCCCGCACCGCTCGCGTTCGTTCCCGCGCTCGTGCACGGCCACGGCGCGTACACGGTGCGCGGCGGGATCCGCCGGATCGCGGAGGCGCTGCATCGCGTCGCGCTCGCGGCCGGCGTCGATTGTCGTCTCGCTACGAACGTCGTGCGCATCGTGCGCGACGGTCGTCGCGTGCTCGGGGTCGAGACCGCCGCGGGCGACCGTATGCCCGCGGCCCTCGTCGTCTCCAACGCGCCGGGCATCGCCACCTACGCACGCCTCCTCGATCCTCCGGTCGAGGCGCTGGTCCGCGCGACGGCCGACCTGCCGCTGCAGTCGCCGGGGGTCGCCGCCTACCTGCACGCCGACGTGCGCGCGGACGTCCCGTTCCTCTCGTTCTGGCTTCCCGGCGGCGGCGAGAAGTGCCGCGTCCTCGTGCACGCCGGCGCCGTGGACGAGACGCGCCGCGGCACGCTGCGTCTCGTCAGCCCCACCGATCACGCCTGGGCCGAGCGTGCCGCGCGCGACGGTCAGGGTGCCCAACTCGACCGCCTCCTCGCCGAGCCGTGGTGGCGCGACGGCGTCGCCGACGTGCACGTCGTCGCCACGCGCGTCCCCGTGGAGTGGGGCGCCTCCTTCCATCTGTGGCGCGACAGCATGAACCCCACGATGACGGCCGCCTTCATGCGCCGCGGACGCCTCGCCCACCGCAGCCCCGCCGCCGACAACCTCTACCTCTGCGGCTCCGCCACCCACCCCGGCCAATGGGTCTCCTTCTGCGCCATCTCCGGCATCCTCGCCGGGGACAGGATCGACCCATCCAACTACTCGACATCCCAGCTCTTCTAGACGAGCAGTTCCAATCCGATCTCGTGCATCCTCGTTCGGTGCCGAGCGAGATCGAGGTCGACGCGTTCCTTCTGTCGCGCGAGTGGCGCGACGCGAGCGACGGTCTCGAGATCACGCTCTGGTGCTGGTCCGCGAAGCACGGACCGATCAAGGCGGTCTTCCCGCGCCAGCAGGCCGTGATGTTCGTGCCGCGCCACGTCGCGACCGAGGACGGCCGGCGCGAGCCCAAGGAGCTGCGCTCGCGCGAAGGCGCACCGCTCGACGCCGTGTACTTCCCGTCCCAGCGCGCGCTCGTCGCGGAGCGCGACCGCATGCGTACGCACTTGCTGCACGTGCTCGAGTCCGACGTGAAGCCGAGCGATCGGTTCCTCATGGAGCGCTTCGTACGCGCGCCGCTCGTGCTGCGCGGCAAGCTCGATCGGGACCACGGCGTCGGCCGTATGCTCGGCCCGAACGTGAGAGCCGGCGATTGCAGGCCGACGTTGCGCACGCTCGCGCTCGACATCGAGACGGACGGCTGGGACGGCCCGCTGATCTCGATCGCGCTCGCATCGCGTGGGCTCGAGCGCGTCTTCGTCGTCGGTCGCGGCGACGCGCGCGACGCGCTCACCTTCCACGCGGACGAGCGCGCAGCGATCGAGGCGGCGTTCGACGCCGTGCGCTCCTTCGATCCCGACGTGCTCGTCGGATGGAACGTCGTCGAGTTCGATCTGACCGTGCTCCAGCGCCGCTGCGCCGCCCTCCGGGTGCCCTTCGCCATCGGGCGCGCAGACGAGCGTGCGCGCGTGTTGCCCGGTTCCAGCGCGCAGCGGCTCTCCATCGCGCGCGTCCCGGGCCGCGTCGTCCTCGACGGCATCGCCACGCTCAAGAACGCCACGTGGTCCTTCGAGCGCTACACGCTGGACCACGTCGCGCGTGCGCTCGTCGGTCGCGGCAAGGCCATGGACGCCGCGGTGGTCGACCCGCTCGCCGAGATTCGCCGCATGCACCGAGACGATCCCGACGCGCTCGCTCGCTACAACCTCGAGGACTGTCGCCTCGTGCTCGACGTCTTCGACGCCGCCGATCTCCTGGGCTTCGCGATCGAGCGCGCGTGCGCGACGGGATTGCCGCTCGACCGCCAGGGCGGCGCGGTGGCCGCGTTCGATCATCTCTATCTTCCCCGCCTCCACCGGCGCGGCTTCGTCGCGCCCGACGTCGGCCTCGACGCCGAGGCCATCCCGTCTCCGGGCGGCTACGTGCTCGACAGCGTGCCCGGGCTCTACCGCAACGTGCTCGCCTTCGACTTCCGCTCGCTCTACCCGAGCATCATCCGAACCTTCCACGTCGATCCGCTCGCGATGTGGCAGCCCGGCGACGACGCCGTGCGCGGTTTCGACGGTGCCTCGTTCGCGCGCGAAGGCGCCATCCTCCCGGACATCGTGGCCGAGCTCGCGAGCGCACGCGCCTGCGCGCAACGCGAGGGCAAGGAAGCGTTGTCGCGCGCGATCAAGGTCCAGATGGCGTCCCTCTACGGCGTTCTCGGGACGCCCGGCTGCCGCTTCTTCGACCCGCGGCTCGCGTCATCCATCACGCGACGCGGTCACGAGATCATCGGACGGAGCCGCGCATTCTTCGAGGAGCGCGGCCATCGCGTGCTCTACGGAGACACCGACTCGTTGTTCGTCGCGATGGATCCCGCGCTCGACGAGACGGGCTGTCGCGCGCTCGGCGCCGAGTCGGCCGCGGCCATCAACGCGTTCTGGCGCGAGACGATCGCGCGCGAGCACCGGCTCGAGAGCTACCTCGAGATGCGCTTCGACCTGCACTACCTGCGCTTCCTGATGCCGACGACCCGCGGCTCGGAACGCGGGAGCAAGAAGCGTTACTCCGGGCTCGTGCGGCGGAAGGACGGCGAGCTCGACGTGATCGTGCGCGGCCTCGAGGCCGTGCGCACCGACTGGTCTCCGCTCGCGCGCGAGGCGCAGCGCGAGCTGTTGCGACGCGTGCTCACGGACGAGCCGTGGGACGATTGGCTTCTCGCGCTGCGCACCGATCTCTTCGCGGGCAAGCTCGACGCCGCGCTCGTCTACCGCCGCAGGCTCCGCCGCGGGCTCGACGCCTACGAGTCCGCGCCCCCGCACGTGAAGGTGGCGCGGATGCTCGCCGCCTCCGCTGCCACGGACGACGACTCGCCCGAGGCGAACGAGGTCGAGTACGTCATGACCCTCAGCGGCCCCGAGCCTCCGTCACGCCGCAGCGCCTCCATCGACTACGTCCACTACGTCGAGAAGCAGCTCGCCCCCGCGATCGACGTCGTGCTGCCGCTCCTCGGGACGTCTTTCGCACGGGTCGCCGGCGCCCAGCTCTCGCTCTTTTGAAGGGGTGACCAACGACCGTTCGTGCTGAAGGGGTGGCCAACGACCGTTCGTGCCGAGCTGGTCGAAGCACGGCATCGCGCCCCTCGACGCTGCTCGGGGCGAACGGTCGGGTATGTGAGGCACGGAGCCCCGAGCGCGTCGGTAGCGACAGTGCTCACAGCATCGTGTCGTGGCCACGCAACCGCGATTGACGCGGGCGGAGATGCGTGAGCGGACTCGGTGCTTCAACCCACCAACGACCAGGGGAGGATCGAAATGGCAAACGCAGCACTTCTGATGGAATGGGGCATGCCGCGACAGGGTCGCGAGCACAAGGCGCTCGAGGTCTTCTTCGCCAGCATGGCGCAGTGGGAAGGCTGGAAGGCGGCCGGCAAGATCGAGAGCTTCGAGGTCTTCGGCACGCTGACGGGCAACTACGAGTCGCGCTCGGGCTTCCTGATCGCGCGCGGGACGTCGGCGCAGATCACGGCGCTGCAGGAGTCGGAGGAGTTCCGTCAGGCGCTCGTGAAGGTCATCACGATTGGCAACGACGTGCGCCTCACGAACCTCGAGACCGGCGACGCCATGGCGTCGCGCATGCAGCGTTACGCGACGACGCTCAAGACCCTGGGCGTCTGACGCTCACAAGCCCGCGGCGTCGCGGGCTGCCCAGCGCTCGCCGAGCACGATGGCATCGACCTCGGTGCCCGCGGCGAGCGCTGCGGCGCGTGAGTCCAGGATCACGAGCGCGTCGCACGCCACGAGCGACGGGATCGACCCCGAGCCCTGAAGCGTGTGCAGCGTCGCGCCGAGCGTTCCGTCGTCGTTGCGATGGAGGCTCGCGCGGGCGAGCTCCGTGCGTCCCGGCTGTCGACGGTGCTCGCGGAGCAGCCTCGCGCGCACCGTCGGGCGGAACGGGCTCGCGGCTCCGAGCATCCTGCGGATCGCGGGGCGTGCGAAGAGCTCGAAGCACACGAACGCAGACACTGGATTCCCGGGCAAGCCGAGCACCGGCGTGCCCGACGCCGAGCGCCCGAACGCGAGCGGCTTGCCGGGCTTCATCGCCACTTTCCAGAAGCCGAGCGTCACGCCCTCCGCCGCGAACGCTTGCTTGACGTAGTCGTGCTCGCCGACCGAGACACCGCCGCACGACAGGAGCAAATCGGCCCGGAGGCCTTCTCGCACCGCCGCGGCGAGCGCGTCGGGATCGTCGGGCCCGATCGGGAGCACGACCGGCGTCGCTCCCGCGGCGCGCACCTGCGCCGCGAGCATGTACGCGTTGCTGTTCGCCACGTCGCCGGGCGCGAGCGGCTCGCCGAGATCGCGGAGCTCGTCGCCGGTCGCGAGGATCGCGACGCGCGGCTCGCGCGCCACCGTGATCGCGACGATGCCCTGCGAGACCAGCGCGCAGAGCTCGCCGGGGCCGAGCGTCGATCCGGCGGCCACGAGGAGCGTGCCCGCGCGCAGGTCGCTCGCGCGGTGTCGCACGTGTTGCCCCGCGCGCGCAGGACCCTTGAAGACCGCGCGATGCTCGTCGCGCGTGACGTCCTCCTGCATGACGACCGCGTCCGCACCCATCGGGATCACGGCACCGGTGAAGACCCGCACGGCGGACCGCTCGCCGACGTGGGCTGGCGCGGGACCTCCCGCCCGCGACTCGCCGACCACGTCGAGCGTCACGGGATGCGTCTCGCTCGCGTCGCGCAGATCCTCCGAGCGCACCGCGTACCCGTCCATCGCGGAGTTGTCGTAGGAAGGCATGTCGATGCGCGCGACGACGTCCTCCGCGAGCACGCGTCCCACGGCGTCGGTCGCGACGACGCGCTCCACGCCGATGGGCCGGAACGCGGGAAGGAGGGCATCGAGCGCTTCTCGGATGGTCTGCATGGCGCCGCGAAGGCTACCCGACGGGGCGCCATCCGTGCTCGGCAGTCGACCTGGGTGGGCGAGGGTGGCGGCGGCCGCGGCTCGGCCCATCACTCGGCGGCGGCGCTCGTGCTCGGTGTGCGGGTGTACACGACGACCCGTTGTCCTGCATGCAGCGCCGCGTCGCGCGGGATCCGATTGATGCGCGAGATGCTGCCGACGGAGAGGCCGTAGCGGTTCGACAGCATCCGCATCGTCTCTCCCGCGCTCACGACGTGCACGACGCGGCGCCGGCCCTCGAGCACGTCCGGATGACGGTAGAAGGCGTCGGATCCGGCCACGAGCGCCGTCACGCGCGAGGGATCGAGCACCACCGCGCGCTCGGGATCGACGCGGCCCGCCACCATCGCCTGCAGGATCGACCCGGTTTGCAGGCGCGCGCGCGGATCGAGCCGGTTCCAGCGCACGAGCTCCGACGGCGTGACCGACAGCCCCCGCGCGACGTCCGCGACCGTGTCGCCTGCGACGACGCGGTAGAAGACGCGGGTCCGGCCCGGCACGTCGAATCGCTCGGCCGGGACCGTCGCGACGACGGGCCCCTCGGTACGCACCGGCCCGAGCGGCACCTCGGGCACGAGCAGCCGATGGCCGGGGCGGATCGCCGAGTCGGGCGCGAGATCGTTGAACGCCGCGAGCCGCGCCGCGGTGGTGCCGGCGCGCGCCGCGAGCCCCTCGATCGAGTCGCCCAGCCGCACGACGTGCATCCGCAGCCGCTCCGCACCTCGGGCGGCCTCGAGCGCAGCGCTGGTCGTCGCGGCGCGTCCGGCCGGCACGCGAACGCTCGTGCGCCCCGGCGGCACGCGAGAGCGCAGGAGCTCCGGGTTGAGCGCCCGCAGCGCGTCCACCGAGATCGACGCCGCACGAGCGATCCGGTCGAGCGGCGTGCCCGTCGCCACGCGCACCGCCGTCGTCTCCACGGCGGGATCGATCGGCGCCGTGATCCCGAAGCGCGCTGCGTTGCGCGCGACGATGGCGCACGCGACCGCCTTCGACACGTAGAAGGTCGTCTCCCACGGGAGCCCGCTCTCCGCGCGAGCGAGCTCCCAGAAGTCGTTCGTGCCGTGGCGGCGCATCGACCGCGCGAGCGCGTTGTAGCCCATGTTGTACGCGGCGAGCGCGAGCTCCCACGATCCGAACCGCCGCCGCAGATCCAAGAGATACCGGGCGGCCGCGCGCGTCGACGCCTCCGGGTCGCGTCGTTCGTCGACCCAATGGCTGACCTCGAGCCCGTAGATGCGCGCGCTGTCCTCGGTCAGCTGCCACAGCCCCACCGCGCCCGCGTCGGAGCGAGCCGACGGATCGAAACCGCTCTCGATCATCGCGACGTAGTGGAGATCCGCGGGCGCGCCCTCCTCGCGCAGGATGCGCGTCACGAGCGGTCGATGACGTCCGGCTCGGCGCACCCAGCCTTCGATGATCGCCCGCCCACGCGGGTCGTCGCGGAAGAACGCGAGGTAACGCAGGACGCGTTCGTCCCATCGCACCGCCAGCTCCGGCAGATCGAGCGAGGCGAGGAACGCGACGTCGGGGTAGCGCACCGCCCGCGCCGCCGACGCCTCGCGCCCACGCGTGCGGGCCTCCGGGGGATCGAGCGCGCTCGGGCGACCGTCGCCGGGCGGCAGGCGCGCCGGCGGCGGATCCATGCGTTCCGATTGGCGTGCCGACGCGAAGTGCTCCGCCTCGATCTCGCGGAGGCGCCGGAGCTCCTCCGACTCGTTCGGCCTCGGGGCCGCCGCGAGCTCGGCCAGCGGCACTGCGGCGATGGCGGCGCGCGCCGGCAGATCCATCGCCGGCGCGCGGTCTTGCGCAAACGCCGCGCCCGGCCCGCCGAGCGCGAGAGAGAGGAGAAGGACGCGACCCACCCGCATCGGTCCGGACCCTACGCAGCTCCCGACGCAGCGCGCCAGAAATCGGAACGAGCTCGCGTGGGCGCCCTTTCGGGCGGGTCGAAGGACCGCGCGACGGCCGACCGTTCGTGCCGAGCCCGTCGAAGCACGCAACCGCGCCCCTCGACTGCGCTCGAGGCGAACGGTTGGGGATTCTCGTCACACCTTCAGCGATACCGGTGCGTCACGTCGCGGAGCACGACGACACCGCCGCGGAGCACGCCTTCGTCGTCGAGGAGCGGCCGACCGGTGACGCTGATCCACACGCCGTCGGGGACGTTCGCGTTGCGGACGAACATCTCGACGTTGTCGGCCTCCTCGCCGCGGATGGCGCGCACCATCGGGATCTCGTTCGTCGGGAACGGTGTGGTGCCATCGGGCCGGAACAACCCGTAGCGCTCGGGCCACTGCTCCGGCGACGTCGGGGTCGCGCCCACTCCGACGATCCGTTCCGCCTCCGGGTTGAACACCAGGAACTTCCCGTTCAGGTCCGCGACGATCAGGCCGTCGCCCATGCTCGAGAGGATCGACCGCAAGAGCTTCGTCTGCTCGCGGATCTTCGCGATGAGCGGCCCCAGCTCGTGCGCAACGGATTCGTCGTCCCCCATCGGGTACCCTCGTGGAGCGCCATGGTACACGCGCCCCGGGCGCGCTCGCACGCCCAACGTCGGAGCTTCTGGCGCACGCGGCGACTTCTACGCGGTTCACGGCGGCCGGTCGTGTGTAAGATGCGGCCGCCATGCACGCCGGGGTTCGTGGCTTCCTCCGATTCACCGACACGCATCCGGACCGGTGCGATCCGCGACCGGCTGCGACCGCCGACGCTCTGTCGGCGACGGAGCAGCGCCTCGGGACGCCGCTGCCGACCGACCTGCGGCTCGTGCTGCAGAAGCACGACGGCGGCAGCTGGCCGAGCGGCTACCTGCTCGGTGTCGGGCCCGAGGACCGCTGCATCGAGAGCGTCCTGACGGAGGTCGCGCAGTCGCTGGGTCGCTCGCCCGACGATCCCGAGATGTTCCTGCCGTTCCTGCGCGACGAGGGCGGCGCGTTGCTCGCGTTCGATCGCAGCGCGGGTCCCGTGCCCGACACGTGGCCCATCGTCGACATCTATCTCCCGACCCGCGACATGAAGCTGGCGCATCGCACCTTCGATGGCTGGCTCCTCTTCAGCGTCGCCGACTGGGAGAGCCCCGACTACGGCAACGACTTCACGCTCGAGTCCTACCTCGCGCGCGCGCAGCGCCATGTCGAGCACGAGCCCGACGTCGCCGTCGCGCACGCGACGGTCGCGCACGCCTATCGCCGCCTGGGCGAGCCGGAGAAGGCGCTGCTCGCGTACGTGCGCGCGGCGGGCTGCGTGCCTCCGCTGCCGTACTGCGATTGGGAGGCCCTCAAGCTCGCCGTGCTCTTGCGCCAACCGACGGCCGCGTACGAGGCCGCCCATCGTCTCTCGGCGCGCGCGCCCGCACTGCTGTGGCATCAGCGCGAGACGTCTCCGGCGCACGTCGCGGACTGCATCGGCTTGCTCGTGCGTGGCGTCGTGGCCCGTGGCGGGTCGCTCGGCCAGCCGCTCGAGAAGTGGATCTACCTGCTCGATCAGCTGAGCGCGCAGGCCGACGAAGCCGAGCGCATCCAGGTCCACGCCGTTCGGCACGCGCTGCTTTCCGCGTCCGAGCTGCCGCCCACGCGACCCTCTCGGCCGAGCATGGTGGCGGTCCACGTCGATCCGTCGAAGTGGTGGGACGCCGTTCGCGCCAGCTACCACGACGGAACGTTGCGCGACGACGACCTGGTGCTCGACCCGATGCTCGAGCCCCTGCGCGCGCGCTACGACTTCTCCGAGATCGTCCGGATCCGCCGAGATTTCTAGTCCCGGTCAGTCCCAGCAGGCGAAGCGCACCGCGTCCGGGTCGATGGCGTCGATGCGCTCCGCGGTCGCGCGATCGACGATGGCGTGCTCGGTCGCGTCACCCTCCGCGCGTTCGACGATGGCCACGCGTCCCGCGCTGAGCCTCGCCGCCATCTCGTCGCTCACGAGGAGCTTCCGCACCTTTCCGCCGCGTGCGACGAAGTAGAAAGGTCGCGCGAACCGGCTCGGGCGCTCCGTCGCGTCGTTCGCTCCGACGATCTGCCCGATGCGATGCCGCGCCTCGTCGAGCCGACGCGCCTCCTCGCGCGCTCGCTCGTGCGCGCGTTGCTCCTCGCGTCGCGCGAGCTCCGCGTCGTGCCGTGCGCGTCGCTCGGCTTCGAGCTTCTGCTCCGACTCCTGCTTCGTGATCAGGCCCGACGCGATCTCCTCGCGCTTGCGCTCGCGCTTGGCGCGACGGAGATCCTTGTCGTCCACCAGGCCTGCCCGTTTGAGCGCATCCCCGAGGCCCATGCCGTCGATCTGTCCGAGCGCGCGCGTCTCCGCAAGCCGGCGCAGCGCACGACGAGGACGGCGCCGCCGAGCCCGCCGTCACACGTCACAACGTCTGCGCGCAGCGGAACCCGACGCTCGTGTAGGCCGCGTCCTCGGGAGCGACGCTGCGGGCACGCGCGCGCACCCGATCGAGCAAGCCGTCCCAGTAGCCGCCGCGGACGATGCGACACGCCGGCTGCGACGCTCCGCCGCACTCGTCTCCCGCGACCGGCGCGACATCGCCCGCGACCCACTCGCCGACGTTGCCCCCGAGGTCGTGCACGCCTTCGGGAGTCACGTCGCCGTCGGTCGAGCGCACGGGACGCGGCATCCGCGGCTCGCTCGCACAGGGCCCATGGTCGTAACGCCCGCGCACCACGGCCGCGCACGGCGGCGGCGCGTCGCTGACCACGTAGCGTCGTGCGCCCGCTCCGGCTGCGAGCTCCCATTGCGCGTCGGTCGGCAACGTGCGCCGGCGCCAGCGGCAGAACCGATCGGCGGCGAGCCAGGTCGCCGCGACGACCGGCTGACGGGCGAACCCCGAGCGCGCGGCGATCCCTCCAGCGGCCTCCTCGATCCCGATCCGCTCGTCGCCGCCCGGCCGATGGACGGCCGCGAGCGGCACACCCGCCACGATCACCATCGGATGTGTCTCACCGTCGACCGTGCGAACCTCGATGCTCCTTCCCGCGAGCGAGCTCAGCCACTGCGCGAAGACGCGATTGGCGACCTCGGCGCGATCGATCGCGAACGGTCCGACCGTCACGGTCTGCGCGGGCTGCTCGCGTGCGAAGTCGGCGCTCGGGCAGTCTTCGGGATCTCCTTCTTGGAGGCAGGCCGACAGCGCCGCCGCGGCCTCCTCGGCGGTGCTACCCGAGCGGAACGTCCCACCGGGGAACGCGACCATCGAGCTCGGCAGCTGACGCACACCCGCGTCGCTGCTCGTCGGGATCAGCGCTGCGGTCGAGGGCAGCTCGATCGCTTCCTCGTCCCCGTTGGCCGCGGGGGTCAACGTCGCGGGACCGATCGGGCTCGGCGTGGCGCCGGCTGGCGGTGCGGCCACCTCGGTGGGCACGGGCGACGCAGTCGGAGCAGGCGCCTGACCGATCGCGCTGGGCGTCTCCGTCGGCCCGTCCTCGGCCTCCATCATCCCGACGGCGGCGACCAGGCCTCCGCCGCCGAGGACCGCCACCGCCGCGACGCCGAAGACCACCAGCGGGATCGCGCGCGATCTGCGGCGCGTCGCCGCGACGACCGCAGGCGGGGCGACCGGTCCGACGGCACGCGAGCCCACGGCGACCGCCGGCGCGGAGATCTCACCCGAAGCGACCGGAAGCGGAGCCGTGCGAAACGACCGCTCCGCCGGGGCCGGGCCCACCGCCGTCGAAGGCCCCGTCGCGGTGCCCGACGCGACCGGCTGCGACGTCGAGGCGTCCGCAACGGGCAGCGCGTCGCGCGTCGTCGGAACGTCGCGCACCGCGCCGACGTCACGGAGCGCTCCGGTCTCGGGCGCCGGTCGCGCTCCGGGACGCGCGGGCGCGGTGTCGACCGGGTGGCGCACGTCGCGGTCCGTGTCGGCGGTCGCGCCCGGGCGCTCCGGCGAGGTGGGCGGCGTCTGGCCCGCGGCCGGCAGCGAGCGCGCCACCATGGGCGATGGCGTCGAGATGAGCTGCGGATCGATCGGCTCCGCCCGCACCCCCGCGGCCGCCGCCGCTTGGCGCAACGCGACGAACGCCGCTTCCGCGTCCACCATGCGGCTCGCTTGCTTGCGCGCGACCGTGCCCAGGAACCAGGGCGAGAACCAGTCGGGAATCTTGTCGAACGCGCCGAAGTCCTCGGCGCGCGGCCTCGGCGGCTCGATCGGCGCGACGAGGATCTCGGTCAGCACCTGCTCGACCGAGATGGCGCCCGGCCCGCCGCTCTTGTTCGCCGCTCGCCAGTACATCTTGCCGCTCAACATCCAGAACGCGATGAGCCCGAGCGACCACACATCGGTGCAGGGCAGGATCGGATCCTCGATGCCCGCCTGCTCCGGCGCGAGCCAGAGCGGCGAGCCCACGGCCTGCGTCGTGCGCGAGCCTCGCTCGTCGTCCAGCAGCTTCGCGATCCCGAAGTCGAGCACCTTCACGACCACCGCGCCGTCGCTCCGCATCGAGCGCGCGAGGAACACGTTCTGCGGCTTGAGGTCTCGGTGAACGATGCCCGCGCGGTGCGCCGCCGCGACCGCGTGGCAGATCTCGCCGAAGACGTGGAGCACGCGTCCAGGGGACATCGGGCCCGTGCGCTCCACGAACGTCGCGAGATCCTCGCCGTCGAGCAGCTCCATCACCAAGTACGGAGTCGCGGTCGTGTCGTCGACGCCCGCCGTGATCACCTGCACGACGTGCTCGCTCGCGACCCTCGCGCCGATCTGCGCCTCCTGGATGAATCGCGCGCGGCTCTTCGGGTTCGCGGCGATGCGCGCGAGCATCAGCTTGAGTGCGCGCTGCCTGCCCGTGCTGAGCTGCTCGACGACGTAGACCGCGCCCATGCCGCCTTCGCCGAGCTGCCGCACGACGCGGAAGTCCCCCGCGAAGAGCTGGTCTTGCTCGAGATGACCGAGGGGCACCGCGCGCGATTGTAGACCGTCGTCGGCCCCGGGTTGTGCCCCATCGATGGGCCGTCGTGCGCAGCCCTCGTAGGCAACCGCGCTCGATCGCTCCTCCACGGCCTGCTAGCACCTGGGCTCTCGTGCGAATCGGGACTCGCGATCTCCCTGCGGACGGCGGCCATCCCGACGGATCGGCTACCGGCCTCTTCACGGCCGTCGCGCCGATGGCCGCGGTGACGAACCCGCCGTTTCGTGCGCTGTGCCGCGAGATGGGCGCGTCGTTCACCGTGACCGAGATGGTCGCGAGCGAGGCGCTGGTGCGCGGAGGCGCGGCCGGCCGCAACGCGATGCGCATGGAGAAAGCGCCGAACGAGGACACCTATGCGGTGCAGCTCTTCGGCGCCGACCCGGACACGATGGCGGAGGCCGCGCGCATCGCGGTCGAGGAAGGCGCCTCCATCGTCGACGTCAACATGGGCTGCCCGGTCCGCAAGATCCACGGCGGCGGGGCGGGCGTCGCGCTGATGAAGGAACCGGAGCGCGCCGCGCGCATCGTGCGCGCGATGGTCGATGCCGTGGCCGTTCCCGTGACCGCGAAGATCCGCGCGGGTTGGGACGACGAGCACCTCAACGCGCCCGAGGTCGCGCGCGCGCTCGAGGACGCCGGCGCGTCGCTCATCGCGATCCACGCGCGCACGAAGGAGCAAGTCCACGCGGGCTCCGCCCGCCTCTCGATCATCGCCGAGGTCCGCCGCGCGGTTCGCGTCCCGGTGCTCGGCAACGGCGGCGTGCACACCGTCGCCGACGCGCTCCGGATGCGCGACGAGACCGGGTGCGACGGCGTGATGATCGGTCGCGGCGCGCACGGCAACCCGTGGGTCTTCAAGTCGCTCCGCGAGGGCCGCGACTACGTCCCGACGCTCGCCGAGCGCATCGACGCCATGCGCCGCCACCTCGACCTCTACGTCGCCTATTGCGCGGCCAACGCGCGCACGCCCGAAGAAGGGGAGAGCCGCGCGGTGCGCGAGTACCGCAAGCACCTGTCGTGGTATCTCCACGGCTTGCCCGGCGCGGCGGCCGTGCGCGCGTCGTTGCCTTCGCTCGTGACGGCCGCGTCCGTGCACGATCTCCTCGACGCCTACTGCGCGGGCCTCGCTGCGCGCGGGCTCGACCACGGTCGCACCGCCTCGAACGCCGCGGCCTGATCGCCTCACGACCGACGGGGTCGATCGTCAGGGGGGGCACACGGTGTCCGCGCGCATCGGGTCCATCGTCAGGACCACGCTCGGCTCGAGCTCGCGGGTCCAGTTGCCGAGCACGTCGAAGAGCGCGAGCGGCGTCGTGGTGCCCGGCGGCGTGATGGTCACGCCGTAGACCTCGCTGTCGTCGTGGATGGTGTCGTGCTTCGTGCACGCCGGCCCGAATACCCCGGGCGCCCGCGTCATCGCGGCCCCTTCCTCTGCCGTCATCGGCAACATCGAGAAGGCGGCGAGCTCGCGCTGCAGGACGCGCGCGAAGGTGAGCGGCAGGCGCGCTCCGCTCGGCAGCTCGGTGAGCACGAACGGGCCGAGCTCCGGGTCGCGTGCGCCCGATTGCTCGTAGCTGCTGGCGATGAGCCCATCGAGCAGCGCCATGCGGACGAAGAAAGGAGTCGTGATGTGGTGGCGGATGAGGTGCGTCTCGTCGAGGCACTCGTTGACGGAGTCGGGCTCGTTCTCCATGTGCCAGCGGACGCAGCTGTCCTCGTTGTAGCCGTTCGCGAGCACCTCGTTGCCCGAGATGTACTCGAGCACCTCGGGGTACGTGTCCACGCCGGCCGAGGCGCCCACGCTCATGCTCCAATCGAGCTGGCTCCAGTCGGGCCCGACGACGGCGTCGATCAGGCCGACGATCTCGGGGCCGTCGCCGCCGCCGACGTGGTGCGCGCGCAGGATCTCGCCCAGGTGATCGAGGTGCCTGATGACACCGGCGCCTCCGGCCGAGTCGCCCTCGAAGAGCACCTGGGTCGCTTCGTCGAGGTCGGGCAGCGGCACGGCGCCGCCGTCGAGCGTGTACATCAGCGGACCGCCGCCGTCTTGCCGGAGCGCCGCGATGCCTGCCTCGAAGATGCGCGCGCCGAGGAAGTGCAGCGTGTAGCTCACCTCTTCGCCGGTGCGGGGGTGCGTCGTGGTGTAGGTCACGCCGCGCGACACGCCGCCCCAGCTGTCGGAGCTGCAGTAGACGAGCTCGACGTGGTTGTAGTCGGCGAGTGGGTTCGGCTGACCCTCGCGTCGCAACACGCCCCCGGTGGCTTCGCTGCGGCGACCGCCGCCCGACATGTTCTCGAGCGTGAAGTTCGTGGTCTGCTGCGCGAACGGACACTCCGCCATCGTCCGGCACGAGCACCAGCGCGCCGCGCACGCGCCGGCGCCGCCGCAATAGCCACCTCCGCGCAGGCTGATCACCCAACGCGTGCGGTTCTCTTCGCCGCGGTACGGACGGAAGCGCATCACGGCGGGCGTGCCGTCGTTGCAGACGGCGTCGGGGAAGCGCGTGTTGTCCATCTCCTGGAGCTGGAGCTCGCCGGGGCGGCCCATCCCATGGACGCCCATCGGCGTCCCGCAGGCGAGCGCCTCGCGGATGTCGGCCTCCGCCGCAGGCCCGGCGTCGGTGGGCGGTGGGCCGGCGTCGGGTCGGCCCGCATCCGGCGGGGCGGCGTCCTCGCGCGGCGGAGTTCCCATGTCCTCGGCCGGCGGAGGCCCCGAGTCGGCGCGCGGTCCCGGCCCCGTCCCATCGTCGTCGCCGCACGCTGCGGCGAGCGCGAGCCACACGACGAGCACGGTGCCTAGCGCGAGGGGTCGCCCACGGAGCAGATCGATCGATGCAGTCATGTGGTTGACCTACAGCAACACGCGTTCCGATTCCGCGCAATCGTCCGATCGTCAGCCCGATGCGCCCGCCCTGGGAGCATCGCCCGACACTGCGTGGGATGCGCCTCCCAGGACCGGCGGCGCGCGTCCGAGTCGTCTACAATCTCCCGCAACCCGTGAAGGCAGTCGTCCCGGTGGCCGCGCTCGCCGCGTCCCTTGCGGTCGCCGCGTGCACCGACGCGGTGCGAGACGGACAGTTCGCGTGCCGCACCGCGGGCAGCACCGGCGAGTGTCCACCGGGGCTCCGATGCGGGCTCGGCTCCGCGTCGCCGGGCGAGCTCCGCTGCTACGCGACGGCGAGCGTCGGGCTCGACGCCCGGGTCGACGCGACGGGCTCCGTGGACTCCGGCACCGACGCGGCCGATCCCGACATGGCCCACGACGGAGCCGCGATCGACGCGGGCGACGACGCGAGGGCGCGGGACGCCGGACCACCCGTGCCGCAGTGCACGATGGCGTCGAGCTGCGACGCGCCCTGCGTGCTCGACGGCGTGCTGGGCGAAGTGGTCGAGATCGAGCTGGAGACGGAACGCACCTCTGCCGACGGTCCGCTCGCGTTGACCTGCGATCGCGCGGCGCCCGCAGGCGACGGCCCGGCCCAGGCCGTCGTCGCGCTGCGGCTGCCCGCCGAGGGCGCCCAACGCATCCTGCTCGGCGCGCGGCACGCTCGGACCGACGTGCGCGACACGCTGCTCGAGGTGCGTCGTGATTGCACCAGCGTCGAGGACGCCGAGTGCTTCGACGACATCGACGGCCTCGATCCGAGCGCGCAGAGCGAGGGCACCGTGTTCGCGACCGGCGGAGAGACCTTGTACGTCGTCCTCACGGCGGCCGCGGGCGCCCGCCCCGATACCGGGCGCTACCGCCTGAGCGCGACCGTGCTCGACGTCGACGCTCCCCGGATCGACGAGCTCTACGCCGTCGCGCGCCCTTGGAGCGACGCCGAGCTGCGCCTCGAGATCCGGTTCACGTTCTGGGACGACGACGCGGATCTCGGTCAGGTCGAGCTGACGTTCTTCGACGACGACGGCCCCGTCGACCTCGACGGCGATGGCCGCGTCGACGACGCAGACGTGCTCCGCGTGCTCACGCCCGTGGATGGCGTCATCCAGGGCACGTTGATTCCCTTCGACACCACGACGCCGAGGCTCGACGTCCTCGGCGTGACGTCCGTGCGCGCGGTGGGCATCGATTTCGAGGGGCACCGTGGCAACCCGATCACGGCGCCGCTCGAGTACCGCGTCCCGGACGGCGCGACCTGCGCGCCGCCGTTCGAGTGCGACGACACGTTCGCGTGCGAGAGCGGGACTTGCGTCGTGTCCGCCGCGACGCGCGCGGCGTGCGCGTCGGCGGAGCTCGTGACGCTCGCGACGCCCACGACCACGACCACGTCCACCACGCGCTCGGGCATGGTCGGGGGTCTCGGACCGAACGACTTCACGTCGACGGAGTGCTTCGGCACCGACGGACCCGAGGACGTCTACCTCGTGACGGTGCCGGACGGCGGCGTCTACGATCTCGTCGCGCGCATGGACGTCCCGGGGACGCCCGAGTGGCTCTACTCGTACGTCTACGTCCGCCGGACCTGCGACGATCGGAGCTCCGAGCTCGCGTGCAACACCGACCCGGACCTCGGCGAGTACCGCGGCAGCGCCGTCGTCGAGAGCGCGGCACCCGGAACGTACGCGGTGATCGTGGAGCGTTACGCGAGCCGCACCCCGAGCCCTTCCGAGCCGTACACGGTTCTTCTCGGTCTCCGTCCCGTGCTGCCGCCCGGCAGCCCGTGCGACGACACGGGCGAGGGCAACCGCTGCATGCTCGGGTCGTGCGCGGGCGGCCGTTGCCCGTGATCCCGGCGTGCCCTCGTCGTCGTCGGCGTCGCAGCGGTCGCGACGTCCCGGACGCGCTCACCACGCGAGCGCGGCGCCGAAGGCGTAGCCGGCGCGACGTCCGGGCATCTGGGTCGTGATCGCGCGGCTCGCCGCCGCCGGCCTGCCAGGATGGATCACGATCATGCCGCGCCCGCGCACTGCACCGGGGGCTCCGATGATCACGTCGGCATAGCCGTCGCCGTCGATGTCGCGCCCACCCACGATGGCTGCGCCGAACGCGTCGCTCGGGCTCTGCGTCGAGCCGAGCAGCGTGCCGCCGCGCGGGTCGGGACCGCGCTGCGTCCCCCGATAGAGGTACACGCCCGCGGACTGTCTCGCCTCGCCACCCGAGAACGACACGAGCAGCTCGCCGAACCCGTCGCCGTCGACATCACCCGCTGCGGCCATCGCGCTGCCGAAGCCGATCGGCACCTCGCCCGCGGACAACGCGACGGGCTCCGGGCGCGGGCCCGAGCGCGATCCCAGGTAGACGAGCACACGTCCGAACGGTCCCGCCGTCGAGCGCGCGGCGACGGCGAGATCGTCGTACCCGTCGCCGTTCGTGTCGCCCGCGCGCGCCACCCGCGATCCCTCGAACGACGCTCCGGACGGAGGCGCGAGAGACCAGGCCGCTGGCGCGCCGAGCCCCGCGTCGGTGCCGCGGTAGACCCGCAACGCCTCCGGCGACGTGACCGCCAGATCCTCGTGCCCGTCCGAGTCGACGTCGACGAACGCGATGGACACCGCGACGTTCTCGGGATGCTCCATCGCGCCGGCAGACGGCGGCGCCGGCCGCGGCGTCTGGATCCGCGCGGGCGACGCAGCCGAGACGCCGCTCGGTCCGCCGGCGTAGAGCAACACGACGATGGGGCCTTCCTCGCGCAGCCCGATCTCGGCAGGCGCGACCGCCAGATCGTCGAACCCGTCGCCGTTCGCGTCGCCGATGGCCAACGTCGCTCCCCGTGGCTCCGAGGCAGTGGCCGCGTGCGGCGGCGACGGCGGCTCGAAGGTCGCGGGCGCTTCGTTCGGGCGGGCGCCCGCGCGCACGATCGAGACGAGCGTCGCGCGCTCGCGCGTGGTGGCCAAGGCGAGGTCGGCTCTTCCGTCTCCATCGAGGTCGCCAGCGGCGGTGCCCGTCAACCGTGCCCCCGACGCGACCCCGCGACGCGCACCCCCGGCGGCGGCGATCACGTCGACCATCGTGTGCGGCATCGGCGGCCGTCGCGGCGGCGCGGCGCCGTGCGTGGACACGACGTACACGGCTGCGTCCTGGGCCCGCGGTGACGCCTGTGAGGCTCGCGCGATGCGCAGAGGCCACGTCGGAGAGCGCACGGTGTGCGGGGATCCGCCCTCGGGCGCGGCACCCGGCTCGCTCCAAGACAAACGCCAAAAAACGACTCCCGCCGGCAGGTCGATCGACGGCGTCAGCTGCTCCGCCGAGGCGGGGATGCTCGTCAGCACGCGACGGCACGCGCGGTCCGCGCACACCTCCAACGTGCTCGCCGCGCCCGCGCCCTGGGCGATCCGGAACGTGGGGCGCGGCGTGCGCACGCGGCTGCCGGCCAGCGGCGCGACCTGCCGCGCGACCTGCGGTGTGGCGGGCCGTGGCTGCGCCTGGGCCTCGAAAGCAAAGAACGCCAAGGAGATGACCAACGTGGCCGCGCGCGTCATCGAGCCCTCCCAGCGGTGAACGTCGGATCCCACCGGCCTATTCAACGCTCCACCTCCGCCCTTCCTTTCAGCATCGGTCGCAGCCTGCTCGCTCTCCTGTCTCCGTTCCGGGTGGCCCGGGGCTGGGCTCGCCCCCGCGACCGCTCCCGGCGGGGCGCAAGTCGCGCGCCCCCCCACCGCCCCGGCGAGGACCGGTCAGAGGCCGCTCGATCGGACGGGAACCGAGGGTCGCGGGGCGCCCCGCCGGACGCGCCGAAGGTCGCGGTACCGCTCGAAGAGCGCCGTCTGCCGCGTGCGGAGGGTCGCGTTGCGCCCACGGATCCACACGCGCACCGCGCGCGTGCTCGTCTCGAACGGGTCGCCGCTCCACATGACCAGGTTCGCGACTCGATTCGGCGTGAGCGCGCCGTACTCGCGGTCCATCCCGAAGACGCGCGCAGGCTCCAGCGTGAGCGCGCGCAACGCCACCTCGGGATCCACACCCCAGGCGACGGCGTTGCCCGCTTCCTGACGGAGGTTGCGCAGGTCCGCCGCTCCGCTCGCCTCGAACACGACGCGGACACCCGCGCGCACGAGCAGCGCGGCGTTGTCGTAGCGCGAGCCGAGCGTCGCGAAGCTCGTCGGCAGATTGGTCAGCGGCTGCAGGATCACCGGCACGTCGTCCGCTGCGATGCGGTCCGCGACGCGCCATGCCTCCTCGGCGCCGGCGAGCACGAGCCGGAACCGGTACTCGCGCGCGAGCTCGAGCACGCGAAGGATGTCGCTCGCGCGCGACACGCGGACGACCACCGGGATGCGGCCCGCGAGCGCCTCCTGGAGACGCTCGAGGTCGAGGCGGCTCACGCGCATCTCGCGGAGCGCGCGACGGTCGTACGCACCGCGGCTCCGCCCGTACAGCCGCGCATCGTCGAGCGTCTCGCGCAGGCGCGTGAGGGTGCTCGACCGCGCCCCTCCGGACGCGCCGATTCCGCCGTCGTCGAGCCGCACGTGCAGCGCGGCGACGGCGCGCGCGATGGCGTCGGCCGGCCGTTCGCCCGCGAGGTCCACCCACGCGCTGGTTCCCGACACGAGCCCGCCCATCGGCGTGCTGAGCGCGCTCGTCACGCCGCCCGTCCGCGCGACGGGGATCGCGGTCGCGAGCGGGTTGTAGCCGTCGGCCGCCGAGAACGCGGCGCGCACGGGATCGCTGGCGTCGCCCTCGGGCGCGGCGTCGCGCGTCGAGTCCTCGAGGTCGATCTCCACGAGCCCGAGCGCCGACTCGACGGCGACGAAGCCGGGCGTGACGACCATCCCCGCGCCGTCGATCACCTCGGCGCCGGCAGGTGGGGCACGACCGGCGGCGACCGACACGATGCGCCCGTCGCGCACCACGATCGTGCCCTGCGGGATGGGCGGACCGTCGACCGGACGGATGAGCGCGCCGACGATGGCGAAGAAGGTCAGCGTCTCGAGCATCATCGAGCTCCTCCCGGGTTCGATCCCTGGCCGACCTCGAAGTCCGTCGGCGGCAACGAGCCGGGCGTGTGGCGATCCCATGCGAGCAGCCCGTCCACGAAGACGAGGTCGGCGCGCGCGTAGACCGAGAACGGCGACTGCGACCAGACCACCACGTCGGCCATCTTGCCCGGCTCGATCGAGCCGGTCTGCTGGTCGACTCCGATCGCCCACGCCGGGTTCGCGGTGATCCAGCGCAGCGCTTGGTCCTCCGTGATCGGGATGCCGGCGTCGCGCCCGTACCGCATGCCCTTTCCGGCTTCCTGGTTGAGGCGCTGCACGAGCATCGCGCTGTCCGAGTGGAGGACGGCACGGACGCCCGCCTCGGTGAGCAACGCGAGGTTCTCGGGGATCGCGTCGTACGCCTCGAGCTTGAAGCCCCACCAATCCACCCACGTCGCGATGCCGACGTCGGCCTCCGCGAGCAGGTCGCGGATCTTGTACGCCTCGACGGCGTGGTGGAACGCGCGAATCCCGAAGCCCAGCTCGCGGCCGAGGCGCATCATGCGGACCATCTCCTCGGCGCGGTAGCAGTGGTTCTGCACGAGCACGCGTCCCTCGATCGCGCCGAGCAACGTCTCGAGCCCGAAGTCCCGCGCCGGAGGGGCCGGCTCGGGCCCGGGATCCTCGGGCTCCGTCGGCGTCTCCGCGCCGCCGTCCGCGGTCGCCGTCGCGGCCGCTCCCGACTGGGCGCGGCGGCGCGCCGCGCGGTGCTCGCGCAGATCCCGCTCGTACTTGATCCGCTTCTGCCTCCACAGCCGCCAGGTGTGCTGCCACGTTCGCCAGCTACGCCCGTACTCGACCGCCTGCTGGAACGACGCGCGGTAGCCGGCGAGGTTTCCCATTCGCGTCGAAGGGAACGCCTCGCGCTCCACGCCGTACACGCGTCGGGGGTTCTCGCCGCACGCGATCTTCAGCGAGTCGGGCGCGCCGGGGAATCGCATCTCGTCCGCGCTCCGACCGAGGTGCAGCTTGAAGACGACCCCGCGACCGCCGACGAGGTTCGCGCTTCCCGGCAGCACGAGGATCGAGGTGACGCCCGCACGCAGCGCGCGCTGGAGCTGCGGATCCTGGGGCCAGAAGGCATCCTCGGCCGAGATCTGCGCCGTGACCGGAGAGGTCGCTTCGTTGCCGTCGTCGGTCGCGACGAGCCCCGGCGACGCGTAGACGCCCATGTGCGAGTGCGCGTCGATGATGCCCGGCGTCACGAACCGTCCCGTCGTGTCGACGACGATCGCGCCCTCGGGAACCTGCGTGTCGTCGACGGGCCCGACCGCCTCGATGCGTCCGTTGTGCATCAGCACGACGCCGCGCGGGATGATGGCGCCCGCGGCCGTCATGACCGTCCCGCCTCGGAGCGCGACCATGGGGCTGCGCGGAGGGCCCGCGATCCTGCGCTCGGCGAGCCACGGCAGAGGAGGCAACGCGACCTCCGGCGTCGGTCGACGAGGCGACTCCGCGGCGGGCGGCGGCGCGCTGCCGCACGCACCGACCGCCAGCGCGAGCCAGACCACGTGCCGCTTCGCTCCGAGCCGATCGGGCCGCGTCGCATCTCCCCGCGACGCGGGGAGAGTCAGGGTGAGGGGCGGCGTGGCGCGGGTTCGAGACCTCGGGTTCGTCACACTGCCGCTCCGTGTCGACCCGCGCCCGATGCGAAGCGCGCGAGACCGTCGAACAGCTCGGGCGAGCCGAGCGAGATCATCCCGTGTCGAAGCTCGTTCGCGAGGGCCGCGTCGAGCGACATCCCATCTTGCTCGTATGCGGACATCCGGTCTCGGCGCATGCACTCCTGCGGGAACGCCGCGATCTGTCGGGCCAGGCTCTCCGCTTCGCGCCGCGCCGCGCCGTCGGGGACCACCCGATCCACGAGCCCCATCGTGTGCGCCTCGCGCGCGTCCACGCCGCGTCCCGTGAGAATCAGATCGAGCGCCCGTCCGAGGCCGACGATGCGTGGGAGGCGGACGGTTCCGCCGTCGATGAGCGGCACTCCCCAGCGGCGGCAGAAGACGCCGAGGATCGCGCTCTCGGCGGCGACGCGCAGGTCGCACCACAGCGCGAGCTCGAGCCCGCCTGCGACGGCGTGCCCCTCGATCGCGGCGATCACCGGCTTGGACAGCAGCATGCGCGAAGGGCCCATCGGGCCGTCGCCGTCGGGCGCCACGCGATTGGGCGTGCCGCCCGCGAGCGCTTTCAGGTCGGCACCGCCGCAGAACGTTCCGTGCTCTCCGTGGAGCACCCCCACGCGTGCGTCGGGGTCCGCGTCGAACGCGCGAAACGCGTCCGCCAGCTCCTCGGCCGTGACCCGGTCGACCGCGTTCCGGCGTGTCTGCCGGTCGATCACGACCGTGGTCACCGGTCCGTCCTTCTCCACGCGCACGTTGCTCATCCGACGTCCTCCGGCTCGCGCGCGCCGAGACTCGCACACGCCTCGCCCACGAGGCGAGCCGACGGTCGCTCGCAGTGCCGATCGCGCGGGGGCGCAGGGAGGCGCGCGCAGGCCCCCTCGCGCGCGCTCAGCGCGCCGCGGCCGTGAACCCTCGGCGCGCGCGCACCACGAAGCGTGCGACGAGCAGGACGGCGGCGAACGCGAGCCCGGCCGTCAGGCCCCACCACAGCCCTTGGCCCCCGAGGCCGAGCACGAACGCCAGCACGAGCGCCGCGGTGAAGCCGACCCCCCAGTGGGAGACCGCGTGGATCGCGAAGGGCCATGCCGTGTCGGCCGCGCCCCGCAGCGCACCGGAGGCGACCGCCTGCGTCCCGTCGACGAGCTGGAACGCCCCCGCGATACGCAACAGATCGACAGTCGTCGCGACGACCACGGGGTCGTTCGTGAAGAGGCGGGCGAGCCACTCGGGTACGAGCAGGAACAGCGCGCTCGCGACCAGCATGACGCCCGCTCCGAGCGTCAGCCCCGCGGCTCCCGCGCGGAGCGGCATCGTCCGACTGCCCGCGCCGACGTGGTGCCCGACGACGATGCTCGTGGCGCTGCCGATCCCGATGAGGACGTTGAAGGACGCCGACGCGAGGTTGATCGTGACCTGGTGCGCCGCCGCCTCCACGGCGCCGAAGCGGGCCATCAACACCGCCACCGTCGTGAAGACCCCCGCCTCGACGGCGATCTGGAGCCCGATGGGAAGGCCCACCTTCGCCATGCGCCAGAGCGGCCCCGCGGCGAGCACTTTCCGCCAGCGTACGTAGGTCGCTCCCACGCGCGGCGCGTCGTCGATCCGCACCGCCACGACGACGACCGCGAGCTGCACGCACGTCGCGAGCACGGTCGCGATGCCGGCGCCCAGCGCTTCGAGCCGCGGGATCCCGACGCGGGGCAGCCCGAGCCAGCTCAGACCGTCGTCGCCGTAGACGAGCAGCCAGTCGCCGACGAGGTTGGCCACGTTGGCGACGAAGGTCGCCACGAGCGGTGCGTAGGGACGCTTCGTGGCCTGCAGGTACGCGCGCACTGCGACGAACGCGAAGAGCGGCGGCACACCCGCGAGGCGGCTCGACATGTACGCACGCGCGTCGGGGATGATGGCCGGGTCGACGCCCAGCGAGCCGAGCCCGATCGCGAGCCCAGCAAGAATCAACAAAACCGGCAATGCGACGATCAGCGCCAGCGCCACGCCGCGTCGCATCGCATCGCGGGCGGCTGCCAGGTCGCCCGCGCCGAAGGCCTGTGCGGCCAGAGGCTCGGTTCCGAGCCCGACGCCGAGCCCGACGGTCGAGACCAAGAACGTGAGCGAGGAGCCCAGGCCCACCGCCGCGAGCGGCACGCGCCCTATCTGCCCGACCACTGCCGTGTCGACCAGGCCCATCGTCACGTGGCCCAGCGACACCAGCGCGAGCGAAGGTGCCAGGCGCGTGATGTCGGACAACGCGCCGACGAATCCGGTCCTGGGCGCTGCTGAGCTCGGTCCCGTCACGGTGAGCGGCGCGCTTTACGACGCCCGCCGCGATCAGTCGAAGAGCGCCGCGGTCGTTCGTGCGAGGGTCGCGGCATCGGATCGCGATGCGCGCGACCGTGCGGTCTCCGAAGCGAGATGGGCGCGTACGTCCCCGCTCGCGAGCGCGCCGAGGGCGTCCACGAGCGCAGCGCCCGAGCCGGCGTCGACGCGGAGGGCACCGTGCGTGTCCGCGTCCACGCCCGCGGCCGACGTGCCCACGACCGGCACACCCCGCGACAGCGCCACATCGACCTCGCGCGACCGGCCGTCGATGATCCACGGCGCCACGAGCACGTCGGCGTCGTCGAGGGCCCGCTCGAACGTCGGCGCGTTTGCGAGGCGGAAGTGGCCGGCCCATCGCGCGATGGCGGCGCGGTCGTCGGCGATGCGTCCGGCGAACGTGACCTCGACCGCGCGACCGAGGGCGCGCGCCGCGTCGAGCATCGGCCGCGCACCGTGGCGCCCGATGAGCACGCCGGCGACGAGGACGCGGAGCGGCCCCGGACCGCAGCTCGCGCGTGCAGCGCCTCCCTCTTCGCGCAACGCAGGCGGCACGATGCGCACGTCGCGCGCGCCGGCAGCGCTCGCCGAGTCTCCGATCCACCGGGACGACGCGAGCACGCGCCCAGCCGACGCGACGAGCCGGCGCTCGGTCGCACGCTCGTCGGAGCTCGCGCGGAAGTTCGTCAGATGGGCACGAAGCTCCGGGCTTCGCTCGGCCTCCGCATCGAGGGCGTCGTGCAGGGCGTCGGTCGTGCCGCGCGTCAGCACGAGGACGTCCACGGTGCGTCTGCCTTCGAGCGCACGTGCGGTGGCGAGATCGGCAATCACGAGATCGGGCTGCTCGGACAGGATGCGCGACGCCGCGTGGAGGCCCCACGCGCGCTCGAAGCCCGCGCGGGCGACCATCTTCGCAGGCACCGACGAGCGCGCCGCCTTGCGTGCGAGGCGCCACGCGAGCACGAGCGGGGAGGGCGGCACGAGCACGGAAGCATCGACCCCACGGCGCCGGAGCACGCTCTCGAGATCGAGCGGAGTCGCTCCCGTCGCGATCGACGCTCTCACGCGCGCCTACGCAGGCACGACGCGCAGACGATGGACCCTCCCAGCGATGGTCTCGGCCGCATGGCCGAGACCGGAGCGGTGGACCGCGGCGACCGACAGGGAAGCCGCGACCGCCGCCGTCCGCGCGCGCTCGTGCTCGGCCATCGCCGCGGCCCGCTCGCGGGTGCCCTCGGCGTAGCGGCTCGGGCACGACGTCTTGTCGCACGTGTAGCAGTGGCTGTCGGGCATCTCCTCGAGCACGGGCACCCGCCCTGCGAGCACGATGGTCTCGCGCACGAGCGTTCCCGAATCGCGACGCCGCCACACACGCCACAGCTCGGCGGCGCGGTAGAGCCGTCCTTCGAGCCGTTCGACGCGGTAGTTGCGCTCCTCGACGTCGGACACGACGAACGGCAGGCGCTCGGCCAGCACGTCGATGCGCAGCGTCTCGTCGTCGACGTCGGCCCGCAGGACGACGTCGAACGGATGGTCGTTTCGCACGAGCACGTCGCGATACGGGTAGAGCACCGCCGCGCCCGTTCCGAACGGCCGGATGCGATCGGGCTCGGGCGCGAGCTCGAGGCTGTGCGGGTGGTGCTCGACCACGGTGAGCCCGGCGCGCAACGCGGCCTCGAAGAGCCCGCCGGCGATCTGGCAGAGGCCGCCACCGACGGTCGGGACGATGCACCCCGAGCGAAGCTCCATGCCGTGCTCGAAGCCGCGCTCGGCCGTGGGCGCGCCGACCGCGAACCACATCGAGAGCACCTCGCGCGGCCGCACGACGATGCCGTCGAGCGCTGCGGCCGCGATCCGGAGGTTGGTCTCCTTGCCCGCCGCGAGCTCGAGCACCGCGCGCTCGGGGTCGCGCACGAGCCGCGATGCATGGCTCCCGAGCGTCGCTGCCCAATCGCGCCCGACGCGTTCGGCACGGCGTCGCGCGTAGCGCCGCGACTCCACGACCCAGCGCGCACGCCGGACCAGGCCATGAGCCGCCACCTTCCAGGCGAGCCAGGGGTCCCGTCGATCCACCGCGTCAGGCCATACGCGCGGGGCCGCCGATCGATTCCCCGAGGCGGCTCACCGCCGGGTCCAGCGGAGGAAGTTGTAGCTGCGCACGAGGTCGTTGAACTCGTGGACCACGCGATCGGGAGAGCCTTCGATCGTCCAGCCGGTCATCGTCCCGATGCGCTGTCGATCGAACCGTCCGAAGGGGATGCGGTCGCGCGCGCGGCGCATCAGCTCCTTGGCGGCGACGAGGTACTCGCGCACGGCGCTCTGGAAGGAGCTCAGGTTGCCGGCCTCGCCCGGGTTGGTCGCGATGAACCGATCGAGCTCGTCGACCTGCTGCTCGAGCGTGCCCACGAGCGGCGTGAAGACGGCCAGGTTGATCTGCTCGGGCATCTTGTCGCCGTTGCGCACCACTTGCTTGGCCGTGACCATGAGCGCTTTCGTCAGGTAGCGCGCCGATCGTCCCTCTTCGCGGAGCAGTCGCGCGACCTCGCGGGCGTCGACCTGATCCTGCACGGGCTCGAGGCGTGCACGGAGCGTCTGGTTGGCGTCGCGGAACTGCGTGTAGGCGGCCATGAGCTGCGGGTGCAGCAGGCGACCCTGCGCTCCGGCGTCGTCGCGATAGTTGCCTCTCGAGTAGTACTGGTGGGCGTTGTTGATGACCGGGACGCCCGAGGTCAGCGCCCCCGCGTAGGCCTGTGCGGCTTGCTCCACGTCGGGCATCGAGGGCGGCATGGTCGCGGCGCGCGCGACCGCCTGCGTGCACACGGTGGGCTCCGCGTGGATCTGGAAGACGCCCCACGAGATGTAGCGCTCGCTGCCGGTCGGGCCGTTGGCCGGGACCCAGCTCAGGTAACGCTCGCGGCTGCGGCTCATCTGATCGGAGAACCGATTGAGGCAGTGCTGGATGTACTCGTCGAGCTTGGCGAGCAGCTGCTGATCGGGGTTCGGCGCGAGCCCGGGCGTCGGCGCCCCAGGCACGCCAGGGATCGATGGAGTGCCGGGCGGAGTGGGAGTGATCGGTGTCGGGCTCGAGGACGACGACGAGCCGCGATTCTGGAACGCGCCCAGCGGGCAGCAGCAGCCGGCCATCGTCGCCGCGCACAGCAGCGCCACGGGCTTGAGGAAGGAGACGTTCGAGCCGAGCATCCGGGGACCTCCGAGGTCTTGAGGGTGGCGCGTCGCGCGGGCATCGTATGATCGCTCGTACGTGGAGAGCGTCGAAAAGGCCGCCCGGCCCACCGGGTCCTCATACGCGTGGGTCGGCGTGGCGATCCTCGTCGTGCTCGCGCTCGCGGGCGTGACGCTCGTCGTGGGGCTCGGCGTCGCTCACCTGATGGAGCAGCGCGAGACCGCCGCCGGCCCGCTTCCGCAGGTCGCACCCGTCGGCGGGAGCACGCCGGCGGGAGGGCCCACCTCGAGCGGAGGCTCCGCGCCGACGTCGGCGGGCACGCAGCCCGTCGTGAGCGACGTGTCGCCCGTCGACCCGCGCGAAGCGATGCAGGCGCGGTACCGCGCGGGTCCCTACGTCGCGCTCTCGAGCATGCTGCCCTCCGACCGTGTGCGTCCGGCGAACGCCCCGGGCTCTTGGCTTTCTCGCGCGGGTCGCACCATCCCGAACCCGTGGCTCGTCGGGCACGGCGAGATCCGGGCGGCGCAGATCCCCGGACCTGCCGGCACGCCCGACGCTCCCGTCGCCTCGCTGCACGACGCGGCACCAGGGCCGCTGAGCATCGTCGCTGGTGTGCCGAACCGGGTGCAGGTGCGCGTCACGGACCCGCAGGGCAGCGCCGACGTGGTCGGCTTCATCGTCGGCTTCGAGCGTTACCAGGGCCATTTCTACGTGCCCGTCGGTGCGCCCGACGAGCTCGGTAACATGGCGATGGGCGCCGGGGACGTGACGCCGATCGACTTCGGCATCGACGCTGCCGTGCATCCCGACGGAAGCCCGATGACGGGCAACACGCCGTACCCGGTGACGATGTGGATCGCCGCCGTCGACCGCGCCGGACGTGTCTCCGCCTACGTCATGCGGCAGCTCCAGGTCATGCCCGTGGGGACTGGCGACGTCGAGGTCACTCTGACGATGTCCGAGCCGACGGACCTCGACCTCTACGTGCAGGAGCCGACCGGACAGACCGTGTGGTTCCGCAACACGCAGAGCTTCACGGGCGGGCACCTCGATCTCGACGCGAACGCCGGGTGCAGCAGCAACCTCGGCGTCAACAACGAGCACATCTTCTGGCCACCGGGCCGCGCGCCCGCGGGCACGTACACGGTGCGAGTCGCGAACTACGAGTCCTGCATCCAGGGACGCCCCGTCGAGTACAGCATCACGATCCGCAACTGCGGCGAGACGGTGGTTCTCCAAGGTCGCTTCGAAGGCCAGGGCACGACCGACCACTGCACGAGCCCGCCGGGCAATCGGTACCAATGGTGCCAAGAGGTGGTGAGCTTCCAAGTGACGCCGTGCGAGTCGATTGGCGTCCCTGCCACGGGCGGTGCGCAGCCGCCGGGGCCCTGATTGGACGTGCACTGTAAGGTCGACGGAGCGCCCGCGTTCGTAGGGCAAACACGCCGACCGCGAACGAGGTGCCCGATGCGACTTCCCGAGACTCTCCTCTTCCTGATGAAGTCCGCAGCCCTCGGCGGCAGCGTCGCGCTCTCCGCCGGTTGCGTCGCGAGCGCTGCGCCTGCGACGCGCACGGTCGCGTATCCCGATCCGTCGCAACCGAGCGTGGTGTATCTCGTCGAGGATCCGCGACCCGCCGCGAGCCCGCAGATCGTCGTTCAGAACCCGTGCGTCTACGTGCCTGCGCAACAGCCTACGACGACGGTGGCGACGCCCGCCGAGCCGTCGGTGCCGCCGCAGCCGTCGACCGATCC